>CAYGSW010000051.1:0-26294 GCA_964352535.1 uncultured Granulosicoccaceae bacterium | reverse complement strand
CAGTTTCCTCCAGGACTTCACGAATAGCGCATTCGGCAATGGTCTCTCCGGGGTCCAGATGTCCGCCAGGCAAAGCCCAGGTACCGGGCCCATGTGCACCACGACGCTTGCCGAGAAGAATCTTGTTGTCGCGGCACAAGATGACGCCGATACCGACCAGAGTTTGCATAGTTTTGTTGGGCTGCTCAAAGGCATTGCTACGAAACTGTAGCCTGTTTAGCGCAAAATTCTGGTGGGCGCGCAAGACAGCAGCCACGGTTTGTTCAGCATTGACATGCTGCTATGCTTAAGCTCTGCACAGTTTTTTCGTACACCATCGAGAACCATGAAACAGCAGAAGAATTCCAGAATGCAATTGATCGTCATCATAGCGTTTCTCATCCTGACACTACCTGCATTCTACTTGCTGGTATCGCGGGTGCTGCTGCCGCTGGAATGGAATGAGCCGCAATTCAAGAGTATTTCGGAGTCTGAAAGCGAGTCCAGCTGAAGGTTGCATGACCGGGATCAGCCTGGTGCAAAAGCTTTAGCTCGCAAGAGGAGCTTCAAGCAGAGCCCAGTAATCCACCACAGTCACCGAGTCCAACCAGGTGCTTACCCATTCTGCGAATGCTGTATGCGCCGGGTGCGGCAGGTAAGCGTCACGCGCGGCATCAGAAGCGAAAGTCAGAGTAAAACAATGGCTTGCGCCTTTGTTCAAGCCTTCTGGGCTCGAGTTCACCCCCCACTCCATTGCTTCAATACCCGGTACAAGCTTTTGCAGAGCGACGAACCGGCGGGTTATTGCATCGATCTGCCGGGATGTTGTGCAAAGCCATACTAAAACAGGCAGCCAGATCAATACACAATGTCCGCGCTAGCCTCCTAGGCAAGCCAGTCTCTTGCCGGGAGAAAAGTCTTGGTGAGTTGTTCTTCAGGCGACCCTTCTTCAGGTTGGTAGTTGTAGTGCCAGCTCACGTGCGGTGGTAATGACATGAGGATAGACTCGGTACGGCCGCCTGATTGCAGGCCAAACAGTGTGCCTCTATCGTACACCAGATTGAACTCGACATATCGACCACGACGGTAAAGCTGAAAGTCACGTTCCCTCTGCGAGTACGGCATGTGTTGACGCCGCTCTACAATGGGGGCATAGGCCGGATAGAAGTGGTTTGCCACCGACTGCATGACACCAAAGGCATGTTCGAATCCTTTGCCATTGAAGTCGTCAAAAAACAACCCGCCAATACCGCGTGCTTCGTCCCGGTGTTTCAGATAAAAGTAGTCATCACACCACGTCTTGAATTTTGGATGCAGCTCATCGCCAAATGGCTTGAGTGCATTGAATGCCTGCTGGTGCCAATGGACACAGTCGTCCTCAAAACCATAATAGGGCGTAAGATCGAAGCCGCCGCCGAACCACCAGACGGGTGCTTCACCATCTTTGTCGGCACGAAAAAACCGGACATTGGCGTGCGTGGTGGGAACATAGGGGTTGGTGGGGTGCAGCACGAGCGACACACCCATGGCCTCCCATCCACGTCCTGCAAGTTCTGGTCGATGCGCGGAGGCTGATGGTGGCAATGTTGTGCCGTTGACTCTGGAGAACGCAACCCCTGCTTTCTCGAATACATGACCGTTGGTCAGGATGCGGGTGAGTCCGCCGCCGCCCTCTTCGCGAGACCACTGATCGTCAATGAATGAAGCACCGCCATCCAGTTGTGACAGCTGCTGACACAAGCTGTCATGAAAGGAGGTCAGGAAATGGTAGACGGCATCGCTGTCGATAACCGTATTGTCGTGCTCTGTTGAATCACTCATGCTGGGGAATTGAAAAGTTGATGATGTGTTGATTATGCTGTGTCAGCGGTTCGCTCGCAGGCTTAACGGCAGACATCATTGCCAAGAGGGGTGACCCAGTCGACGTGACTGGCTCAACGCGACCCGGCCAACGCGATGCAATTCAAGAGTGTAACTCAGTGTTTAAACACATGGGCACGGTTCGGGCTTTTGCTGCATCAGACCCGACTACCAGGCAGACACAAATGTTGACAAGTAACTTCCCGCCGGCCATTTCATGCCAGGACACGGCGGGGGAGAAGACCAATTGTCATTATTTTTGCTATTACCGGTTCTGTGGGCAACAAGTGCCAAGTGGGAGCACAGTCAGTCACTCTGGTTTACTCATCCACATGAAGCCCCGTTTTTCCATGAAATCTTTTTTTTTAATGACTACTGAGCAACACAAAACTGTCCCTATGAGCCGGAATTCAGAAAAAACATTACTGCTGTCAGAGAATACAGAACAGCGTCATCGTGTGATTTCAATCAACACACCGCTAAAAGTGTTGGATCGGCTCGCACTACACCAAGCCCAGGTAGCAATAAGTATTGCCCAGATCAATGAAACGCAGCGGCGTCAGGAAGAATCCATTGCTGCTGCCAACCGCTCGTTGCAACTGGTTAGTGGCGCTTTGCAGATGCAGTTTGACGATCAAAAGGTAGCCTGAGTCAATATTGACTGAATCGGCTGTTATTCAACGCAGCTGCTTACCCGTTAAAAGATCGAAGATCTTCGTGGGTGATGCAAGATCACCCACGGAGGCATCCACCACTACATCGATCTCGTCGCCTATCGATTTCCTGACAGTCTCACTGGCACGCAGTGACTCTTCGCCGGAGCGGTTTGCACTGGTGGACACTATGGCTCCTCCATAACGTTCGCAAAGCTGTACCACAACCGGATGTTTGCTGACCCGAACAGCAAGGCTGTCCCGAAAACCCGTGAGCAGCGAGTTTGCGATGCTGGTGTGAGCAGGCACAACAAACGTGACAGGGCCAGGCCAGTGCTCATCAAGCTGTGCCTGCTGAGCGCTCGTTATCGCTGCCATATAAGGTTGCAGTTGTGACTGCTGCGATGCGATGAGAATGAAACCCTTGTGGGCGTCACGGCCCTTGATGTCAATAATTCGTTGCAGGGCATCGACATTACGTGGCTCACAGCCCAGACCAAATACCGCCTCAGTGGGGTAGGCGATGACGCCTCCATTTTTCAAGGCGTCAACCGCAGCGTGCAGACCAATCACCTCGTTCGGACCAGTCACTCCTGTTGGGCCATCGCTGTTTTCTTGGCGGCCGCCTGCTTTCTCGGAGCTGCCCGTTTTTTGGCAGCCGCCTTTTTGGAGGCTGCGGATTTCTTCTTGGTTTTCTTCTTGGCAGTGGCCTTTTTCTTGGATTCCGCTTTGGCAGCGGCTTTTTTCTTGCCACGGCCCTTGCGCTCTGGTGCCTCGGCCAGGAGCTTCAGACATGTCTCCAGATCAATGGCCGCTGGCGTCTCCTTCATCTCCTTCGGGATCTTTGCGTTCTTGTTGCCATCCGTAATGTAGGGACCCCATCGTCCATTGAGTATTTGCACCTCAGTGCCTTCAAACGCCTTGACCAGCTTGTTGGCATCGGCAATCTTCTTTTCGGCCACGATCTCAAGGGCGCGCTCCAACGTCACCGTGTAGGGATCATCCTCCTTCAGCGACACAAACTTTGAGTCATATTTGATGTAGGGACCAAAGCGACCAATATTAGCGGTGATCTTTTCACCCTCCGGGGACTCGCCAAGTACGCGAGGCAGGTCAAACAGCTGTATGGCTTCTTCCAGCGTAATACTGTTCATGCGTTGGCCGGGGCGAAGTCCTGCAAATTTGGGCTTCTCCTCGTCATCCCGCGTACCAATCTGAACGAATGCGCCGTATTGACCAATACGGACGGTAATCGGGCGTCCACTTTCTTCATCCGTCCCCAGAGCCCGCGCCTGAATGGCTTCATCCTTTGAGACGTTTTCAAGTTTGTCTTCCACGCGCTCGTGGAACGGTTTCCAGAAATCGCCCAGCAAAGGCACCCAGTCTTTTTCACCGCGTGACACAGCATCCAGTTCATCTTCCAGATTGGCGGTGAAATCGTAATCCACATACTTGTCGAAGTGCTTGGACAGGAACGCGGACACCACTCGCCCGGTGTCTGTGGGGAAAAACCGGCGACTTTCAATTTCGACGTACTCACGCGATTGCAGCGTCGAAATGATCGACGCATATGTTGAAGGACGTCCGATGCCGTACTCCTCAAGCGTCTTCACCAGACTCGCTTCTGAAAAGCGTGGAGGTGGTTCGGTGAAGTGCTGAGTCAGCTTGATGTCTTGCAAAGGAATCTTGTCGCCTTCCTGCATCTCAGGCAGCACTTTGTCGTCTTCTTCGGCTTTTTTCTTGTCATCGACATCCTCACGGTATACCGTCATGAAGCCCGGAAAGCGGATCGTTGAGCCGTTGGCCCGGAACTGGTTTCCATCGCCGCAGGCAAAATCGACCGCCACTTGGTCAATGGTGGCATAGATCATCTGGCTGGCCACTGTGCGCTTCCAGATCAGGTTGTAGAGCTTGTACTGATCCTCTTCCAGGTAGGGCTTGATTTCATCAGGGGCACGCATGACAGAGCTTGGACGGATCGCTTCGTGTGCTTCCTGTGCATTTTTGACTTGTTCTTATAGACGTTTAACTCGTCAGGCAGATAATCCTTGCCGAAACGCTGCTGGATAAGTTCGCGCAGTTCATCCAGACAATCCTGCGACAGCGTGATCGAATCAGTACGCATATAAGTGATCAGACCCACAGCTCCTTCATCGCCCAGCTTGATGCCCTCGTAGAGCTTCTGGGCGGTGCGCATAGTGCGTTGTGCTCCAAAGCCGAGCTTGCGCGAGGCTTCCTGCTGCATCGTGGATGTGGTGAACGGCGCTGTCGGGTTGCGCTTGCGTTGCTTTTTTTCCACTTTAACAGCCGTCAGTGAACCACTTGCATGGCCCATGAGAATGTCCCGCGTGGCGTTCGCCTGTTCGCCATTGGTTACCGTAAACTGTTTCATTTTTTCGCCGTTGAGCAATGACAATCGTGCACTGAACGGCTGAGTGTCTTTTTCAAGCTCTGCCAGGATGCTCCAGTATTCCTGTGGGACAAAGGCTTCTATTTCGTTTTCGCGCTCGCAGATCATTCGAAGTGCCGGGGTTTGTACCCGTCCTGCAGACAGTCCGCGGCTGATCTTGCGCCATAGCAAGGGTGAGAGATTGAATCCCACAAGATAGTCCAGTGCGCGCCTTGCCTGCTGCGCGTTGATGAGGTCGTACCCCAGTTCGCGCGGGTTATCGACGGCTTCCTGAACTGCGCGTTTGGTGATTTCATGAAAAACCACACGCTGCACTTTCTTGCCTTCCAGTTCGCCGGTTTCTCGCAAATGCTCCACCAGATGCCAGCTGATAGCCTCACCCTCTCTATCCGGGTCAGTGGCGAGTAACAAAGTGTCTGCTTTCTTGAGGGCTTTCTTGATCGCGTTAACGTGTTTCTCGTTACGCTCGATCATCTGGTACTTCATGGCGAAGTTGTTTTCAGGGTCGACAGCCCCTTCCTTGGGCAACAAATCGCGCACGTGACCGTAGGAGGCGAGAACCTTATAGTCCTTGCCCAGATACTTCTCGATAGTCTTTCCCTTGGCGGGAGACTCGACGATGACAAGATTTTTGCTCATGAATACAAGGGTTATCTTTGTTGGCTACCGCGCAGCAAACCTGTGTTTACCAGAGGTTACACGAACGCATAGCGTCGTCGCTTGATCGCTCTTTGTCAACGCAACCGTGTAATTTGGCCGAATTTGATGGCTAGCAAAGCGTATACCTGCCACCTGCACCGCCCATGATTCTGCCCTCGATTTCCAGCAGTCCCAGCAGTGTACCCAGCTCTGTAACCTCACAATCAACGTGGCGCATTAATTCGTCAATCGTGGCGGCTTCAGCGCTCAACGCCCTCAGGACGCGGCCCTCAGTGCTGTTCACTGAATCGTCTTCCAATGCCAGATTACCCTGCCTGAGCTTGCCATCGTTATCTTCTTTGGCTTCATTCAGAGCGTTTTGTTCCAGCTCTCTGAGTAGCGGCCACGCGAGTGCATCGAGAATGTCCTGTTCCGTCTCCACAAGGCTTGCTCCCTGTTTGATCAATGCGTGACAGCCTCTGGCCTGGGGGTTTTGCACCGAGCCTGGAATCGCCAGAACCTCGCGTCCCTGGTTGAGAGCATGCGCGGCGGTGGTCAGCGTGCCGCTGGGCAAACCGGCCTCACTGACCAGCACGCCCAGACACAAACCACTGATAATGCGATTACGTTTGGGAAAGTACCACCTGAGCGTTGGAGCTCCCAACGGATATTCCGTGATGATCAATCCGTGGTTATGAATGATCCGCTGTGCCAGATCAGCGTGATTCTTCGGATAAACCGAGTTTGGCTCTGTCGCCGCAACTGCAATCGTTACACCGCCTGCCGACAATGCTCCTTCATGCGCTGCTGCATCGACCCCTCGCGCCAATCCGCTGACAATCGCCACACCACGCGCAGCCATGCCAGCCGCCAGTGTGCGTGTATGCGCGAGCGCTTGCCGACTAGCCTTGCGAGATCCTACGATAGCCAGCGCAGGAGCCTGCAATGCCGCCAGATGGCCCTTGGCCCACAACAGTGGCGGCGCGTCCGTCGTATCGCGCAGCAGAGGCGGGTAGAGCGGGTGATCGAATCCGATCAGGTGATGCAGGTGGGATGATTGTTCCCAATGCAGTGCATCGGTGATTCGGGTCTGCAAGTGGCTATCGTTGAGTTTTCGAAGTGCAACGCTATCCAGTTCGCCTTGCAAGGCGTTGGTAAGTGGGGCTGTGTGGCCTTGCAGATAATCGGCAATCAGATGGCCAATGCTGGCCGGATCGACGTTTTCAGCCCGAAGGTGCTGACAGTGTCGTGCGCTGGCGTCAAATGCTAGCGAAAACGCCAGCCAGGCTGACGCAGGGGTGTATGTATCTTCCATGATAGTGACCGCGGTTATTGCCCGCGGCCACTGTGTTTTCAGCCGAGAGCCAGGTTAGATACCCGTAACAATGTCGTTGACCTTGATCGGGCGCGTCGATTCCATGACGAGGGCATAGCTTACCTTGTCAAAGGTCTTGAACACCATCAATACACCTGTGCGCTGGTTGGGTAATTCGACATGCTCCCAACCACGTTTGCCCTTTTTGTCTACCAGATGCTTGCCGCGTGTCTCCACGGCCAGAACATCGCCTTCTTTGATGCTGGAGTCAGCGCCCATATTGAGCACGACGACCTGATCACGGCCGGTCTGCGAAATGGCATTGACCAGCGATACGATTCTCGCTTCACCACGCAACTCCGGCATACGTGGGGTGTAGGTATGGGTGGCTGTGTCGGCGTTGACGGCCAGCAGGATATCGCCTGCGATGGTTTCCATCTTGTTGCTGGTGAGACCGAGCGTGGACGGATCACCCACACTGAGCAGCTTGGCGTCAGAGACATGTGTGACTTCATACCCCAGATGTGCCCCGTTTACAGGATCGATGAGTGGCTTGTGCTTGCGGAATACACCGTAGCTTGTCTGGTCGCGATTCATGCGACCACGCACGTAAATCTTGCTGCCGATGGAGCTGATAAGCCGATCGTCGCTGTTCGCAACCACATAGGGTGCGTTGGCGATGGTCTGCTCGTCAACCACTCGTGGGTGGACCAGAAAATGCGCAATCGAATCGCCTGCAATCGTTGGAATGGCATCATCCAGTGACTCTGAGCGGACTCGGGGTGCCAGCTTGACGCGTGCGCCGCCATCAGCCGGGCTTGCCGCGCCCACGCGGGGTTCGCCAGCGTTGTGTGGAATTGTCTTGCCATTGCGCGTCAGTGACAACGTCGGTTTGCCATTGACATATTCCAGCGCCAGCACATCCCCCGGGTAAATCAGGTGAGGGTTGTAGACCTGAGGGTTATAACTCCAGATCTCGGTCCAGCGCCACGGCTCTTTCAGGAATCTGTCTGAGATATCCCATAAGGTGTCACCACGGACCACGGTATACACCTCAGGCGCATTGGCCTCTATGTCATCAGAGTCGACGTAGACACGCGTCACTGCCGTGGCAACGCCTGCTTGCGGGGCGTTCTCAGCGGTATATCGCTGACTGGTCGTCACCTCTGGGGAAACTGCCATCGCAGAAGGACCCTTGCCCGTGGAGCAGGAAGCCATAATAAGCGACAGACTGACTGCCAGGCTCAAGCGTGCAGTCGTCAAAGTCATGTGTAGGGCCATGCTGGGAAACTCTCCCTCGTATTTTGGGTGATAACAACCGGATAGATCGGCGGTGCATCGGAAAACCTTAAGATGCAAGGGAGATGCCTTGTCTGTGACTGTTATTATTAGAGGACCTGTTCTTGCCGGAAACCTAGTCGTGTCACTGCTTGATATTCTGTATTACCCAGACCCTCAGCTGCGCCGCACCGCTGCACAGGTTCCAGACGTTGACGGCGCGGTAGCCAGGCTGGTCGATAACATGCTTGAAACCATGTACCACGCGCCGGGCATCGGGCTGGCGGCCACCCAGGTCAACGTACACCAACGTGTTGTAGTCATTGATGTTTCTGAGGAAAACAACACACCGCTTACCTTCATCAACCCGACCATTGTCAGCGCCGAGGGTTCAGCCGAGATGCAGGAGGGCTGCCTGTCCATTCCCGGCGTGTACGAAAGCGTGAAACGACCATCTGACGTTCGGATTGCTGCCATAGACCGGGAAGGAAACCCGTTCGAGATGGATGCAGACGGGCTACTGGCTGTGTGTATTCAGCATGAAATTGATCACCTGGACGGCAAGCTGTTTGTGGATTACCTCTCGGTTTTGAAGCGCAATCGCATCCGCAAGCGCATGGAAAAGTGGATTCGTGACGGCGCTGATCCGGACGATCTGCCTGAGCGTCCCGAGCGCTCGTGATTACTCAGCTCGTGATCCGTTGTTGATCATGCATCCCGCCATACACACCGCAGTAACCCCATGAATTGTGACCATCTGAAAGTTGCCTTTGCCGGCACGCCTGAGTTCGCGGCGGTTGCTCTGGATGCGCTGCTGGATAGTGAACACGACGTGGTCGGAGTGCTGACGCAGCCGGATCGGCCAGCGGGACGCGGTCGCAAGCTGACGCCCAGCGCCGTCAAGCTGCGCGCGACAGCCGCTGGCGTGCCTGTTCAGCAACCCGTTTCGCTGAAGTCAGATGAAGCGCTGGAGGCTTTCAAAGCGCTACAGGCGGATGTGTTGGTAGTAGCGGCCTATGGGCTCATACTGCCGCAGAGCGTGCTGGACACACCCGCGCTCGGATGTCTGAATATCCATGCATCACTGTTGCCTCGTTGGCGGGGTGCGGCACCCATACATCGCGCTATGCTTGCAGGTGATCAACAGACGGGCGTGTGTATCATGCAGATGGATGCCGGGCTCGACACCGGTGATGTCCTGCTGACGCGACGTTGTGACATCGCTGCCGACGAGTCGGTAGCCCAACTGCACGACCGGCTGGCTGAGCTGGGTGCACAGGCTTTGCTCGAAGCGCTACCCGCAAGATGTCGTGGTGAGCTGCCGGCAACACCTCAAGCCGAATCGGGCGTGACGTATGCAGAAAAATTAAGTAAGGCGGAAGCGCAGCTGGATTTTCGTCTCCCGGCAGAAGAGCTGCACCGTCGAGTCAGGGCTTTCAACCCGTGGCCAGTGGCGGAAAGCGAATTGTGCGGGCAGCGTGTAAGGTTGTGGCAAAGCCGACTGACGCACGGCTCCAGCATGGACGTCACTGCAGCCCCCGGCACCATCCTGGCCATCACGAATGATGCAGTACGCGTGCGAGCAGGCGACCAGGATATCGAATTCCTGACGCTGCAATGGCCGGGGAAAAAAGCACAGAGTGCTGAGGATTTTGCACGTGGTCAACCTTTGTTGGCTGAAATCTTCAGTGCGTTGAACGATCGTTAGTACCGTGACAACAAAAATAGCTGAATCAGCCACTAATCTGCGTTTTCAATGTCTGCAGTTGATGTTGCGCCTGCAAGGCAAGAGTGGGTCGTTGACGCGTCTTCTGCCAGAGGCGCAACTGCGAGTGGCCATCAGTGAACAGGCACAACTGCAAGCCTGGAGCTTTGGCTGGTGTCGCTGGGCACAACAACTTGAAGCACTGGTAGACCAGCTACTGGACAAACCTCTGAAAGCGAAAGACAAGGATGTCTATTTGCTGATGCAGTTGGGCGTGTTTCAGTTGATGCACACACCCACTGCCAATTACGCGGCGGTTGATGAAACGGTAAAAGTTGTCAAGCGTCTGAAAAAACCGTGGGCGCGTGGACTGGTTAATGCCGTACTCAGAAATTTCCAGCGTCAGTTGGAATCCCTGCAAGCTGCGCTGGCAGAAGAGGGGTTGCACAGTCATCCCGCCTGGCTGATCACGCATTTTCGTCACGATTGGCCTGATCAGTGGGAAGCGATCTGTACTGCCAACAACCAGCAGGCACCGATGTGTCTACGGATCAATCAGCGACACGGTAGCGTCAAGGACTACCAAGCGCGTTTGCACGATGAGGGTCTGTCTGCCGGAAACCTTGCTGAACTACCGTGGGCACTGGTGCTGGATGCCCCGGTACCTGTTGGAAGATTGCCCGGATTTGATCAGGGTGATGTGAGTGTTCAGGACGGGGCTGCCCAGTTAGCCGGTCAACTACTGGCAAAGCATGTACCTGCGGGTGGTCGTTTGCTGGACGCTTGCGCAGCGCCTGGTGGCAAAACAGCGCATGCTGCTGAGTCCGGATGGTATTCGGATATTACGGCCATCGATCATGATGACACTCGCCTTTCCAGTGTTTTGTCAACGCTGCAGCGACTTCAACTGGAATCGATGGTCACGCTGATCCATGCAGATGCGTCGGCCACAGCCACATGGTGGGACGGTTGCCTCTTTGATGCGATTTTGCTTGATGCACCGTGCTCAGGCACGGGTGTCATTCGCAGGCACCCTGATATCAAGTTGTTGCGGCGTGATACGGATATTGCAGCTCTGGCACAGCTACAGGCGCGCCTGCTGGATGCGCTCTGGCAGACGTTGAAGCCAAACGGTGTGTTGTTGTATGTCACCTGTTCTATTCTGAAAACAGAAAACGAACATCAGCTAGCGTCTTTTCTGCAGCGCACGCGCGATGCTCAGGCACTGGAAGGCATCCGGCAGATTTTTCCGGGCGAGCAGGCCATGGACGGATTCTTTTACGCACCCATTCGGAAATGTGCATCATGAAGCTCTGCCTGACGGCTGTGCTTTTCAATCGATGCATGTGCACTGCGCAATGAGCTGCTGTCAGTCACAGCACACAACAGGACTTCGCAACACTTTGCGTTACCTGCCTTATAGCGTGCAGCATCATGGGCACGGCTCTGGTACTGCACTGGCCGGGTTATTGTGGGCTTTGGTTGTGGTGGGTTTGCTGGGCACTGCATTACTTGTCTGGCAATCCTTGCGATATGCGCCACTGAATGATGCTGACGGCATCAGACTCAGCAATGTGTTGCTCGAGTATGACAACCAGCAGCTGCATCTGAGCGCTGATGCGCACATAACGCTGCCAGCAACAGTTGAAGCGGGACTGGACAGTGGTGTGCCACTAACGTTCGTATTGAGTCTGCAACTGCTAGAACCGCGCTCATGGTGGCTGGACCGGACGGTCGTCAGCGTACAGCGTCGGTACACGCTGACATACTATGAGCTGACGCGTCACTATCGAGTCAGCGCACTGGAGACTGACGTCAATCGCAATTTTCGTTCCCTGAGTTCGGCGCTGGCGGGGCTTGGGGAACTTGGTCGAAGCAGCTTTGAGTTGGATGATCAGCAAGTCGCTTCAATGGCAAAAGAAGGACTCGTTGCAGCACTGGACATGAGCTTGCTTCGATCAGCATTACCACTGCCACTGCAGCCCATCATCCGTTCCAGCTGGACATTGCAGAGCCAAGAGTATCGATGGCCGGTTACCTGAACATTTTGCGTCAGCGACTGTTGAGCAGTGCTGTTCTGATGGCCTTGCTGTTTGTTGTCCTCATAGCATCGTTGTATGTGCTGGGCACCATGGCATTGCAGCTGGAGCGTTTTGGCCAGTATTACCATTGGTTGTTGCTGGGAAACGGTCTGGCACTATGTTTCATCGCCGTGCTGATCATCATGAATGGCTGGCGGTTAATCAAGGAGTTTCGCGCACGCATAGCAGGCTCAAGACTAACGGTGAAGCTTGTGATTGTATCGGTGCTGCTGGCGCTGGTTCCGGTCACATTGGTGTATGGATTTTCCATTCGATTCCTGCGCGCCAATATCAACAGCTACTTTGATCTAGAGATCGACAAAGCGCTGGATGATGCGCTGGAGCTGAGCCGCGAATCACTTGAGCTGCAGATGAGCATGTTGCAGAGAGACACACTGGGCATTGCCGAACAGCTTGTCGGGGTCAGTGAATCGGTGGCGGTGGTTGAGCTGAACAGTTTGACAAGCGAAACCGAGGCCAGTGAGATGACTTTGATAGGCCCTGATAATCGCATCATTGCATCCACCGGTTTGATGGACAGTATCTCCGTGCAACCGAACCGTCCGGAGAATGATCTTGTTACCCGGGCCAGGCAAGGTCTCTCCTACGTCGGGGTGGATCCCATCGGTCGTGGTGAGCTTTATATTCGCGTGGTAACCCCCGTGTTCGCCGAGGATGCCTCGCGTGAAAACTCGGTACTGCAAGCGCTGTATCCGATAGCGGAGAGGTCAGCAGACCTGGCGGAAAGTGTTCAGTCGAGCTACCAGCAATATCGTCAGCTTGTTTTCTTGCGTGATCCGCTGATGATCAGCTCCATGCTCACGTTGTCACTGGCACTGTTGTTATCTGCCATGATGGCGCTGTGGTTTGCCTTGTACGCTGCGCGTAGAATGATGATGCCTATTCATGATCTTGTTGAAGGGACTCGTTCGGTGGCTCAGGGCAACTACGCCACGCGCATCTACAAGCGCACCCAGAATGATGAACTGGGATTTCTTGTCCAATCGTTCAACTACATGACGCTGCAGCTGGAGCAGAGCCGTCAGAGTGCTGAACACAGCCAGCGTCAGGTTGAACGCCAGCGAGCGCGCTTGCAGGCTGTTCTGGGTCAGATCTCCAGCGGTGTAATCACGCTGGATGCACAGAACAATGTGCTCACCAGTAACCCTGCCGCCATTGCCATCCTGGGCAGCGAACTGGTGCAGATGCGAGGGCAGCCGCTGACCCATGATGTACAGGATAACAGTGTTGCTGCTCAATTCAGTGAGCAAGTCCGGGTGCCGCTGGGTCTGCACGCTGACAAGGAGTGGTCTGCTGAGATCGAAGTGTTTGATCAGGGCGGACGACGCTTTCTGTTTTGTCGTGGCACGGTCCTTGTAGATTCATCAGAACAGCTCACAGGACGCGTTATTGTTATCGACGACATGACCAACCTGATCAGCGCTCAACGCGATGCGGCCTGGAGTGAGGTAGCACGCAGGCTTGCACATGAAATCAAGAATCCGCTGACGCCGATTCAATTGTCCGCCGAACGGCTGCGGCACAAGTTTGCGCACAAGCTTACCGGGCGTGATGTTGAATTACTGGAGCGGCTCACTCATACCATTGAAAATCAGGTGGATTCACTCAAGGGCATGGTCAACGCTTTTGCGGAATATGCCTCTACGCCCAACCTGACACTGGTGCCAACCAGCATAAATCAATTGCTGAGCGAAGTTGCTGATCTGTATACCAATAGTCAGGATTCGGTGCGGATCAATCTGAATCTGCCATCGCAAATTCCCAAGCTGTCAGTCGATCTGCCGCGCATGCGTCAGTTAACGCATAATCTTGTAAAGAATTCACTCGAAGCCCAGCATGGCAAACTGCCCAAAGTGGTGAGCCTGTCCACGCGCCTGCGCAGTGAGTCTGGCAATGATTTTCTGGAAATCATTGCCGAAGATAAGGGGCCGGGCTTTCCCGTGGATCTGATGGACCGAATGTTTGAACCTTACGTGTCATCCAAGCCCAAAGGCACAGGACTTGGGCTTGCGATCGTCAAGAAGATCGTTGAGGAGCATAATGGCAAGATACGTGCGGAGAATCTGGCCGGTGGCGGCGCAGCAGTGATCATCAGTTTGCCTTATCCTTCCAGCCTGCAGCTTCGTGGAGATGCCGCATGAATGAACGTTCAATTTTGGTCGTTGACGACGAGCCTGACATTCGGGGGCTGTTGCAGGAGATCCTTGAAGACGAGGGCTATGCGGTATCTGTGGCTGATACGGCTGCGGCGGCGCAGCATGCGATCGAAGAGGCTGTGCCCGATCTGGTCCTGCTGGATATCTGGATGCCGGACATGGACGGGGTGTCGCTGCTCAAGTCGTGGAAAAGCGCAGGCAGCCTGAATTTCCCGGTCATCATGATCTCTGGCCACGGCACGGTCGAGACAGCTGTTGAGGCAACTCGACACGGGGCTGTGGATTTCATTGAAAAACCCTTGTCGCTCGCCAAACTGCTGTTGACCGTCGAGAAAGGACTTGCCGAGGGCGTTAATAATGACGACCAGGGTCGCTCGGTGGTGGACAATCCTCGCAGATTGCCGTTTTTGCTCGGGGTCAGTGACTATGTCAAAACCCTGCGCGAGCAGGTGCACGACCAGGCGACTAAAACCCATTCACTGTTGCTGTTGGGGGAGTCAGGCAGCGGGCGTGTGCTATTTGCACAAAGCATCCATGATCGTCATCCTGAGCTATCTGGCCGGTTTGTACAGCTACGCTGTGACACATTGTCTGCAGTCAACGCACATCGTGAGTTGTTTGGTGAAGAGAGCGGCAGCGCGGTAAGCATGGGTTATCTGGAGTCAGCATTGGGTGGCACACTGTTTCTGACCGATGTGGAGTTGCTGCCCGGCAACGCCCAGCAGTGCCTGCTGCAGGCCATTGAACAACAGGGTTTTCTGCGGGTCGGTTCGTCCACCAGAGTGTCTTTTCGTTGCCGGCTTGTTGCCTCGTCGCGGCAGGATTTGTCATTGCCGCTCAAACGGGGCAGTTTTGATCCTGTACTGGCGCGCTTGCTGTGTAGCGAAACGCTCACGATCAAGCCACTGCGAGAACACCCCGAGGATATCCCTGCGCTGCTTGAAGGGTTGGTAGACTGGCATGTTCAGGAAGAGGGGCTTGCCTATCGACATTTCAGCGTGGCCGCCCAGAACCGTTTGCGCAATCTCGACTGGCCCGGCAATTTACTGGAATTGAAGAACCTGGTGCAGCGCATCCTGTTGTTGGGCGGATCGTCGATGGTTGAAGTGGCCGAAATCAATCGGGTACTGGGAGCTGTGGAATCCAGCGATACCACGTTGTCCTTGCGTTACGATTTGCCACTGCGCGAAGCACGCGCTGATTTTGAAAGGCAGTATCTTTTGCGTTGCCTGGTGAAGACCGGGGGAAACATTGGTGACCTTGCCAAGCATGTTGGTATGGAGCGGACCCATCTGTATCGCAAACTGCGCAGTCTTGATATCGATCTGGACAAAGTCCGGGTATAACAGCTGATGAAAATAATCGTACTCGGCGCTGGGCAGGTTGGCCAGTCGGTAGCTCGTAGTCTGGCAGCTGAGCAGAATGATCTGGTGGTGGTTGATACCAACATTGAGGCGCTCAAACATCTGGAAGAGGTAGAAGAGCTTCAGACGGTTGTCGGATTTGCCTCACACCCTGAGGTGTTGAAAGAGGCTGGCGCCGAGGATGCCGATATGATCATTGCAGCCACCGACTCAGATGAAACCAATATTGTGGCCATACAGATTGCCTATAGTCTGTACCGCACACCCAGCAAGATTGCCCGCATACGCTCGACTGAGTATGCGCGTGAAAAGGATTTGTTCCAGAACGACAATATCCCCATCGACACTATTATCAGCCCGGAGCAGCTGATAACTGATCATGTTGAACGCATCATCGAACACCCCGGTGCCATCCAGGTAGTGGATTTTGCCGACAGTAAAGTAAGACTGGTGGGTGTGAAGGTGCAAGAGGGTGCACCAATGGAAGGCTGGCCGCTATCGCACCTGACTGTGTTGCTGCCTTCTGTCGATACACGCGTGGTTGCCGTATACCGCGGTGCCAAAGAAAAAGAGGAAGACAAAGCGGGTACCCGAAACGGATGGGTCCCTCGTCGCGCCAAGCGTTCAAACCGACGCGCAGCAGAAGTGCAAGAAGTTGCCGAGAAGCCCATTATTCCTGATGGCAAGACGGTCATCAAGACAGATGACGTTATTTTCTTCATGGGCAAGCGCAAGGATACCGCCAAGGTCATGGCCCAGTTTCATCATGATGAAGTGCGTTGCAAGCGCATCATGATTGCAGGCGGCGGAAACATCGGGTTGTTACTGTCCAGGAAGCTTGAAAGGCACTACGAAGTCAAGCTTATCGAGATGAATGCAAAGCGCGCAATACATCTGTCATCGGTGCTCAAGGATACGCAGGTGCACACCGGTGATGCAGCCGATCTTGACCTGATGAAGAAAGAATACATAGAGGCCATGGATGTGTATTGCGCGCTGACCAATGACGATGAAGCCAACATTCTGTCTGCCATGCTGGCAAAGAAAAAAGGCGCTGGCAAGGTCATGTCTCTGATCAACCGCCCAGCCTATGTCGACCTTATCGAGGATGGCATGATCGATGTGGCCATATCGCCACAACAGATAACGATTGGAGCCTTGTTAACGTTGACGCGTCAGGGAGATGTGGCAGCCGTACATTCCTTGCGCCGTGGTGAGGCTGAAGCTCTGGAAGGGGTTGCCAGGGGCGACAAGGAGACATCGAAACTGGTAGGACTTGCCATTGGCGATATTAGCCTACCAGAGAGTGCCAGCATTGGTGTAGTGGTACGTGGCGACAAAGTGATGATTGCTCATCACGATCTGATTGTTGAATCAGAGGATCACCTGATACTGCTGATAACTGACAAAAGCGAGATTCATGCGGTGGAAAAACTGTTTCAGGTGGGATTTGGTTTTGTCTAATTCTACCGTGCTTCAATCAAAGCTTCAGTCATTGAATGAGTTGACATTGTCGCCTCTGAAACCACTGAACACTGGCGCTTGTAACAGGTTTTTCTGCAGGTGGTTTGATGGATGCTTTGGCGTGCTTGAAAATGATTGCTGGCGCTTGCCGTCGATATTGTCTTGCAGAGCATAGCCAGTGTCTCCGATTCCTATTCAGTTAAGGGTTGTGCAGCGCGTTGTGGGCGTGCTGCTTACCTTGTTCAGCATTACCATGCTCACCCCTGTGCTCGTTGGACTGGTTTATGGTGATCAGTTCAAGGCACTCTCTCCATTCATCGGAGCGTTTGTTGCCACACTATCTGTAGGCCTTTTTCTGTTTTTGCCAGTGCGAAATCACGAGGCTGAATTGCGTATTCGCGACGGATTTCTGATCGTTGTATTGTTCTGGGCGGTACTGGGAATCTTCGGAGGCTTACCGTTCTATTTATATTCCCCACTGGACCTGACGGTGGCTCGCGCCATATTTGAATCGATGTCCGGTTTGACTACCACAGGCGCAACTTTGCTCGTGGGCCTGGATCTATTGCCCAAGTCCATACTCTTCTACAGACAGCAAATGCAGTGGCTTGGCGGAATGGGAATCATTGTGCTGGCAGTTGCCATCTTGCCACTACTGGGTATCGGGGGACAGCAATTGTATAAGGCTGAGACACCCGGTATCAACAAGGGCAAATTGACGCCACGCATTGCTAACACCGCAAAAGCCCTGTGGTACATCTACCTGGGTTTGACCATTGCCTGTGCGCTGGCCTACTGGGCCGCAGGCATGACGTTTTTTGATGCCGTCAGCCATAGTTTTTCAACCGTTGCCATTGGCGGATTCTCCACACACGACGCCAGCATTGGCTACTTTGACAGTGGTTTGATTGAAATGATTGCTGTGGTGTTCATGCTGATATCGGGGGTGAATTTTGCTCTGCATTTTGCGGTAACCCGCAACTTCAGTTTTAGTCACTATTGGCGGGATGAAGAGTTTCGAACCTACATCTACATTGCAGCAACACTCACTGTCATCACCTGCAGCTACCTCTACTTGACGCATACGTCCGACTTTGGCAAATCGTTTCGTGATGCGTTGTTTCATGTGGTGTCCATTGGCACGACGACAGGCTTTACATCAGAAGAATACTTCAACTGGCCGGGATTTCTTCCGGTGTTGTTGCTGTTTGCAAGTTTTGCGGGTGGGTGTGCTGGCTCAACCGGTGGTGGTATGAAAGTGGTGCGCGTGTTGTTGCTGTTCAAGCAGGGTCAACGTGAGCTACTGCGCATGCTGCACCCTTATGCCACAGTGGTGGTCAAGGTGGGACGCACCACCATGCCAAGCCACATGATCGATGTGGTCTGGGGATTTTTTGCCAGTTATCTTGCGGTGCTTGCTGTGATGCTACTGTTGCTTATGGCAGCAGGCCTGGACCAGGAGAGTGCGTTTTCGGCTGTTGTTGCCTGCCTTAATAACCTTGGTCCCGGTCTGGGAATAGTTGCGGCCAATTACTCCAGCCTCGGAGACTTCGAACTGAGTGTGCTCAGTGTGGCCATGTTGTTTGGTCGGTTGGAGATTTTCACGTTGCTGGTATTGTTTACTCCAGCTTTCTGGCGTTATTGAATCCGAAGGGGTCTGAAAACCACGATCGGATTTGAAACCAGGAGAATACACATGAACAGGCTGATTGCTGACGATAGCCGGGTAGCGTGCTGCGGTGAATGATTCAAGTTTGTCCAAATGGAATGCTCGCTATGCATACTCTGGCGGCAGTGTGCCCGCACCTGCTGAGGTGCTGAGTGAAGGTGCCCGGTGGTTGACTGGGGCTGTGGTCGCTGAAGCTGTTGTCGTAACCGAAGACAACGCCTCTGATGCACCAGCATCTTCAACACCTTCTGCGAAAAATGCCCTTGATCTGGCGTGTGGCAGAGCAGGTAACGGGCAGTTCCTGGCGGAAAGAGGTTTTCAGGTTAGTGCATGGGATCTCAGTGACACAGTCATAGAAGAAATACGGGGAAGGAAACCTGCTCTCATTCATCAGGCTTCGGTCAGGGACGTCAGTGCGCAGCCACCGGAACCGAATTCGTTTGACATTATCGTGGTTGCACGCTTCCTGGACCGCATGTTGTGTCCTGCCATTGTCCAGGCTTTGAAGCCCGGTGGGCTGTTGTTCTATCAGACATTTGTGTATGGGTTGAACAATCCTGACTATCTGCTTGCGCCTAACGAGCTTCTGGCCCTGTTTTCTGATTTGCATATTCTGGAGTATCACGAACCTGCCAAAGATCGTCATGGCAAAGCTGAAGCAAGGCTGGTTGCCAGACGATAGACAATGCCAGCGAGTCCAATACAGGTCAGGCAATGAATCATGGTTGGACCTCTGACAATGGCCATTTCATTTTTATTGTGTTCGTATCTGGTACACCCTAAATCGTGGAAGTGAGTTATTTTGATCTTCGTTGAAAAAGGTAGAATTGCAAATAGTATTATTGACGCTACCAGCGTTTCTGCTTTAAGACAGCCTGATCGTTTTGGCATTACATTGACAGCCTGTTAGGATTAGACAGCCCGTATGAAGCTCTCGGTCGTGTTCACAACGTACAACTCACCGCGCTGGTTACAGAAGGTGTTTTGGAGCTTGCTTGTACAAACTCATCGTGATTTCGAAGTGATCATTGCCGATGATGGCTCCAGCGAAGACACCCGCAAGCTCATCCGATCCATGCAGCCGGAGTTTAATTCGGCCGGAATTTCTATCCGGCATATCTGGCAGCGCGACGATGGTTTTCGCAAGTGCCGCATTCTGAACAAGGCGCTGTTGCATGCAGCGTTTGACTATATCGTTTTCACGGATGGAGATTGTGTTCTGAGAAATGACTTTCTTGCACAACACGTCTTGCATGCCGAAACGGGGTACTACCTTTCTGGTACCTACTTCAAGCTACCGATGGCCACCAGTGAAGCCATTTCGCGCGACGATATCAATTCGCAAAGATGCTTTGATCGATCATGGTTGTATGCACACGGATTGCCCTCCGGGTCAGGGCGTTTGAAACTCACGCACAATCAACGCCTGGCTCAGTGGCTGAACCGCCTGACAACCACCGCATGTAACCTGAAAGGTGCTAATGCGTCCGCCTGGAAACAGGATCTGCTGGCCGTTGGCGGTATGGACGAGCGGCTGCATTCTGGGGGACAGGACCGGGAACTGGGCGTAAGACTGCAAAACCATGGCATTCGGGCGCGACATGTGCGCTACAACGCTGTTTGCCTGCACCTTGATCATTCTCGTGGCTATCGCAATAAAGCGTCGGTGGATGCAATAAGGGCGCATCGGCTGAATATTGAACGCACCGGCGTGGATCATACGGCTCACGGTACGGATCAGCTTCTGGCCGATGGCTATCCGGAAAGTCAACAGTCTGTTACCACATGAATAGTTCAGGCTAGGCATGGCACTTTCTTGTTTCCAGAGATACTCACCATCCCCGATTGTTTTGCCTGAAACAGGAGCGTTGTGGCGACGCTTTCATGATCATCGGTCGAATCGAGCGGGCAACCCTCGAATGT
Organism: uncultured Granulosicoccaceae bacterium; assembly: GCA_964352535.1. GTDB lineage: Bacteria > Pseudomonadota > Gammaproteobacteria > Granulosicoccales > Granulosicoccaceae > Granulosicoccus. Next base: position 5,777 of record CAYGSW010000051.1, on the reverse strand, counting down.
TGGACGCCGACTATGCAGGCTACGATAGACACACGATTTTCTACGATGTGTTTGTCGATGCGCATGGCGCGTGCCTTCGGGCTGTTGGGCCGCCGCTTGTCAACCTCAAGCGACATCTGTTACCGATTCGCATGCATATTGCGGGAATGTCCAAACCACTGCCGCATCGCATGTCACGTCATGGTCGAGTCACGTTTCACCGCTTTGATCTTCCTGATGAGGTGTTGCAAGCTGGGCCTGTAAGCTACAGCTGCCAGCTGGGAGATACACTGGAGTCTACAGGTGTGGTTGAACGGGTCACACTTGCGCCCGTTAATCTGCAGCTCACCACGATACAGAAAAACAATCCGGTTGAATGGGTGCTTGACTGGTTGCAATACTACACACAGCTGGGTGTAGAACGTGTTTTGCTTTATGACAATGGCAGTGACAACATTGACGCATTGGCTAGTGCTTTGGCTAACTGCACCGACATCATGGATGTCGTGCTTATCGACTGGCCCTTCCTCTATGGTCCAGCGCACAGCAAATACAATCTTTTCTGTCAGGCTGCACAGAATAACCATGCCCACCAGTGTTTTGGGCAATCCCAATGGACCGGGCATTTTGATGTCGATGAATACCTGACGTTTCGAGACGGACTGTCACTAACGCAAATGCTAAGACAAGTGTCGAGGCGAACTGCTCTGTTGCGTTTCGACAGTTTCTGGGTACCCAACGTAGACTCGGGAAATAATCAATCGCAATTGCGCACCGTGGACGACGCGTTAGCCAAGACTAAACCGACAGTAAGAGACTTCCAGTATCGCGAGCGCAAGGCACGTGGCAAAGCACATAAGTACATCGTATGTCAGCGATTACTTCGACTCGCGAATACGCATAATGGAAAAGTGAAATTTGGATATCGACGGCAGGCGGTTCCCTTGCGTGACGCTGCCTTCCTGCACTACAAGGCACTTACTAACAACTGGAAGAGCGTTGGGCGAGGGGACGCAGAGCCATTGGATACGCACAGGCACGTAAAAGACTTGTCAGTGATAGAGGTGCTGGATGAACAGAACACAAGGACCTCACCTGAGAATCATTGAAAAACCGTGATGTTTCTTGGGCCTAATGGAATTTCTGACGCCATGCGTACTGCCAACGACGCACCTGTTTGCGCCATCGAGTGCCCGTACTGTCTTTCTGATAGCGACCTTTATCGACATGCTGAATCCGGCACACGCCGATGACATCTATCGGCGTACCCTGCGTGCCCAGCAACCATCTGAACAAGCGATCTTCAGTCGCTTTCTGAAAATGCTCGGCGGGTTGCTGATAAAACGGCACATCACGGCAATACCCATTGGCGCGCGCTACATCCCCATGAGTGATCTGCAATGGACCTGTAGCGCGGTTAATGGAATGTGAGCTGAACAACTCGGAACTTGCTTCCAGCAGTTCAGGCTGATCCAGGGAATTACTGGAGATAAGGTCGGATTCTGTGTGAATATCGGTTCGGTGCTCAACGGCTGGAAATACTAATGCATCCTGCCGCCGCTGCAAGGCCTTGTTCAGTGAATCGAGGCAACCGGACTGGAAGGTCATGTCGCAGTCAGTAAACCAGACCCAATCTGCCTGAGAATTCAACGCAGCCAGATTGCGTCCGATGGAGCGTCGGAACAACTGACTGGATGGTAGTGGCTGCCAGTTCCATGTGACATTGGCCACGGCTATGTTGCTCACCATGTCCAGTAAGGCCTGTGTGGCGCGATCGTCCTTGCTGTAAAAAACCGTCATGATGATGTCCGCGTCCTGCACTGCGTTTTGAACCAGTGAATTCAATTGATACGATAACAGCCTTGAGTATTGCCAGCAGTGAGAGACGATCTCGATACGTAAACGCCCCTGTTTTTGAGAGCGTTTTTCAACCGGCAATACGGCGTCATAGAGCCAGCCCGGTGGTATTGAGCTGCTGGCCAACCAATGCAGGCCCAGTTTGCGTAAGGCGTTGATCATGCCACTCCGGTAATGGAAATGTTGTACTGTTCGAATAACCTGGCCAGTAATGAATCAGGTTCAGGAACTCGATCTTTCATGACACGAATTCTTTCGTTCCACAGATGTATAAGCAGTGTCTCCGGATCATCAAGTGAATCAAGTTGATAACTTGATTCAAAAATACGCTCAGCGTTTTGTAATGTGTGCGAATAGAATCGTCCGATCGGTTGGCCCTGTTGCGCAACGCCATGCACCCGCGTAAGCCATGTCAAGGCGCGTGGTCCGAATGCGCCCCAGGGAAGATTGGCTGGATCAACCGGCAAGCGACATGCCTTGCGTAAAAATAGTTTGCAGCGTCGGCTGGGAGTTAACCAGGGCGGAATCTTGCGATTCTCAAAGTAATCCAGCAATTCCAGCAACACAGGCGAATCAGCTGTGAGATAGAGAAATCCATTGGCTATGGAGCTCTCGTTTTGCCAGCCGAACACGTGATCCTGATAAAGCGCTACAGGCCTTATGCACACAAAATCCGAGTCAGACCAGAACCCTGCATCGTTTTTCAAAAGCCGATAGCGGAACAGGTCTGCTGCAAGTGAGTACGAGCCTGTCTTGTAGTGTCGCAGCTGCGTGTACTCTTCCGTAGTCATGTACTCCAACGCATCGACTATCCGGGTGTGCTCGGGAACATGAGCAACAGGACCAAAAGTGAACAGGTTGACCGTATGCCCTGCCGCCAGATACGAGCAGATCGACAACTGTTCGATGCGGCTCAGGCTGTTGCCGATCCAGAGCATGTTGATGTCGCGCAGTGAGCTGTAACGTGAGGAGTTTGACATTTTGGGCTGTATGGTTCGAACGTTCAACTTCATTCAGGGTCGACCTGAAACAACCCCTGTACGTTATTATTATGATTGATCGGTGAGAGTCTTGTAACGGCTAGACCTCACGCGCTGAGAGCAAAGTCGCCGCCACTTTCGAACGTAGTACTCGGCCGTTGTGTAGCGTCGCAACGCAGGTGGCCTGTGAGCTCTTTCTTTTTCGATAAATGAATGAGTACGATCCGGCGGATGCTGTATCAGTACCGGTTGGGTGATGCATGCACTAAGCGTTGCGATGTCCATGGGCCAGTCAGCCTTGAAGCGTACGGGTGTAGTGGCCTGATGTAATGCCCTGGCGGCTTCAAGCGCAATCGTATAGCCGACGGTATGGCTACAGCTCATCGACAGCGATCGCGCTTTCGTTGAGTCAAACAGTGTAGTTGTGCCACGCCAGCGAACGTAGGCGGCATTGTGGTAAAGCAGGAACATGGGACGAAGCAGATAACATCGTTTGTTCAGGAAGGTACGCAGACCTTGAAGGGGTATGGCATCGTCTTCAAGAATCAGGGCATGTGGCATCTCAGCATCCACCATACTTTTGTAGATGCCCGCATGCGAGAGGGCGCAGCCATACTCGCCTTCACTCATCGGATAGTGTGGGTCACGGTGGATCAAAGACTCGTGATGAGCGCTTAGTCCCTGAGTGGCGTCTACCGCATCTATGAATTCAAAATCAATTCCCAGCTCGTCAAGGTCTTTGGCGATTCTGGCTCGACGTTCCACCGCCCTTGCCAGAGATATGACGAAACAGGGGATGTGAGGTTGTTGCATTTGAATGGGCCGGAAAGATTATTTTTTGCTGTGGTGATTCCATGAATGGTCCGGGCTAGACACTACACTGGAATTGTGCGTAACAGATTTCCGCGATACAGCGTTGAATACTCTTCCAGATGTGTGATCAGTTGTTGGACATTGAACAGACAGAGCTTTTTGCGATGGTTCTTCTCATCACTGTCATCAAATTCAAGCAACGGTTTTTCCGGAAAGCAGAAAGGTTGCGCGAATAGATCAATCAGCCTGAAATCCCCGGACACGATATCGTAATTTTCAATAGGCGTCGTGGCTTCATAGTGACTTGTGGTAAGTAGTAGTTCGATATTCGATTTGGCAAGGTTATGTAAGAAACTGCCAATATCGGCGTAGCTCAGATGGAACAGGCAATCACGAACCATCATCATGTCACTGGGAGGGAGTGTGTCGCTTGTGATGTCAAGTCTGGTAAAGCTCACTTGTTGTGAAGCATGGCGATTTGTATTTTCCTGAATAAGTGCGGGCACTATATCTCCGCCAATGTAGAGCAGTTCAGGCTGATGTACCACGACATCTTTCATCCAGTGAAAATCCCCACAAGGTGCATCAAGAAATCTCTTGACGCCGTATTCAGAAAATATCTCAGGCAGTCTAGAGCGAACGTTGTGTGTGGTTTCAAGCGACGAGCCTCTGCCACTGACCGAGTCACGATCGTTCCAGAGGTTTTGTGAGTAGATCTGTTCGAAGCGCTCGCTTGCTGTTTCAGCCTTCAGCATCTTTCGGTATTGTCTGCGACGTGCTGCTCGTGCTGACCCAATGGGAAGATACAGCGTCAGCAATTTACCCCAGTGTTTCGGGTTATACCATGTCGGTTGAGATGACTTTTTCATAGACGCTCGGATGACCCGGTGTACAGACTTCGTGAGGCCGGTAGTCTATACGCTGACGCCATACCTTGAGTGCTCAATTGTGTACGTGTCAGCGTAGCGTATTCTGCAATCCGGGATTCAAGGGCCGCTGCAGTACAGCGGCCCTGTCTGACTGTTCAGCTACTGTGCAAGTGCTTGCAGCTGTTTCATCATCGGATCGAGTACCGGCGTGAGAACAGGTCCCACACCCGGCTTGGTTAGCGTCGTATCTATCAGTGGCGTAAGCTTTGCCATATTGGTTTGTACCACCTTGCCAAGTGGTACAGTGGCAGCGTCTGGCAGTGTCTTGAACTGTTCGGCCAGTTCGCCAAGGGAGTCGTTTGCGCTGGTAAGCCTTGGAAGAGCAGCCATGGCAGAGGCTTCATCAGTAGAGCGCATCAGCGCAGCCGTTGTCGACCCAAATACCCCTCCCAGCCTTCGACTGATACCGTTCAAATCGAATGATCGGTCTGCAAGCGTAGCAACGCTGCTGACACTGGACGTTGCCACCGTCCCGGACGTTTCGGTTGTAGTTTCTGATTCTGATGTTGCGAACAGTGTTGCGCCCGTAACCGGATCTACTGGCAGTCTATTTGAAGTGTCCTCCGTTTCCGCAGTGGCATTGTCGTCGATGGTGGTATCCGCTTCTGCATCTGCTGAAGAATCAGCCGAGGCAAAGATGGTTGCCCCTGTTACCGGATCTACCGGTAAGCGATTGGACGTATCATCGGACACATCGTCAGTTGCAGCTATAGCCTCATCAGTGTTTTCGGTCTCTGCACTGTCAAAAATGGTGGCGCCTGTGACCGGGTCAAATGGCAGGCTGTTGGATGGGCCAGCGGCTTGTGTGGCGACCGACTCGCTGGTTTGTGGTTCGTTGTCTGACTCGTAGATTGTTGCGCCGGTGACCGGGTCGTAGGGCAAGCGACCTTCGGTGGATGATTCGGTTGCTGCTACCTCAGTATCGCCGGCTGCGGTTGCTGCATCTGCATCCTCACCCGTATCACTGCTAGTGTCGATATAGGCAGTGGTAACCACTGGAACCTCTATCATGCCGCCATCAAAGATGGTTGCACCTGTGACCGGATCGGTGGGGTATTTCATTTCCATCACAACATCAGCAGCAGCTTCAGAGCTGTCTTCCTCGGTCGCTGCGGCATCGCCAGTAGCATCAGCAACGGGTTGATCATTTTTTTTTTTTTTGTTAGTGTGTGCTTCTTGTTCTTCTTTTGATTGTTCGACGGCAGCGTCTGATGCTTCC
>CAYGSW010000050.1:6458-26321 GCA_964352535.1 uncultured Granulosicoccaceae bacterium | reverse complement strand
CAACGGCATTTGCTGCGGTGGCGGGCTTGAGATTGCATTGTCGTGTGACATCATTCTGGCAGCATCGCACGCAAGCTTTGCACTGCCTGAGATCAACTCTGGCACTGTTGCCGATGCAGCCAGCATAAAATTGCCCAAGCGTATCCCGTATCATATTGCGATGGAAATGCTGCTGACCGGTCGGTGGCTGGATGCCGCTGAGGCAGCGCAGTGGGGGTTTGTCAATCAGGTGCATCCAGCTGATCAGTTGCTTGACCAGGCACGGACGATGGCCGAACATCTGGCCAAGGGGCCACCATTGGTGTTTGCGGCCATAAAAGAGATTGTGCGCGATGCTGAAGACAGCAAGTTTCAGGATGCGCTTAACCGGGTAACGCGCCGACAGCTGCGCACCGTGGATACACTGTACGGCTCGGAAGACAGTCAGGAGGGACTCAAGGCTTTTACCGAGAAACGCGATCCGGTATGGACGGGCCGCTAACTGGCGCGTAACTGGCACGCATAAAACTCCTATTTCGATCACCAGGCTTGCGAACCGCAATTATGGAAAACAACGTCAGTAAACGCTCAACGCTTAACAAGGCTTTGCGTCTGAACCTTGATGACAAGAAGTACGGCACCATTGCTGAAATTGGCGCTGGCCAGGAAGTGGCACGACAGTTCTTTCTGGCAGGAGCTGCAGCTGGCACCGTGGCCAAGACAATGTCCGCCTATGACATGCAGTTCTCGGATGCCATATACGGTACCCAGGAGGGGGGGCGTTATGTCAGTCAGTCGCGTGTCAAAGCGATGCTGGATACGGAGTTTGAACTGGTCGTTTCGCGCCTCGGTACATCCAGACCCAAGTCATCACGTTACTTCTCCTATGCGGCCACCGTGTCAGCCAAGAGTTTCAATCGAAGTAACGAGTGCCATGCCTGGTGCGGCATCAGATTGCAAATGTACCCGCAGGCCGAACCCTCGGATATCATCCTGCATGTGCGCATGCTGGAAGATACGGCTGAACAACAGCAGGATACACTGGGGATTCTAGGTATCAACATGATCTATGGGGCGTTCTATTACTTCGAGGATCCACGCCGCATCATCGATTCGCTAACCGACAATCTACCCAACAGCGCCATTGAAATCGATTCCATCGAGTTCAAGGGGCCGTACTTTGACGATCTGGACAACCGAGCGAAAAACCTGCATCTGATCAGAAGCTGGAAGACGCGCGCTATCATGTTTACCCCCGATGGGCAGGTGGCTGTGCCTGCCGAGATGCTCTACAAGAAAAACGTGTTGACTACGCGTGGTTCGTTCAAACCTGTCACTCGGCTCAACAGCGACATGATCGATCAGGGGTTTGAGGCTTTCAAGAAGCTGGAAGGGGTGGATGATGACAACACGGTGGTGCTGGCAGAGATATCCATCAATGATAGTTACGGCAAGGATCTGATGGTGCCAGAGGAGGATCTGATCACCCGCGTAGAACTATTGAACGAGCTTGGCTACAGCGTGATGATCTCTGATTACACGCGCTATTTTTCGTTACGTGCCTACTTTCGTCAATTTACCGCGCGCCAGATCGGCATCGTGCTGGGTATGGTGAACATCAAGGAAATCTTCGACGAGAAAAAGTACGTTGGTGTGGAAGGAGGCATACTGGAAGGCTTCGGCAAGCTTTTTCCGGATAACACACGACTATTTGTGTATCCCGAGCTGGACGACGCCAACAACCTGAAAGACTTCAAGGATATTGAAGTGGTCAAGCACATGCGCTTCCTGTATCAGCACCTGCTGGAGAATGATTTTATCAGCGGGATAGACTGCAGCGATCCATCGCTGCTGACAATCTATTCACGCGATGTGCTCTCCCAAATACCTGATGGGCGAGGAAGCTGGGAGAGCTCGTTAGCGCCGAGTACGGCCGAACACATCATTGATAACAAGTTGTTCGGCTTCCGTGGATAAGGCTCTTCGCTGTCCGCAGCCTCAGGCGTTGACGTCAACCACAATGCGTCCCTGAACCTGACCGGCAAGAATCTGTTTGCCAAGTTCCGGCAGGTCTGACAGAGTTGCACTGCTGACCATGCCTTCAAGCTTGTTCATGGGCAGGGCTTCAGACAGTTTTTGCCAGGCGCGTAGTCGGTTGTCGTAGGGTTGCATGACGGAATCGATACCGAGAATATTCACTCCACGCAGCAGGAACGGTAGTACGGTGGCAGGCAACTGAGGGCCGCCGGCGAGTCCGACAGCTGCGACGGATGCACCATACTTGAGCTGGCCAAGCAGACGCGCCAGCATGCTGCCACCGACGGCATCCACGCAACCTGCCCATGTCTCGGACTCCAGTGGGCGCTTGACGGTCTCGTTGATTTCCTCGCGGGCCACGATGGTGGTAGCGCCAAGGTCTTTGAGGTAGTCGGCGGCTTCGGGTCTGCCCGTGACGGCTGCTACTTCATAGCCCAGGTGATGAAGCATGGCAACAGCGATTGAACCAACACCTCCGGCTGCTCCAGTGACCAGCACCGGCCCGTTGTCTTTTTTCATACCGTGATCTTCCAGTGCCATGACCGCAAGGACCGCCGCAACGCCTGCCGTGCCCACCGCCATGGCCTGATGTGTGGTTATGCCGTCTGGCAGAGGTACCAGCCAGTCGCTTTTTACACGGGCCTTTTGCGAATAGCCGCCCCACCAGGCCTCACCGACGCGCCAACCTGTGAGCACGACTTTGTCACCTGCAGAATAACGTGTGGAGTCGGATTGGGTGACAGTGCCAGCCAGATCGATGCCGGGTACGTGTGGGTAATTGCGTACCAGACCACCGCCCGGGCCGATGCATAAACCATCCTTGTAATTGACCGTGGAATACTCGACATCGACCGTGACATCAGCTTCTGGAAGTTGCGACTCATCCAGACTTTGCACCGAAGCGTGGGTCTTGCCGTTGTCATCTTTTTCTACCAACAGTGCATTGAAGCTCATTGAAATACTCGCGTGGATGGTTATACAAGAAGAGTGGGTAGGGTAGTTGTATACTGCGAATCTAGCATATCGCCCGTCCCTGAGGCGATGCCGCCAACCTTGCCAGTTAACTACGAATGTCAGACACTTGCATCATAAATTTGTCCGGGTATCGCTTTGTTCCTGTTGCAGAGCCTGAGTTGTTACAGCTTCAGCTACGCGAGGCGCTGTCAGCTATCGGCGTAAAAGGTGCGGTATTGCTGGCGAATGAAGGCATTAACGTCAGCATTGCGGGAACTCAGGAGCAGGCAGAGGCTGCTGTGGCCTGTTTCAACAGGTTTGATGTTCTGCAAGATCTCTGGCTTAAAGAGAGCGTATCTGACTTCGTGCCACACAAGCGCCTGCGCGTGCGGGTTCGTGCAGAGATCATTGCGTTTGATGGGCAGGAGAGTCTGAAGCTTCAGCAGAAGCGACCGGCTGCACCTGCCGTATCGGCTCAGACACTCGACAGCTGGCTTGATGAGAACAGGCCACTGACTTTGCTTGATACCCGCAACGATTACGAGGTTGAGTCGGGGACTTTTCGTAGCGCATCCCATCTGAACATTAAGCACTTTCGCCATTTCAAGCAAGCCGTGAGGCATGCCGTGGAGCAGGGCAAACTCGACAAGTCTGCACCCATGGTGACGTTTTGCACGGGCGGCATCCGCTGCGAAAAGGCAGCCCCGTGGTTGTTGGCTGAAGGCTTCGAAGAGGTCTATCAGATTGAAGGTGGTTTGCTGAATTACTTGCAGCAAAGTAAGGCGGATCATTGGCAAGGTGACTGTTTTGTATTTGACGATCGCGTCGAGTTGACACCGCAGCTTGAGCCTACGGGGGCCGGGCTTTGTGATGACTGCCAGTTAGCGGTGCCACAAGGAACACAGTGCCAGTGTCAGTTAGGGCCGCATCATCACGCAACGTATTCGTTGTCGTAAGAGTGGTCAAGACTTAAAGGAATGCACCATGAGCGCGGAATTTCTCCTCATCACCTTCATCCTGTTTCTGGCAGGCATGATTGCGGTGCCACTGGCCACGCGATTCGGATTGGGTTCGGTGCTGGGTTATCTGATTGCTGGTGTTGCCATAGCGCCTGTGTTGCAGCTGGTGGGCGTCGATGTACAAGCGTTGCAGCACTTCACCGAGTTCGGCGTGGTCATGATGCTGTTTGTCATTGGTCTGGAAGTACAGCCCAAAGTGCTATGGGAGATGCGGTCTCGCATATTCGTGCTGGGCGGCATGCAGGTGCTCGTCACTGTGTTGGCCATCATGGGTGTTGCCATGCTATTTGGTCAGCCCTGGAGCGTGGCGTTGGCCATTGGATTTATCCTCGTGTTGTCGTCTACCGCCATCGTGACACAGACGCTGGCTGAAAAAGGCCTGATGCGCAGTGATGGTGGGAAGGCGGGGTTTTCTGTGTTGTTGTTTCAGGACATCGCGGTGATTCCGATGCTCGCGGTTATCCCTTTACTTGCGCTGACCGACGTGATGGACGTGGTGCAAGCTGGGGATAATCATGGTGGTGGGCACGCTGATGTCGCCATGAATCTGAACATGGTTGAAGGGTTGCCCGCATGGCAAAGTGCATGGGTCATCGTTGCTGCGATTGGACTTGTCATTCTGGCCGGGCGATATCTCACCGGGCCTGTCTTTCGCTACGTGTCCGGTGCAAAGCTGCGAGAACTATTTGTCAGCACCGCGTTGATGATGGTGGTGGGCATTGCCTTGCTGATGACGATGGTGGGGCTTTCACCTGCGTTAGGGACATTCCTTGCAGGCGTTGTCATGGCCAATAGCGAATACCGACATGAGCTGGAAAGTAATGTTGCACCGTTCAAGGGCATTGTGCTGGGGATATTCTTTATTACAGTGGGCGCTAGCATTGACTTTGCCTTGCTAGCGGATAATGCTGGATTGATACTAGCGCTGACAGTGGGCCTTATTGTGTTGAAATGCGCTGTCATGCTAGTGCTTGCACAGCTATTCAAACTGCGTGGTGCCGATAAATGGCTGTTCGCACTCGGGCTGGCCCAGGCCGGGGAGTTTGGTTTTGTGCTGGTCTCCTTTACGGTGGCAAGTTCTGTGGTGCCAGGGCCTGTTGCTGATGTTCTATTGCTGGTGGTGGCCTTGTCGATGCTGTTCACGCCTGCGTTGTTCATTGTCTATGACAAGCTCATTGCACCGCGTTATTCGACCAGGCAATTACGGGATGCCGATGAGATGCCGGCAGAGTCCAACATTATCATAGCCGGTCATGGCCGTTTTGGCGGCATCATCAATCGCACGCTTCAGGCGGCGGATTACCATGCTACTGTCGTTGAATACAGCAGTGAGCAGCTGGAATTGCTGCGTAACTTTGGTATAAGTGTTCACTATGGTGATGCAACGCGCCCTGATCTTCTCACAGCAGCTGGCATTGAGCATGCCGATGTTCTCGTTATTGCCATTGATGACAAGAAAGCAATTACAGAGCTTGCGCGTTATGTGTGTGAGCAGCATCCGCATGTGCATCTGGTCGTTAGAGCGATTGATCGCATGCACGTTTATGATCTTTGGGAGGTAGGGTGTCGAGATATTATCCGTGAAACCTACGATAGCTCCATTCGTGCGGCGCGCTCAACCTTTGAAGCGCTAGGGTATTCGCGTGAAAAATCTTCAAGGTTAACAGGCGTGTTTGAAGAATTTGATCGCCATACAATGCGAGAGCTTGCCGATGTTTACGACGGGGCTGATCCGTATTCGCAGAACAGTCGTTATGCGCGTTACGTCCGGGAAAACCGGCATGAGTGGGAATCACGGCTTAAGGCGCAGATGAAGGAAGAGCTAGCTTTTGAAGATGAACAACACGCGTAAAACGAATGGATTGCTTGTCGGTCTATTCTCATTCAATACAGGATTACCATCGTTATCATGACAGCCCCCAGAAAAATCGTGGCCTTTGCCGCCAGTAATAGCCGTGCCTCCATTAACAAGCAGTTAGTGACACACGCCGCCACTGTTGCAAAAGAGGAAATTGATACCTCGGTTGAAATCACCGTTCTTGATCTTAATGATTTTGAAATGCCTATTTACAGTATTGACAGAGAAAATAAAGGTGGGGTGCCTGAGGCTGCCAAGGCTTTTTTTGGCGCAATCGGTCAGGCTGATTATTTAATGATCTCCTACGCCGAGCACAACGGTTATTACACAGCTGCATTCAAGAACATCTTTGACTGGTGCTCACGAATTGATATGAAAGTGTTCCAGGATAAACCCATGCTTATCATGTCATCCTCACCGGGCGCGGGAGGCGGTGCCAATGTGCTCAAAGCAGCGAAAGACTCCGCAGGGGTTTTTGGTGCGGATATTCGCGGCAGCATGTCGGTAGCTACATTCGGCGATAATTTTGACACTGAAACTCAGCGGCTGGTAAATCCTGAGCTTGGCGCAAACCTGCGCGAGCAGTTGGCGTTGCTTTTTGGGTAGTGAAAGTCTGATCCCTTGTGCAGTAAAGCTTGTTTTAGGGAGCACTTAGTCACTCCTATCACTGAAAATGATGTATCCGAACGCGATCCTTACCCACAACATCCTTCGCCAGATCAATCAGATGCTGATGATGGGTAAGGTAGATGACTTGCCCTTTCTCTGCCATACGTGCCAGTACGGTGAAGGCGGCCGCTGAGCGTTCGTCGTCAAATGACTCCATGATGTCATCGGCCACGAAGGGCAAGGGCGGGCGCTGCGTGGCATAGTCGGCGTGGGCTGCAGCCCTGAGTGCCGGGTAGAGTTGGTAGCGTGTACCGGTGGAGAGCTCTGTTACCGCTCTGGAATGCTGGTTACGATCAATGACAAACAGGCGCTCGTTACCGTTTCCGTCATCGCGCGGTAGTAGCTGCACATAGCGTCCGCGAGTCAGCGTTGTAAAAGCCTGCTGAGCTTCGGTGAGAATGACAGACTGATGGGCCTGGCGAAATGTCGCCATGGCAGCGTTCAGGACTTTCTGACCGGTTCGGGCGATGGCACACTGTCGTGCCAGGTCCATTATTTGCAGCAGCAGGTTCTGTCGTTCCAGGTTCAGGCGCGAGTACTCGCTCTCGTCACCCATATCGTCCAGCTCGCGTTTGGCCAGGGTCCACACTTCGCTGGAGTCATCGTAGGTGTTGCTGGCATCCTTGAATTGCACGTTCAACTCAGCCAGTTGTTGTTCGAGTGCCTCTGCGTTCTCTTCGTGGCAAAGCCTCTCGATATCGTCTTCACGGGTATCCGCGCCGCTGACATCGCGCAGCTGTGTGAGCGTCTCTATACTGCGATCGTTGAGGGCGCGATGCTGCTCGGTGCGGATGAGCAATGCAAGCAGTGATTGATCGGAATCCACGCCTAATTCCTGCCTCAGGTTCTCGATCGCCTTCAGGCTTGATCGATGGTTGTCGCTATGTTCTTCCAGTTTTGCCTGTAGCGTTTTCAACTGCTGCTGAATCGCTTCATGCTTCTGAATTTGAGTCGTTGCTGCGACCAGATGCTGTACAGCATCAGCCAGTGATTTTTCATCAAACTCGTCAAGCAGCTGTGCAATGGCAGTTTCACGTGTGGTCAGTCTAGCACTGAGGCTTTCCAGTTCCTGCTGAGCGTCGCGATGGTGAGTCACCAAGGGTGCAAGTCGCGCAAGCCAGGCCATGGAATCTCGCGCTTTAGTCAGCGACATCGCTGAAAACAGGGAGTTGTTGGTAGCAAGCTCCCAGCGCTCCTGCCATGATGTCAGGGCTTGTCTGGCATCGTTCACTTGCTTGCCGCGTTCGTCGTGCGCCCTGGCTAAAGCCGATAGCGCCAGTTCAGCCTTGCGTTGCTCTTCCAGTTGCGCCCTGAGTGTTTCCAGTATTTGCCTGGCTTGCGTTATCAGATCGTCCAGGTCCAGTCTGGCCAGTGCCTTGTGTTGTGCTGGCGATTGCAAGGGTTGCAGTACGGTTAATAATTTACGGCTTTGATCCGACGCTTTGTGCTTGAGCTTTTCAATGGCAAGCGCCTGTGTCTGAACGGCTTCTTTATCGACAAGCAGCTGTGCAACGGTGGTGTGGCGGTTGCGCAGCAGATCCGGATCTATAGGCGTTGCTGCATAAAAATCTGCAACCCCGCCTTCTATCTGTTTGATGCAGTGCTGCAGCGATGCTTGCAACCTGGGTAACTGTTTTTCACATACATTCCGATGTTGCTTTTCCTGCTCAAGAAGCTGTGCTTGCAACAACTGTAGCTCAGTACTTGCCTGTACTGTGCTGGCTGCCTGTGCCAACAGGGCATCATGATGGCTCAACGATTTTTCGAATTGCAGGGCGCTGTTTTTCAGTTCTGGATGTGGTTTTAATGCATCAATGGCCTGACTGTGAGCCAGCCATGCAGCTTCACGTGACTCTCTTGCTGCCGCAAGTGCTGCCGGATCGAGTGCACCTTCGGCAGTCAGTATTTTACAGCGAGTCTGTTTGTCTGTTATCTCTTTGTACAGCGTATCGAGACGTTCATTGAGTTGCTTGAGCTGGTTCTGCCAGTCGTTGAGTTCTGTCAGTTTGCTATTGATCCAGCTTGCATCGGGTAGGGTCAGTTGGCTGAGTTGTTCTGCTGAGAGGCTGGCTTTGGCAAGCTTTGCCTGGTGCGTATGCTGGACGTCCAGCAAGGCTGTTTGTGCAGTGGCAAGTTGATTGCTCAGACCCGCTTGCTCAATGGTACGAAGTACATCACCCGCGATGTCGATATCCGGCGCTTTGTTCAATACATGAGCATCATTATCTGCTGATGGCGATTCAGCAGGCATCGGCTCAAGCGCATCCAGTTCGGCTTGTGCATGCTGTATGGCGACAGACAGACTCTGCTCTTCATCAAGCAGTGCCTGCACTTCGCCCAACAGGCTCTCCCCGGGCAGCAGGCTCTCTAATGAGCTCTCTTGTGCCAGTGCCAGACGTTCGCGCGCTGCGTCCAGTTCAACGCCACTTTGACTGATCACACTCTGGCACTGAGCCTGTTGTTGCCGCCATTCGTACTCAGCCGAGCGTTCATCGGATAAGGCCTTGATGCGTTCACTTGCCTGCACCAGTTTGCGGGTGCGTTCATCTGGCGTGGCTGCCTCGAGTTGTGCTTGCAGTTGCTGCTGCTGTGTTTCCAGTTCGGTACGCGATGCCTGGGCAATTCGGCACTGCTCGAGAAGGTCCCGGGTGGTATCCAGCATCTGTCTGGCGGCATCGCCTGTGAGAAAATCCGCAGCGCGAGGATGTTCCATCGGCACTACCGACTCTTCACGCAGTGCATTTTTTTGTGCCGTCAATGTGCGGTAGTGTGCCGCCAGAGCCTGTGCCGATTGGCGCTTTTCCAGTTGGCGTATGGTTTTTTGCAATTCATCGCGTAGCTGTCGGTGCTTGTCACGCCGAAGCGTTGCGTGTTCAAGTGCGGTGACGCGTTTTTTCCACCTTGTGGTGTCAAGCTTTACCGCATCCATGCGCTTCTTGTTTTCAACCAGGGCTTTTTTCAGGTCTGTGAGTTGCAGGTTGGCTTTTTTTCTCGGCATCCAGAACGTATTGGCATCACTCAGAGCACTGTCCATCTGCTCTTTCAGATTTGCAAGCCCGACACTGGCAGAGAACAATGCCTGGCCTACGTCGCCGTCACTATTGAGTATTTGCTCACCACCGGCCTGTAGGGTTTGCTCATCGAACGAGAATCGGCGGGCATAGTCGTCGCGCGTCAGACCCTGTAAATCCAGTGGAAATCGTTCAAGACGATCGTTAGAAGCATTGGTCCAGTGATTCTTGAAACGTTTGATGTCAACACGCTGCTCGCCTTGTTGCAACGTGGCTCCAAGTTCCAGCAATTCATTGGCGTGCAGGAAATTCCACGGAGTCTGTCGCTTGATGCCGTACAGCAGATCGGTAATGGCGGCAAGGGTTGTTGACTTACCTGCCTCGTTGGGTCCATACAGGACGTGCAGATCGGGTTCGCCGAGTGTGTGCTTACCGAGTTCGAGGCAGAAGTCGGTAAAGTGACCAAAGCGACTGAGCTTGAGTTTTTCGAACCTCACGAATTTGACGTCTCTTCAGTGCCCGAGTCATCGGTTTTGTAAGCTTCCAGTTGTCTGAGCATCCAATGAGCACCGTCAGGCAACAAGGAGGCGCGTATGAATTCTCGCTCCATTTCCGGGGTGTCGCCAAACATCTCATTGAGCTCGGGTGGCAGCGCCTTGATCAGTAAGCTCAGGTCTTCTGCAACTGCCTCTTGCAGGCTGACGTTATCCAGCAACTCATCACTGACCAGTGTCTGCAATTCGGCGGCGATGGAGTTGCCTGTTGCTGTTGAGTTGTTGTGTTCATCGGGAAGCTGCAGTGCTCTTGCACTGACACTGTCAATCCACAGATCCTTGCGATGTTCGAATTCGGTTTGCAGTGCCACCAGCAAACTCTGACGATCACGCTGGTAGCTGCTGGCGAGCACCGTATGGCCTTCGAGTACTACACGAACGATAAGGACATCAGCGTCTACTGTTTCACGGCAGCGGTTCAACGCCTGCAGCATGGTTTCATAGCTGGTTTTCTTGTCGTCCATGGTATCGAGCGATACGGAAAGTCGTTCAAAGCGCACGGGCGCAAGGTTGATGCTGCGGATGTCCGGTTTATCCCCTTGATTCAGAGTCACCAGGCTGATGGAGCGCTCACCGGCCTCATTGATATGACGGCCCAATGGGTTTCCTGGCATGACGATCGCGGGTTGCTCATGATGGATCTGACGCTTGTGTATATGCCCCAGTGCCCAGTAATCAAATCCTTTGTCGATCAGCTCGTTAAGCGTGCAGGGTGCATAGTCGTTGTGACCCTCAGCGCCGGTGAGACTGGTGTGCAACATGCCGATGTTGAAGCAGTTTGGATCGGGCTTGCCGTATTTGCCAAGCAGAGACTCGGGCGTCTTGCGCTTGGTAAAGCTGACGCCATGCACCGCAGCCCGCTCATTGGCAAAATGCTTTTTACCACCCCGACCACCAAACGCATGCACGTTGTCCGGTAGCTCAAGGATATTGTTTTCCAGAAACCGCGTCTCGGCATCATGGTTGCCCCAGATGATGAACACCGGTATGTCCTGGGCCTGCAGGCGTCTTAATTCTCGTTGCAGCACCATGGCTGTATGTACATCCTGTTGCTCACCGTCGAACAGATCACCCGCTATCAACAGTGCATCTACCTGTTCTTCCAATGCAGTATCGATCAGCCGCTCCAGCAGCGTGCGGCTAGCATCGCGCAACAGTTCGCCCAGTTCCGGGTTTCTCGCAGCCAGAGAGCGTAGCGGAGAGTCCAGGTGAAGGTCGGCTGTGTGTATGAATCGTACGGTATCTGTCATGGCGGAGGAGGATAACGTCGATTGGTGATCGAGGGGGGAATGACGGTGGGGTAAGTGTAAGCTGCCTAAAACGTCATCACGCGATCTGGGTTGGCGGCCAGCACTCGTCCCAGAGCTGCGAAGTGTTTTTCTGCGTATTCTGCCAGTGTCGCTTGGCTCTGTTGCGCGGTAACCTGCACAATGTCGTCACTGAGTTCAACCAGTGGTAAGCCGGACTGCATGGCCAGCAGTTGCTGACGACAGGCGCGTTCCAGATAGTACAGATCATCAAAGCCCTGAGCTACCGTGGGAGCTCCCACCACAACCCCGTGAGCCGCAAGAAATACCACATCAATGTGGGGTGCGTTCGATGCACGTTTTGCAAGCCGTTCACCTTCTTCGGCATCCAGTGCAATTCCTCCAAACGTGTGCTCATAAGCCACTCTGCCTGCGAACCGTGCAGCCGTCTGGTGCGCCATTTTCAACGCGCCATGATCTCCCTGCAGCATGGTAAGTGCCGTTGCATGCGGCATGTGAGTGTGCATCAATGCCTTGTGCCGTGGGTTGGCGCGATGTCCCGCTACATGGATAAAGCGCGCAGTGTCTTCAAGCTCTCCATCGCCTTCGAGGATGTTGCCATCGCCGTCAATCAGCAAAAGTGCCTCTGCGCTGATCTCTGACCAGTGCAGCCCATACGGATTGATCAAGTAGTGTTCCTGATCGCCATCAAGTGCCACTGAGAAATGGTTGCAGATGCCCTCGTGGAATCCGAAGCGTTCTGCCAGACGAATTGCCAGTGACAGCTGCTCGCGATCATGGTGCAATTGAGCCGCTGTGTAGCTGTTCAAGGCACGGGTATTTGCAGTGTTATTCATGGTGAATTTCTCTTCCTGACGTGTATTGCTAGGCTGTCATCGTACCTTCGGTGAGGCATTGCAAAGCATGAATAGTCACCATGCCTTGCGTGTCGAGTAGTGGCGCGCCGTCCAGATGGGTTGCCGGGGATCCGGGGTCACCCAAAGCACTAACCACGGATACCGCTTCATAGTAATCCTGGTCCAGACTAAAACGATGTGGTGTGATGAGGCAAGCGATATCAGCTCGAATGGCAGATCGCATGCAGGCAGCTGTATCTTCGATAGCCACCACCTCAGCAGCTTTCATCCCCAGTTGTTCAAGCGCGCTGAAGTAGGGTGAGGGATCAGGCTTTTCCAAAGTGGGTGTGTTGCGATGGGTGATGACATCAAAATCTGATGCACTGAGTCCACCATCAGAGCGGCGCATGATGGCGTCAAGGTTGGAGTAATCTGTGGTCGTGATCCACCCCACCTTCACACCTTGCGACTTCGCATCCTGTATCAGCCGAATAACACCGCTACGAATTGTCTGTTGAGTATCTTCCAGAATGGCCGAGTATAGCCAGGCCTTGCGTGCGTGTATTGCCTTGGCGTCTATGTCGGTATGGGGATCATAGTCCTTTGCAAAACGTTCGATCCTTGCTCTGCCGCCGGGTGTGAGAAGCAGGTTCTTGTAAAGCGGTGCATCCCAGTACCAATCCAGACCGGCATCTGCGAATGCCTGGTTATAGGCTCGGCGCTGCAGATCTGATGAATCGCAAATAACGCCGATGGAGCCGAACAGTAGTGCTTTCATGTGGTCACTCATCCGTGTATTCGGGTGGTACAAATCACGATAGGATACTCAGATGCTAGCGCACAGTATACCTACTGCAAAAGGGGCCAATACAGACCTGTATGCATGTTGAACCTATTTAAATTTGCTTACGTAAGAGTATTATTAGGCAAACGTCACTGCCCCGGTGACAAAGGAACCAACCATTGCAATGCTCCTGTCACTTTCCCATAAAAGCCGATCGCTGCCGCTGCGAATGGCACTGTTGCTTGCTGCTACTGCAGTGATGCTTTTATCGGGTTGCTCGGTATTTGGTGGTGCATCCGTTGAGGAAGCACCGTACGAGCTTGTCCGGAAGGATAAACAGTTTGAAATCCGGGATTACGCGCCCGTAGTCGTGGCACAAACGCAGGTGGTGGGTGCTGCCAGTAGCAGGAAAGCTGGCAATGAGGCTTTTAGCCGATTGTTCGACTACATTTCCGGCGAGAACGAGGCGCAGCAAAAGATCGCCATGACGGCACCCGTCATCTCCGAAGTTCGCGATAACGAATCCAGCGAGAAAATCGCCATGACAGCTCCCGTGATGTTTGAAAAAGAAGGCGACGCCTGGCGCTACCAGTTTGTATTACCACAAAGCTACACGATGGAAACCGCACCACGTCCACTGAATCCGGAAGTGTCCATTGCTCGAACCGAGTCACGGCGAGTGGCAACAGTAACCTACGCAGGACTGGGGCGAGAAGCTGCAAGAGCGAGCAATACTCTGGCCTTGCTCGACTGGGTAGAGGCGCAGGGCCTGAGAATGTTGTCGGAACCACGATGGGCTGGCTACAACCCGCCATGGACGTTACCACCATTCCGCCGGAATGAGGTAATGGTCGATGTCAGCGTGCAATAGGCGCGCGCAGTATCCAGACTTCATGGTCTGCATAGTCACAGCTACCCGGATAAACAAACCGGTGATCTGGGCTGATTCCTACGCGTAAATGACTCAACTCATAACTCAAGCACCTTCTGAATGAAGCCAACTACAAACAACGCTGCCCACCAGCAGGATAGCCGTCTAGCCTACAGGGCGTTTGCGGTCAACTTGCCACTGGCAGTGACGTTCGTCCTGTTTGTGTTGGGTACGTTCATGGGGGGAGAGGTTGCGGACCGGGAGTTGTTGCCTACGGTAAGATTTCTGAGCCTTGTCATGCTGGCACTGGCATTGTTTGCAGCGTTTGTCACGGGTACTCGATGTTCCTGCTCGCGCAAGCGCTGGACCATCGGTCAGATTTCTGCGGGATGTACGGGGCTGGGTGCGGGACTGCTGTGGTCGGGAGCTGCGTTTTTTACAGGGTTTGGCTTTTTGATGATCGGTGCATTGCTCGGTGCATTGCTTATCGCCAGTCAGCTTCCGGAACGTGCAAAGCGCCGTCGTCTTGCCATGCAAGCGCACCTTGAGAAGAGCCATGCAGGATAATCGGTCAACGTGAGGCGCATCCTATCGCGCGTGTTAAACACTATCTGCTTAGGGCATTCGGCGTAACTGCATCGGGATCAGATCTTGAGGTATGGCAATGGTCAAGCGCGGCAATTGTGGATTCACAGCTCATTGCTATTCGGTTTCTTCCCAACCGTTTTGCTTCGTACAACGCGTTGTCAGCACGCTTCATCCACTGTGTCCAGTTTTCGTTGCCATCATGAATCGTTGCACCGATACTGACAGTAACGGCTTCTACGGCAATGATGTTCGCAACCTCCACGTCGCGGCGCAAGCGTTCGGCAATCTGGTAGGCATCCTGCTCGTTGCTACCGTCGAGTAATACCAAAAACTCTTCACCGCCGGTACGAAAGGCATGATCATCCTCGCGCAGATTGCGCCCTAGCACTTCGCTGAGTTTCAGCAAGGCCGTGTCGCCGGCCTCATGTCCGTGACAGTCATTGATGCGTTTGAAGTGATCAACGTCAATAGCCAGTAGCGCCGAGCAAATCCCGTCATTGTCGTGACGCGTGATAGCGTCTTCCAGTTTCTCCTTAAGAGTCAGGCGATTCAACAGCCCTGTGAGCGGATCGTGTATCAGCTGATCCTGCAGCTTTGAATTCAGTTGATCAATGACTCTCACGAGAATGGCAGAAAACACACTGATACTCAGCAAGGTTGCAACCACGCGTAGCGAATGCACGGGCGGCAGGGAAATCACAGCCATAGGCAGGCTGATGGACAGGATAATGAGATTGGCTAACCAGGCACGTCGTTCCGAAAGCATGCAATAGGTGGCAACAATGGAAGGAAAGCACCACAGGCTGCCGATAATGCCATCGTAGTGGAACACGGTGATCATGAACAACATGCCTGGCATCGTAAGGCCGAACAGAATCAATAACTGATGACATTGCCCGCTGTACACTCGCCAGACGCTCAGTCCCAGTATCATGACAATACCCGTGGAGCCGATACCGGTCAGCACATTGCCCTGAAAGAAATTCAGAATAGCGATCGGAAACAGCAAGACAAGTGATGCCGATGCGACGCCAAACGTTGCTTTCGCGCGGAAATCAAGGTTAGATGAATAACCCAACTCCCGCACTTTTTCCAGTTTCATGGTGCTGCCCTCCAGGGCGTAAATCGCGGCGTCGCGTGCTGCTAATATGTACCTGGAGTTACAAGCCGCAAGTAGAATGCCAGTGTTATGAACCGTGCCATGCTATCTGTCGAAATGTTTCAAATTGTAATAAACGGGGCGCATATAACACCCTGTTGGCAGATTCAGCGCTTGGCAGTGCCCTCCGGTATGAGTCCTCGTGGACTGAATCGCAGTGTCAGCAACAGGATCAGCCCCATGGTCATCAATCGCATGTGTTGCGCCGAATCAAGCAGATGAATGCGCAATGCACTGCTGGCGTCCATGTTCGATGTAATCAGGTCCATCAACCAGATACCCAGCGGCTCGGCCTGTATCCAGAAATACCAGATGACAAAGCCTCCCAGAACTGCACCCCAGTTATTTCCGGATCCACCGACAATAACCATCACCCAGATAAGAAAGGTGAACCTCAATGGCTGGTAAGACGCCGGTGTGAGCTGGCCATCCAGTGTTGTTAACATGGCACCGGCAACGCCAACAACGACTGATCCGAGGATGAACACCTGCAGATGCCTGGCGGTTACATTCTTGCCCATGGCGTTAGCCGACACTTCATTGTCACGGATGGCGCGCATCATGCGACCCCACGGTGAGCGTAGTGCTTTTTCGGACAGGTACAGAACCACAAGCAGCACAACAGTAAACAGGCTGGCGTAACACAGCTTGACGAAAATGCTGGAGAAGGTGACCGGATCTGTGCCCAGCCTTGTACACAAGTCGAGGAACCACTCGCTTCTCTGAAGATTGATTTCGTAGGGCACGGGACGCGGCAGTCCCACCACATTTTTGACGCCACGTGTCATCCAATCTTCGTTCTTCAGCATGGCCACAATGATTTCAGAGATGCCAAGTGTTGCAATCGCCAGATAGTCGGTTCGCAAGCCCAGTGTTATCTTGCCAACCACCCACGCCGCACAACCCGCGAACAGACCACCCACAGGCCATGAGAGCAGCACCGGCAGACCAAAACCACCCAGATAGCCTGTGGCTGCCGGATTGACTTTTTCGATGGCGTCGGTGGCAGGATCAAACACACTGCGTGTGATCGCATAGCCGATGGTGCACACGGCAACGATCGCGAGTGTGCGCATCTTGCCCTTGGCCAGCGACCTGAAGGTAAATACGGCAGCCCCGATCGTGACGATGGTGGTCACCGTACCTAACAGGACGCCGGTGCCACCAGCTGCCCAGGCTTCCTGCACGGGCTGCACGGATATCAGCATCGCGGCAAGACCTCCAAGTGCTGCAAAGCCCATGACTCCCACATTGAACAGACCGGCGTAGCCCCACTGGATGTTGACGCCCAGAGCCATGATGGCGCTGATGATGCACAGATTCAAAATGGACAGGGCAAGGTTCCAGCTTTGCAGTTGACCGACTATCACAATCAGGACGGTCATCACCACAAAGTAGCTGATGTTTCGCATTGCGCCTGTCATACCCCAGTCCCCTTGAAAATCCCGTGTGGCCTGACCAGCAGCACCAGTAACAGAATAATAAAGCTCACAGCAAACTTGTAGTCTGTGGACAGCAGCTGAATCAGTCCACCAGCCTCCCAGGTGTCGGGCATGATGTATTCGGCGAAACGCTTGTACGCGTAGGTAATCGTGATTTCGGAAAACGCTATGACGAAGCCACCCGCGATGGCACCCAGTGGATTGCCCAGGCCACCGACGATAGCGGCGGCAAATATCGGCAGCAGCAATTGAAAGTAGGTGAACGGTTTGAACGACTTGTCCAGCCCGTACAGTGTGCCGGCGATCGTGGCTAACGCTGCCGCTATGATCCAGGTAATGGCAACGACGCGATCAGGATTGATACCTGACAGCAAGGCAAGATCCTCATTGTCTGAATAGGCGCGCATGGACTTGCCTGAACGTGTTTTATTCAGAAACCAGAACAGAGCGCTTACAACAATAATCATGGTGACAAATGTCAGCCCCTGACTTAACTTGATCGTCACACCTTCGTTTAGCCCCGTCATCTCCTTGAAGTCGCGTGCACGAACGATGAATCGCTCACCATCAGCAAAATTCTGGTCATCCGGCCCGATTATGAATCTGACAACGCCATTGGTGATGAACATGACACCCACCGATGCAATCAGATAGATGACAGGATCGGCGCGCTTGGTTCGGTAGAAGCGATACACAAACCGGTCGCTTAGCAGCACAAATACCGCACAGAAAAATATCCCGAAGGGCAGGGCGAGCAGCGCGGTTGGCAGGGGCCCGAGGCTCAAGCCCATCGACTGGAACCACCAGGTGAACAGGATGACCACCATGGTACCCAATGACATGGTGTCGCCATGGGCAAAATTTGAGAAGCGAAGAATACCGAATACAAGCGTGACACCCAGAGCCCCAAGCGCCAACTGGCTACCGTAGGCAATAGCAGGGAAAATGACAAAATTGGACAACAGGGCGAATGCGTTTAACCAGCTTTCCATATCAGCCTCCCAGAAAACTGCGTCGTACGTCAGGATTGTTCATCAGTGCATGCCCGGTATCGGTGAAACGGTTTCTGCCCTGCACAAGCACATAGCCTTTGTCGGCAATATTCAAGGCTTGTCGCGCGTTCTGTTCCACCATAAGTATGGACAATCCGGTACGCGCGATATCGATGATCAGGTCGAACAGTTCATCCATGACTATCGGTGATACACCTGCGGTGGGTTCGTCCAGCATTAACACCTTGGGCTGTGTCATCAGAGCGCGCCCGACGGCGACCTGTTGTCGCTGACCACCGGAGAGTTCGCCTGCATTCTGATAGCGTTTCTGTTTGAGGATGGGGAATAGATCGTACACCTGCTGCATCGTGCCGTTGATGTCGTCACGGCGCAGGAAAGCACCCATTTCCAGATTTTGTTCCACTGACATCGAGGGAAAAATGTTGTTGGTTTGCGGGACAAATGCCATGCCCTTGGCCACACGAGCCTGAGGGGACAGGGCGGTGATGTCCTCACCATCAAGGACAATGCGGCCCGTATGAATTTTCAGCATGCCGAACACAGCTTTCATGGCAGTGGATTTGCCAGCACCGTTGGGACCGACAATAACGGCAATCTCGCCCTTGTCCACAGCAATCGTACAGTCATGCAAGATGTCGACGCTGCCGTAGCCACCCGTCATGCCCTCGCCAATAAGGTAGTTCACGATGCCTCCCGGTTTTTCAGACCGGTTCCCAGGTACGCCTCGATGACATGTTCGTTGGCCTTGATTTCGGCCAGTGTGCCTTGTGCCAGTACGCCACCTTCCGCCATCACGATAACCGGATCGCACAACTTGTCGATGAAATCCATGTCATGTTCGATGACACAGAAGGTATATCCGCGCTCTTTGTTCAGTCGTATGATGGCATCGCCGATCGTATTGAGAAGCGTTCGATTCACACCGGCACCCACCTCATCCAGAAATACGATCTTGGCATCCACCATCATGGTGCGGCCCAGTTCCAGCAGTTTCTTCTGACCACCGGATAAATTGCCTGCCAGCTCTTCAGCCACGTGCGAGATTTCAAGAAACTCGATCACCTCGTCAGCCTTGATCCGAACCTGTTCTTCCCTGTCGCGAACCTTGCTGCTGTTGAACCAGACATCCCACAGCGTTTCACCCGGCTGGGAGTCGGGCACCATCATGAGGTTCTCGCGCACGCTCAGACTCGGAAATTCATGGGCAATCTGGAAGGTTCGCAGCATGCCCTTGTGAAACAGGGCGTGAGGCTCCAGACCGGTGATGTCTTCGCCATCCAGATACACATGGCCCGTGCTTGGCTTATGCACGCCGGCAATCACGTTGAACAAGGTGGTCTTGCCAGCGCCATTAGGTCCGATAAGACCGGTGATGGAGCCAGACGCGATCTCCAGGGAAGCTTCGTTTACGGCTGTGAATCCACCAAATTTCTTGGTGAGCCTGTCTACCTTGATCATAAAGCGAACATACCTCTACAGGCTAAACGTCAAAAAGGCGCGAAGTTAAGTGGGTGTGGTTGAATGTGTCACTTAAAAAAAAGGCGGCCAATGCATGGCCGCCCGTGTCTTATTGTGTCCGATTCAAACCTATCGGTAGCCGACCGTTACGACCGCTTCATCCTGAATTTCAATTTCGCGGTAGTTTCCGGCGCTTTCGCCTGCACCAATCAATTCAACGTTGGATGCACCGACATAGTCGACTTCACCACCGGCTGCCAGAATCTCCAGAGCCTTGTCCAGCTGTCCTGGCAAGATCTGCTCGCCCGGCGCATTGGCTACGTCCATGACCTTGTCCTTGTAGACTTGTGGATCAGTTGACCC
>CAYGSW010000050.1:0-6448 GCA_964352535.1 uncultured Granulosicoccaceae bacterium | reverse complement strand
CCGCATCGTAGCTTTCTCCTGCAAAAGGTGAAGTGGGATCAAAGCCTTCGGCCATGTCTGCAAACATGCCAGCACCTTCGCTGTCTGTGCCCGGTGCCTGACCAAATGATCCATTTAGATCTGAGCCAATCGCTTCAGGCAGCGCAGCGCCGACCATGCCGTCCGGCAGAACGAATGTATCGAATGCACCCGTGTCCAGCGCACCCTGAATGATGCCCTTGCCGCCACTGTCCAGATAGCCTGCGACCACCAGAACCTCACCACCGGCTGATGCCAGAGCACCGACTTCTGCCGAATAGTCAGCCTTGTTATCTTCGTGTGAACTGGAAATGGTCACAGTACCGCCAGCAGCCTCGAAAGCACTCTGGAATGCATCCGCCAGGCCTTTTCCGTAGTCATTGTTTGTGTAAGTGAGTGCAACTTCCTTGAACCCACGGTCCATGATGATCTCAGTCATGACAACACCCTGTCGCGCATCAGAAGGCGATGTGCGAAAGAACAGCCCGTTGTCTTCAAGTGTGGAAAGCGCCGGTGATGTTGCTGACGGTGAAATCATGACCATGCCATTGGGCATGGCAACGTTGGTAAGTGCTGCTGTGGTCACACCTGAGCAGTCACCACCGACGACACCCGACACCTGGTCGGATGTGATGAGACGTTCGATGGCGGAAGTAGCGGCGGCGGCGTCAACGCACGTTGTGTCAGCACGTACCGCTGTGACAGTGGTGCCGTCCAGCAGCTTGCCTGAGGCACTGACTTCTGCAATGGCGGCTTCGGCGCCCGGTGCCATATTGGCAACAAGTGATTCAAGTGGGCCAGTCAGCCCCAGAAATACGCCAATCTTGATGTCTTCTGCGGCGACGCTGCCCGCTGCAGGTCCCAGACTCAGCGCGACAGCAGCACTCACTAATAGTTTATTCATGGTAGATCTTTCTCCAGATTTTGATCCGACGAGTCCCTCACGACTCTTGGGATATATGGTTTTGCCGCAGCCAGCAGACTGTTCGAGAACACACCACTGGCTACATAGGCACATTATAATTATCGTTACTTGGCAGCCCGCTGCACGGACACGACCTGAACACGGCATCGAGCGTTGTTCATGTCAGCATTAGGTTTTCCATGTCTAACCGGCAGCCTTTTGCGGCGTTGAGTATGCACTGTCACGAGAGTAATTCCAATGCGTCGGTATTATATCGTGTCCTGTACATGCCTGTATTCCTCGTCTCAGTTCACGTTTTGAGTATAGTTTTCCATGAATTTTCAATTATCAACACCGCTTGGGCATGAGGCAAATGCATGAGCAGGCTGTCAAGCGCGCTCGGACAATTCACTCTGACGCGTTGGCCAGCGAGTGTCGATCGCTCGCTGCAGGCGTGGGATGCAGCCGATGAGCTGTTGATCAAACACCTCTGTGAGAAGCATCAGCCGGATCTTGACCGCTGTGCACGCGTGCTGATCTGTAACGATGCGCACGGTGCATTGACATGCGCTTTGCATGCGGCAAGTCCTGTCAACTGGTCAGATTCGTTTCTGGCGCATACGGCTGCAAGAATGAACTGGCAAGCCAACAGGCTTCCGGGTGCACCTTGTTGTGTTGATTCAATGACCACCCCGTCGGGCATTTACGATCTGGTCCTGATCAAGGTGCCGAAAACCTATGCCTTGCTGGAGGATCAACTGGCGCGCATCAGACCGTTATTGCATGCCAACAGCGTGGTCATCGCGGCAAGCATGGTCAGGCATCTCCAACGTTCGGCGTTCGCACTGTTTGAGAAATATCTGGGGCCGGTGACCACCTCGCTGAGTGTGAAAAAAGCGCGTCTGGTGTTCTGTCATGTTGAGCCATCTCAGCCGCTCCTGGGTTCTCCGTATCCCGACCATTACACGGACAAGGCGCTGGATATCACCATGCTCAATCATGCCAACGTGTTTTGCCGTGACAAGGTGGACAGTGGCGCACGCTTTTTCATTGCACACTGCCATCGCTTGCCGAAAGCCATGCAGGTCATCGATCTTGCCTGTGGCAATGGCATTCTGGGTATTCATGTGCAGAAAGTGCAACCCTCAGCCCAGTTGTACTTTATCGATGAGTCTTACATGGCAGTTGCATCGGCTCAACACAACTACCATGCCTTGATCGCCAGTCCGCCAGTCGCACCGCAGTTTTTTACAGGCGATGCACTTGAGCCCTTTAGCGCTTCATCGGTAGATTTGATTATCTGCAATCCGCCGTTCCATGTTCAACATGCCATTGCGCTGGACACTGCGCGCCTGTTCTTTCAGGCAGCGGCCGGTTGTCTGAACAGTGCAGGGGAGTTGTGGATTGTGGCAAACCGGCATCTGGCCTATCGTAATGAGCTGAAGCGCCATTTCAGAGTGTGTGAGCTGATTGCTGGCAATCAGAAATTTGTGGTTATTCGTGCTGCATCAAAAATTGCCAGGTCATAGCCTGACTGTTCAGCGTTTGACCGACCACGTTTTTAATCGTATTCATTTAATGATTTCCTTATCCAGAATGCGTCGGACCATCCGCAACAGACTGGATTTGGAAAACGGTTTCTGCAAGTGCGGCAGATGACTCCTTATGTGTGCCACGCGGCTGGTGTTACCGGTTATGAACAACACGGGAATATTCGGGTGGGTCCGGGCAACGTGATCGTAAGTGTCGTATCCGCTGAGAACCGGCATGCTGACATCAAAGACACACAGACTGATCGAAGCCTTGTACGTTTGCAGGATGTTGATGGCATGCTGTCCATCGCGAGCGATAAGCACGTTGTAGCCTGCTGAGCTGAGAAGCGTCTGGGTAAGGTCACGGATGGTTGTTTCGTCTTCAGCCAACAGTATGGTTTCATCCACACCGGTGCTCAACCTTGCCGGTGTCTGCCTGTCCGGCGGTGGTAGTGTGGATTCTTTACACACCGGAAACTCGATATAAACCCGTGTGTACAGGCCGGGTTCACTTTTGATAACGACACTGCCATTGTGCTTTTGCACAGAACTGTAGACCGTAGAAAGGCCCAGGCCTGTTCCCTGGCCTATGGGTTTTGTCGTGAAAAAAGGCTCAAACACTCGACGCAGAGTTTTCTCATCCATACCTGTTCCGCTGTCCGCAACCAGCAGCTGTACCCGCTCTGTACCTGCCTCACCGGTATAATTGTTATTTTCCTGCTTCGACAAGGCTCGTGATTGCATCGAGATATTGCCGCTGTGCTTGATGGCATCCTTGGCATTAACCACAAGGTTGATGATGATTTGCTCAAGCATGTGCGTGTCAGCATTTATAGGCTGCACATCCAGGTCAAGATCATTGATAAGCCTGATGTCCGAGCCCAGTAGCCTGGATAGCATGGGTGTCAGCCGCGTTATCACCTCGTTGATATCAACCGGTGAAAAGTGTGTTGGCTGACCTCGACTGAATGCCAGCAGTTGATTGACCAGCGCCCCCGCGCTTTCGGCAGCGTGCTCTATCTTGTCCAGCGGCATGCGTTGTTTCAAGCTGAGTTGTTCAACACTTTTGGCAAGCTCGGTATAACCCAGAATAATCTGCAGATGATTGTTGAAGTCGTGAGCAATACCGGATGACAACTGCCCGAGTGCCTCCATCCTTTCGGATGCTTCGATAGTATGCTTGCGTCGCCTGCCTTCCACATGGTGAACGCGCATGAAGATGTAGGCCACAAAAGGAATGACCCACACTTGCAAATTGCCGCGTATTGGATCGAGCACGGATCCAAGACTGGTCTGGGCCTGATCTACTATCAGTGCCAGCGAAGATGCAAGGGTCAGGCATGCCATCGCAATAACAATAGGCCAGCGAATCTTTCGCGTACTGCCAAGCATCTTGACGATTGCAAACCCCAGAAGCAGTATTGCAGGTGCGTGTGAAGCCCACGCTGATGTGTTCAGGTTTGCATTATGTAACCGGAGTTTATTGTCCAGTAGATCTGGCAACGCTGGTAGCTGCTGATATAGGACAGCCAGCCCGATCACACTCAGGCCAATTGACAGATAACTGATTGTCAGCTCCCGCTGGCGAAGCAGAAGCTGCAGAAACGCCGCGCTGAGCAGGAGTTTACCAACGGTACCCAAACCTGACTCAAGAGGTGACAGCATGGCACGCAAACCCATTGGCACGACCATCTCTGTCGCAACAGCAAGGGCTGCGATAAACAGCCCGAGCTCGCTGACGAACAACACGAGAGTACTGGCGATTGCCAGTCTGTCCGTGTTGCTTCGCTTGCCGTGCAAAGTCAGCAGCAGATAGAGGCTGAGGCCACCCCAGAAAAGGCTTGCAAGCAGGTGTGGTGTGAGTTCATTGAGCACTCGCCCACGTCCGCCACCGAAGAGCGCCAGAATATCAAGCAGCAGATTGCCGGTGTCTGTCACGTGTTGCTTGCTCTATGGCAAGGTGCGATTGGCTAGCTGGGCGCGCTATTTGACTGGCACCCACACAAGCATGATGTCGTCGATGTTGATGTCGGTTTTCTCAAGGCCGACGGTCATGGTATTGATCTGCCCGGCTTTGTCGGACCACTCTTGCTGAATCTGGTACAGGTCCTCGTTCAGGGCGTCTTCAAGCTCTTCACGATCTTCCACAAGTTCGTTGTAGCGGTTCTCTGCCGTCTTGAGACGTTCTTCGGCTTTCGCCACCATGCGACCTTTGCTCTGGCTTCTGCGAAGCCCTCCGGTAATAATGGAGCGGGTGCTGCGGCGTCCTCCCAGCAGACTGCCAATAAGTCCGCCAGCAATATCCATCACCTGGCTGGTTCTCTGATCCTTTTTTCGGCTGATGGCATCAAACTGTATCTCGCGAATCTTGTCGGTCGATTTTTCTATCGCAGCATTGATACGATCCAGTTTCTTGATCAGGACGCGCCGAATCTTGTCGGCATCCTGATCGGCCCGGTGGTCGGCCTCGCTCTGGCAACGTTGTTGAAACTGATCCATGCTTTCCCCGATCCGTGAATACAGTTTGAGCTCGGGGTTGTGGAAGAGCTCAACCTGTTCCTCGCGATACAGATGATTTTTTATCTCGCTCTGGGCCTGGCGAAAATAGGTCTTGTTGGCTATTTTTGCATCGGGTAAACGGTACACGGCATTGGCTGGTGCGTCGCTTACCAGGTCACGTTCATCGTAGTCCACGATGATGGCAGCGTCAGCGTCTACCGGACCCTCCAGTGGTGTGATGATGGCTTCCCACTCGGCCTCGTGGCGCAGCCTGGCTTTGGTATCGTCAAACAATAAGTGTACACGTGTGGCTAATGCTGCCTGTAATCGCGTACCTGTTGCTGATGATCCGAGCTCGGGGAGAAAGCTGGCAGCCGGGTCGACATAACGCACCCTAATACCTTCAGCCACCTGCGGGGCCAGCAGGCTTTCGTCGGTTCGCAGTGTTGCGACGTCAATGTCATTCTCATTGGCAGGCGTAGTCTCGGTGCTGCGCGGCTGGCGTTGTTCATCCGTTGTCAGCAGGCTGATCTGCTCGCGGGTCATTGGGCCTGATAAATATGACATGGCCCAGCGGGTAGCAAAGTGCCGAGGTTCAGGCGAGCGCGTGGATTGCAGCACAAACTGGCGTTTGTCCAGAGCTGAAATTCTGTCGCTGATCGCCTTCAGGTTAACGCTGCCATCCGATGCGCCCATGCCATCGAGCAGACGTTGTTTATCTCTGTCTGTCTGCAGTCGCCCGATCATCCATGTGCCTGCATTGGAGATTGCCTTGTAGTCTATATCCACGGGGTTTTGCGTTGATAGTACAAGGCCGACACCGAATGCTCTGGCCTGTTTCAGGATCGTGAGAATAGGCTTCTTCGAGGGCGGCATGCCGACCGGGGGAGCATAGCCGAATACCTCGTCGATATAGATCAGTGCACGCAGCTCGCTGGTGCCTGACTGGGCGCGCATCCAGGTGATCATCTTGGACAGAAGCAAGGTGACGACAAACTGCCGTTCCTCTTCACTCAAATGCGACAGTGAGACTATGGCAGCCTGGGTTTTGCCGGTTGTACCGGCTAACAGTTCCTGAATATCCAGCGCACGTCCCTCGCTCCAGCTGGCAAACGAGGGCGAGGCGGCCAGGCCATTCAATCGCATCGCCAGTTTTACTCTGTCGGCAATGGGAAAGAAGCTGTCCAGATCGATAACGCCCAGTTTGCGCATGGGCGGTTGCTGAATCAGTCCTATCAGAGTGGCCAGATCAAGATCCTCATGGTTCTGCCACTTGTGGTTAATCAGGTTGGATAACAGTATGTGTTCACGCCCGCTCAAGGGATCGCTGTCAATGCCCACCAGCGTCAGTAACGATGAGGCCAGTCCCTCTATTTCATCTTGCAGGGTTTCCGGGTCGGCGCCTTCGCCAGGCGCTTGCAGCGAGCCAATGATGTTCAGCGGTATGCCAGCGGTTGAACCCGGGGTGTAGATCGAGAAATCAACGCTATCGTGC
>CAYGSW010000049.1:0-26739 GCA_964352535.1 uncultured Granulosicoccaceae bacterium | reverse complement strand
ATGTCATCGATGATCACGCACGTGCGATCGGCAACTTCACCGATGATGTGCATTACCTGAGCCTGATTGGCTTGAGGTCGGCGCTTGTCAATGATGGCAAGGTCAGCATCATCCAGCTGTTTGGCAACGGCGCGCGCTCGAACCACCCCACCCACATCGGGAGATACCACCACCAGATTGTCGTATTTGCTACGCCAGATATCCAGCAACAGCAAAGGCGATGCGTAAACGTTGTCCACAGGGATATCAAAAAAGCCCTGGATTTGCTCGGCGTGAACATCAACGGTGAGCACCCGGTCGACCCCGGCCACACTCATCATGTTAGCTACCAGCTTGGCTGTTATCGGCACCCGCGCAGAGCGTACACGCCTGTCCTGGCGAGCATAACCATAATAGGGAACCACGGCGGTAATGCGTTCTGCCGATGAGCGACGCAGTGCATCGACCATAACCAGCAAATCCATAAGGTTATCGTTGGTGGGCGCACATACGGGCTGTATGATAAAAACATCCCCACCCCGCACGTTTTCCAGAATCTCTACCGCAGTCTCGCCATCACTGAAACGTGTGAGCTGTACCTTGCCTATCGGCTGCTGAAGATAAGCGGCTATATTCTGCGTGAGACGGGGGTTGGCGTTTCCGCCAAAAATCATTAGTCGACGCTCATGCATAGGATATCGTCTGGCAGATAGAAAAGCAGTCTCTATCAGAGACGTGAGACTGGCCTTGGATCTCGCCTATATTGCGGCAAAAAATTGCCGGCCAGTGTTGCGGGCCATAGTTGCGGGCCATAGTTGCGGTACATACTTGCAGGACATGAAAAATGGCTGGGCCGGGAGGATTCGAACCTCCGAATGCCGGGATCAAAACCCGGTGCCTTAACCGCTTGGCGACGGCCCAACTGTGACACACCTAAAACCGACTGCCGAACTATACGCTAGATTTAACCGGAAAAGTCATATAACGGCGACGCATTTCTACCTTTTACAACATACCCAGTTAAATCCTTGGGTAGTCGATCGCACAGTGCCTGAGCAGACTCCTCGTTCTCAAACGCTGTGAATACACAGCTACCGGTTCCGCTCATCTTTGCCCGGTAAGCACGGTAGTTACTTCTTAACCAATCAAGAGCCACACCAATCTCCGGATGCCTTGCTACGGCGACCGTTTCGAACACATTAGTACTTCGCCCATCCATAAAGTCGCGTATTGTGATCGGACTGGAATTGCGTGTCAATTCCGGTGCATTGAAAAGCTCTTCGGTTGAAGACTGGCAGGCTGGATTGACGATGAGATACCAGGGTTCCAATGGCGCTACAGGCGTCAATTTTTCACCAATGCCTTCTGCCCAGCTAGCCTGACCGTATACAAATACCGGCACATCCGCACTGACCGTGACTCCGATCTCCGCAAGCTCTTTGATACTGAGCCCGAGTCTCCAGAATTCGTTGAGTGCCACGAGAGTGGTAGCGGCGTCAGAACTGCCGCCACCCAAACCACCGCCGGTTGGAATGACCTTGTCCAGCGTTATATCTGTGCCGGCACGCGTCCCGGAGTGCGCTTGCAATGCTCGCGCAGCTCTGACAACAAGGTTATCTTCAGGAGGTACCTCTTTAAAGTCAGACTTTAAATGGACCTCACTATCTTCGCGCACGGAGAACTGCAATACGTCGCACATGTCAACAAACTGGTAGAGAGTCTGTAACGTGTGGTATCCGTCATTGCGGCGTCCTGTCACATGCAGGAATAGATTAATTTTGGCCGGAGCCAACCATTTTGTGGTCAACGTTTTCCTTCAACTCAATCTGTGTTCATTAATAAGAGCCGTAGTTTACAGTTACCGCGTCGGAATCGCCAGTCGCGTGTTCGATTGCTGTCTTGGAGGCACAACCGAATCTGTATCCAGTTGCCAATCTTTCAATACGAGGCGCACTGAATATGGCCCACCCGACGCCGTAATCAACGAAGGTACAGCTAAACCATCCAAATCAGAGTACCGCAGAAACCGTGCCTGCCAGTTTGTCCCTTGTTCATCTTTGAAGCGCACAGAGGATAGCTTGCCTTGAGCATCTCTTACAACTGATTTCGCGCTACCAGGTAATCCGCGCACCCAATCCTGTAGTTCCTTAACAGGCACTGGAGCCGTCAACCCAAGACCGCGCTGCAACACCCGATCCACCGAAGGGCCTTGCGACACCACTGTGCCAGAGCGCTTCAACACGGCGTTGTCGGATAGATTGACCAGCTGCATATCTCCTATACCCAACGGCCCCGTCAGATTGACATCCAGTTGATCATTACTCTGTTGCCACCTTATTCGTGCCGAAATCGATTGTTCATCCGTCCAGATACCAAGTCCACCCCTGAAACTGAACTGAGTCAGCGCTTCAATCCTTTGCTGACGCAACTCCGGGTCAAGCCTATCGTCAGACTGTGGCTGAGGAGTAACACATGCAGCCAGAGTGCAACCGGCAACCATCATCAGCGCGCGTGTTACCAGGCGCAGGCATCTCACTTGAACACATCATCTTTGACAGCAAGCAACCGTTCATCATCGGGATTGCTTTGCAAAGCCTGTTCTATAAGCTCGCGCGCCTCCCCCTGAGCGCCATTCAACCACAGTGCCTGAGCAAGATGAGCGGCAATTTCAGGATCAGGAAACCGCTTGTAGGCCTCGCTGAGCAGCTTGATAGCCTCCTCATGTTGTCCTTGACGAAAACGCAGCCACCCAAGGCTATCCATAATGGCAGGATCATCGGGCAACAAGGCGTTTGCCTTTATCAGCAACTCTTCAGCAAGCTCCAGCTCTATATTTTCATCTGCATAGTGGTAGCCCAGCGCATTCAAAGCATGCGCATTTTCAGAGTCCAGCTCAATCAAACGGTTCAGATCTTCGACCATCAACGCCTGATCTCCCACCGAGTTGGCAGCCAGAGCACGGGCATACAGCAAATCGCTATCGTCAGGAAAACGCTGCAAACCTTCGTTGAGGACCGACACAGCCTCGGCGTTTTGATTAGCATTCTGCAACATACGACTTTCGGCCATGACAAGCCGCGGCTGAAACGCAGGATTAGGCACCAGCGCTGCCAGTTCGCTCAGTCTGGCACGCCCCCCATCCATGTCACCTGCCAGCGCCATAAGTTCTGCGGCACGCAGTTGTGCGGTTACCTGCAAATCACCCTGACCAACAGCGTCATAGAATGCAATCGCCTGCTCATATTGCTTTTGATCATCACTGATTCTTGCCAGATAGAAGTTTGCCTGGTCCTGATGGATACCAGTGGCCAGAAGATCGGTGAGATAGGTTCGGGCCTGATCGATGCGTCTGGCTTCCAGTGCAAGCAAGCTGATCGTCAGGAGCGTATCGGCGTTGTCACCCGAAGCGTCATGTAGCATCTCCAGCTCATCACCCACATCATCGTAACGCCCGGTCTCGACCAGTAGTCGCGCATAACCCAGGCGCAAAGCGGTGTTTTCAGGTGCAGCATCCAGGGCACTTTCAAGCGATACGAACGCTTCGTCAGCGCGCCCGGTACCCCCGAGGATCTGGGCATTAAGCAGAAGCGCCTCGGTGTCTGATGCGTCGAGTTGCAACGCGCTTTCGCTGGCAGCCAGGGCCTCCCCGGTTTGGTTGTTGGTAACCAACGCGCGGGCCAGACCCAGATGAGCTTCACTCTGGTCAGGAAAATTCTGCACCAGTTGCTGCATGATCGTGGCAGCCGCTGCCGGGTTCTCATTACGCTGCAGTTCAAACTGAATGTCACGAAGTACCTGGCGTTTATCGCCTGCTTCATTAATCATAACCACATACAGGTCACCGGCACTTTCTATCTTGTTCTGGCGTAGTAATGATTGACCAAGTATTTGCGGCGCTTCGCTGTTATCAGGGTCCAGACTGATCCAACGCCTTACAGCTGTTTCAGCCTCCTCCCACTGTCTGCCGAACATGGCAAGCCGTGTCGCTCGCTCTGACACGCGAGGATCGTCGGTACGTTCTGAAGCACTCAGATAGCCCGTCAGGGCAACATCGAGTTGTCCCCGTCGACCAGCAAGCTCTGCAATCATCAACTCGAACATCAACTGCGAGTCCATATCCGACTGCGAACTGGTCCTTTGGTCTACCGTTGACTGAGCCATTGCCTTGCCGGGCGCTAAGGGTAATGAGCTGCAACCCAGTAATGCGAGGGGCAGAAGCGCCGATAATGCTTTACTCGCCAACGCTTTCGTGTCAAAACACTTAAACATGTGTTCTCCCAACCAATATTGTGAAATTTCAACGCCAAGCATACAGACACCATGATGCAAATCAATGAGCCAAGTAGCCGGTTTGCGTACAGTTTTGCTAGAATTGCCGAATGCCCATATTAGCTCTAGGTCTTAATCACCACACGGCACCTGTAGATATACGGGAGCGGGCTGCTATCGGTGAAGGCCAACTGGGAGATGCTCTCAAAGCCTTGCGGCAGGTACATCCTGTCAAAGAGGCAGCCATCGTCTCCACCTGTAATCGTACCGAGTTTTATTGTGGCATGGACCGTCGGGATATCGACTCCGTTGTGCAGTGGATGCATCGTTATTTCGAGTTGCGTGACAACGGTTTCGAACCTTACCTCTTCCACCATGCAGATCGTGAAGCCGTTCGCCATCTGATGCGTGTGTGCAGTGGGCTTGATTCCATGATTCTGGGTGAGCCTCAGATACTGGGCCAGATAAAACGCGCTTACCGGGATGCCGATGAGCATGGCACTCTGGGTAATGAGCTATCACCGCTCTTTCAAACGGCCTTTTCTGTTGCCAAGAAAGTGCGAACCGATACCGCCATTGGCAGCAGCCCTGTATCCGTTGCGTTTGCAGCAGTGAGTCTTTCGCGTCAGATATTTGCAGATCTCGGACGACAGAATGCCTTGCTCATAGGCGCCGGTGAAACCATACAACTGGCTGCCCGGCATCTGAAGACGGCAGGTATTGGCAATATACTGATCGCCAACAGAACCCTTGAAAACGCAGAAGCCCTGGCGCAGGAGGTCGGCGGACGAGCCATTGGTATAAAGGATATCCCTGATGCTCTACCTGAAGCCGATATCATCATCAGCTCCACAGGTTCAACGCTACCCATACTGGGCAAAGGTACGGTGCAGAAAGCGCTGAGAAAACGACGCTACCGCTCTCAGCTCATCGTTGATATTGCCGTGCCGAGAGATGTTGAATCCGAGGTCAGCGAGATTGATGGTGTGTTTCTCTACACCGTCGATGATCTGCAGGCCGTCATTGAAGAGAATCGTCAATCTCGTCAGGAAGCTGCTTTCGAGGCCGAAGAAATCGTTACTGCGCAGGTCGATCTATTCATGCGCAAACTTCAGTCGCTGGGCGCCAACGATGTTATTCGAGCCTATCGCAGCAAGATTGAATCCATCAAAACCGATGCCCTTGAGAAGTCGCTAAAACAATTGCAATCCGGGCAGGATCCGGAAGCCGTACTGCAACAACTTGCTCATACATTAAGCAACAAAGTCATGCATGCGCCCACCGCACGTATGCGCGAAGCGGCAGAACTTGGAAACACCCAGGTCATCGATGCGGCTCGTACTCTGCTGGACCTATCGCCCGCCAAATCATGAAATCCTCCATTCAGGCAAAGCTGGAAAGCGTTGCCGAACGACACGAAGAGATCGCAGCATTGCTGGGTGATCCTGACACCATCAGCGATCAGAACAGGTTCAGGGAACTCTCGAAAGAATACTCCCAGCTTGAGCCTATAGTCACCGCCTTCGCAAACTACCAGCAAACCGAGAAGGACCTTGCCAGCGCACGCGAAATGTCCCAGGACAGCGATGCTGATATGCGCGCCATGGCCGCTGAAGAATTGCCTGAACTGCAAGAAAAGTTAGCCAACGAAGAGCTCACCCTTCAAACTCTGCTTCTGCCCCGCGACCCAAGAGACGAGAATAACGCGTTTCTTGAAATTCGCGCGGGTACCGGTGGCGATGAAGCTGCCATATTCGCAGGCGACTTACTACGCATGTATCTGCGCTATGCAGAGCTGAACAACTGGCGTAGCGAAATCATCAATGAACGTCAGGGTGACCACGGTGGCTACAAGGAAGTGGTTTGCCGCTTGTCAGGCGAACGCGTCTTTTCCCGCCTGAAGTTCGAATCCGGTGCTCACCGTGTGCAACGTGTACCTGAAACCGAATCGCAAGGTCGCGTTCATACCTCCGCAGCTACCGTTGCCATCCTGCCTGAAGTTGACCAGGTAGAAGAAATCAACATCAACGCCGCCGACATCCGGGTGGACACCTTCCGTGCTTCAGGTGCGGGTGGTCAGCACGTCAACAAGACCGATTCGGCGATTCGTCTGACACACATTCCTACCGGTGTGGTGGTGGAATGTCAGGATGAACGTTCACAGCACAAGAATCGTGCAAAGGCCATGGCACTGCTACAGGCACGGCTACTCAATGCAGAACAATCCAGGCAGCAAGATGCCGAATCAGAATCACGTCGCTTGCAAGTCGGCACAGGCGATAGATCGGAGCGCATTCGCACCTACAATTTTCCGCAAGGAAGACTCACCGACCACCGTATCAACCTGACGCTCTACAAGCTCGATGACATCATGGCGGGTCAACTTGGCGACATCATTGATCCACTGACCGCTGAGCATCAGGCAGAACTGCTGGCTGAGTTCGGAGACTGAACACAGTCGGACAATGGCTCGTTGTGGCATCCGAAAAACTGCGCCACAGTAGCTACAACGACTCACCCATGCTGGATGCGCAACTCATTGCGTGCAAAGCGCTGGACATGGCACGAACAACGCTGTTTGCCCACCCTGAAACCATTATTTCGCGAACCGATGTAGACGTGCTCAATGCAATGCTGGCACGGCGCATCGACGGCGAGCCCATGGCTTATATTACAGGCACTCGCGAGTTCTGGTCTTTCGAGCTTCAGGTTGCTGCTGGCACACTGGTTCCCCGAGCGGACACCGAATTGCTTGTTGAACACGCGCTGAACCTTGTTACTAAAGCTCCACAAGGTTACATCGTTGAACTTGGCACCGGATCTGGTGCAATTGCCATCGCCATTGCGCATGAGTTACCCCACAGGAACGTTCTGGCAGTAGAGTCAAGCGCGCGGGCATTGCATGTTGCGCAGCACAACATCCGGGCTCATACCACAGGTAATGTACAACTCATAAACGCATCCTGGCTTGATAGCATTGCCAACAACTCTGTAGCCATGGTGCTTGCCAATCCGCCATACCTTGCCAGCAACGACCCTCACCTGGCACAGCTTGAACATGAACCGTACAGTGCATTAGTCAGTGGCAACACCGGCCTGGAAGATCTTGAACACATTATCAAAGAGACTGTTCGAGTTGCAAAAGCAGGTGCGCCGCTAATCGTTGAACATGGCTGCGAACAGGCTATCGCTGTAAGAACACAATTAATCGACTATGGTTACATAGATGTCGGCACCGGTCTGGATCTGGCAGGCCTTGAACGAATAAGCTTCGGCTTGGTAGCGAAATAACCTCTATGAGTACAGACGCTAAAGACCTTCCCGGCAATGCAACGCCTGTATATGCCGCTATTGATCTTGGATCCAACAGCTTTCACATGATGGTGGCTGAGCTTGAGGGCAATTCCATTCGCAAAGTGGATAGTTTGAGGATGCCCACCCGGCTCGCTGCCGGACTTGATGAGAAGAAGCGCCTCAAGCCCGATACTGAAAAAATGGCACTGGATGCGCTGTCGCAATATGCCGAGCGATTGAGAGATGTACCACGAAAGAACATTCGAATGGTGGGTACCAACACTCTGCGTCGAGCCAAGAACCGCGACGATTTCATGAACGAGGCGCGCCGAATTCTAGGCCTTCCCATTGAGATCATTTCCGGCCGCGAAGAAGCGCGACTGATCTATTCGGCCGTGTCACATACCTTTCCTGATGCCAATCGCCAGCGTCTTGTCATGGACATCGGCGGTGGTAGCACTGAGCTGGTTGTTGGCAAGGGCTTTGAACCAAAACTCATGGAAAGCGTGAATATGGGCTGCGTAAGCTACACCGGTGCCTTTCTCAGTGGCGACGATGGCATCACGGCGCTGACGATGAAACGGGCAACCATTGAAGCGGAGCTGGAACTGCAGCCCTTGAAAGTTGCCTACAAGGAGTGCGGCTGGGACGAAGTCATTGGCTGTTCAGGCACCATAAAGGCTGCCGCTCGCATGTTGGCCGAGCTGGGTATTACAGATGGTGCAATAAGCTACGATGGATTGAAACGCTTGATCAAGGAGATCATCAAAGCAGGCAGTGTTGCCAACCTGAAGCTTGAGAGTGTCAGCGAAAGTCGGATGCAGGTCGTGGCAGGTGGTCTTGCGGTGCTACGCGCCATCATGAAAACACTGGACATCGATGTGATGCAGGCAAGTCAGGTGGCACTGCGTGAAGGGCTTATCTTCGAGATGTCGGGAAAAAACGAACACATCGACATACAGAGCCAGACACTGGCGAATCTTGCTCAACGCTACTCTATCGACGAGCGCCAGGCCCAGCGTGTGGAAGTTACTGCCAGCATGTTGTTCGGGCACGTTGCACAGACATGGAATCTTGACCCGGATGTCGATTTACCGCTTTTAAGCTGGGCTGCCAAGCTGCACGAGCTGGGCATGGGCGTGGCTCACACGCAATACCACAAGCATGGTGCCTACATTCTTGAAAACTCTGATCTGCTGGGCTTTACGCTAGCAGAACAAAAGGCCCTCGCGTTGCTGGTGCGCTTTCACCGTCGCAAGATAGAACATGAGGCGTTTACTGACCTGCCTAAAGAGGAACACGACCGGCTTCTTAAACTTCTGGGCCTGTTACGCCTGGCCGCCCTGCTACATCGAGGGCGTAACGACGACCCTATCGACGAGATCAGTTTAAAGATAAAGGAAGGCCAGATTACAGTGGCTGCACCGCAGAGCTGGCTGGATTCGCACCCCCTGACCTACGCCGAACTTCAAGCCGAAGCCGAACGCCTGATGCATGTTGATATCAGGCTGAAGGCCGAGAAGAGCTAAAAGGTTATTCACGGCACAATTGTTAGTGATGAACCCTGCCTCCACCAAATCGGTTTATCAAAAACTGTTGTGCGCTGAAAGGCGCATCATTATCTGGCTTGAGACGCACATACTCTCCTTGTGCGTTCA
The DNA here is from genome assembly GCA_964352535.1 of uncultured Granulosicoccaceae bacterium. GTDB lineage: Bacteria > Pseudomonadota > Gammaproteobacteria > Granulosicoccales > Granulosicoccaceae > Granulosicoccus. The sequence continues at coordinate 17,539 of CAYGSW010000049.1, read as the reverse complement.
ACTGCCACGCGAACATGTTGTCGTTCAGGTAGATGTCCAGACACTCTTCCTTGACACGACGTAGCGCCTCATCCTCCAATGGCACGGCTATCTCAACACGGTTAAAGAAGTTTCTGGGCATCCAGTCTGCACTACTGATGTACAGCTGTTCTTTACCTTTGTTTAGGAACCAGAACACCCGTGAGTGTTCTAGAAAGCGGCCTAATACTGATACCACGCGGATGTTCTCGGACAACTTGGGAATTCCGGGTTTGAGCATGCAGATGCCACGGATTACCAGCTCTACCTTGACGCCTGCTTGCGAAGCTTTGTACAAGGCTTCAATAACACCTGGATCCACCAGCGAATTCATCCTGGCAATGACATGCCCCTGACCACCGTCCTTGGCAATTCTGGTTTCGTTTGCGATACGCTCCAACACGTATTTATGCAAGGCAAACGGTGCCTGCACCAGCTGTTTGAGATTCAGAGCCTGGCCCAGGCCAGTAAGCTGTGTAAACACCCGGTGCACATCTTCCGTAATGGATTTATTGTTTGTCAGCATGCTCATATCCGTATAGGCACGAGCCGTGGTTGCATGGTAATTGCCCGTACCGACATGCACATAGCGTACAAGCTTGTGTTTTTCACGGCGTACCACTAGTAGCATCTTGGCGTGCGTCTTGAAACCCACCACACCATACACCACCTGGATCCCCGCCTCTTGCAGACGAGTAGCCAGCTCGATATTGGCGGCTTCGTCAAAGCGTGCGCGCAGCTCAATGACGACCGTGACATCCTTGCCCGCTCGCGAGGCTTCCATCAACGAACTGACAAATACGGACTCGTGCCCGGTGCGATACAGGGTCTGTTTTATCGCCAGCACATCAGGATCACTGGCCGCTTGCCGGATAAGCTCAATGACCGGCATGTAGGATTCGTACGGGTGGTGAAACAGCAACGGACTACGTTGCGCTATGTGCTCGAATATATTCACACCCGATTCGAAGGCATTGGCCACGTGCGGTGTGAACGATGGGTATTTCAGATCAGGTCTGTCGATTTCATCAGGAATGGCGAAGAGTCGATTCAGATTTACAGGACCATCCACGCGATACACCGTCTCATCGTTGAGCTTGAATTGTCGCTGCAAGTATTTGACGATACGGTTAGGGCAATTGGCAGCCACCTCCAGTCTGACAGCCTGTCCGAAGTTACGTTGCACCAACTCGGTTTCCAGCGCACGCCGAAGGTTTGCCACCTCCTCTTCCGAGACGTACAGATCACTGTTGCGCGTGACTTTAAACTGGTAGACCCCCATGGGATTCATGCCGCTGAACAGCGAACTTATCTGCGAATGGACGATAGAGGATAGAAAAACAAACCCATCGCGAACCCCACAAATTTCGGACGGCACTCGAATGACACGAGGCAATGATCTGGGCGCTCTTACCAGTGCAAATCCAGAATCACGGCCAAAGGCATCCTGACCACGAAGATCAATAATGAAACTCAAGCTCTTGTTGGTGATGCGTGGAAACGGATGAGCCGGATCAAGCCCGAGTGGACTCAAGACAGGGGCAATGTCTGAGATAAAAAAGTCCTTGATCCACTGTTGCATTTTTTCATCCCAACTCTGACGGGTGAAAAACCGGATGTCTTGCTCAGCAAGCTCTGGTAGCAATACATCATTCAGCAGCTTGTACTGTTGATCAACCAGAGCATGACAATCGATATTGATGGCGTCCATCTCTTGTGCAGGAGAAAGACCATCCATCCCTGCCCCTTCCATGCCACCTTCGATTTTCTGCATGAGTCCAGCAACACGAATTTCAAAAAACTCATCCAGGTTGCTGGAGGAGATGCACAGAAAACGCAGTCGTTCCAACAGCGGCACTTGAGGATCACTGGCCAGCGCCAGCACACGCGCATCAAACGCTAGAAAACTCAGCTCGCGATTAGCCAGAGCAAGCCCCTGGAATTGTCGCCGAGACCACTGCTCAGGCAAGCTACCGGATGAATAACCTTTTTTAGTGCTCATGAAACGCCCCCCAGGGGTGGTGCTAGATAGTCGAGCGCAGACTGATGCAGTTCAGGCAGGAACATCGTGAATGGCTCTACCAGAGATTCTCGCAATGGCTCCAGTTGAGCCGTCGTCAAGGCCAGTGGTGCAAATTTAGTCGAGCGCCGTGCTATGCGTGCCAACGTCAGCTCGATGGCCTCCAGATGAATATTCTTCTGCAAGATATCGTCACGCTTCAACACCTGGACGAAGCGCTTCAAATTCGGTGGAAAATGCGACGCGTGCATGTCCAGTGCACGATGTACCGTGTCAACGTGATCTTCAAGTGACACATGACTCACCTGCTCCCAACGACGTGCAAGATAATGATCGAACATCACATCCACGACGATACCCGCGAAACGCAACGGTACGTGTGGTACCTGATGGCGAACCGGTCTCAGTGCATCATGGGTGTCGGTAAAGCGATCAAGGTGGCGATGCAGCCGAATGCCGCGTTCTATTTCTGGAGGAAAACGTGACAGATCACTGCCACGAACAAAATCTCCACAAAACTGCCCTGCAATAAGTGCAGAGCGGTCAAAACCCAGCAGAGAATGAGCGAGAAAATTCATCGTCTAGAGTGTATCACTGCGACGCTCACGCTATGCTGTGCACTATGGATCTAACACCAGACAATCGATATAGCCGCCATCTAAGCCTTGAGCAGATTGGTGAGAAGGGCCAACGCAAACTGGCCGATGCGCATGTTCTCATTGTGGGGTTGGGAGGGCTCGGCTCGCCTGCTGCCCTGTATCTGGCAGCCGCAGGCATTGGCACACTGACATTTTCAGATTTCGACACGGTCGAGGTGTCCAATCTGCAGCGCCAGGTGGCACACAACACAGCCAGAGTCGGACAACTCAAGACCGCTTCAGCGCGCACGGCCTGTCTGGATATCAATCCTGACTGCCAGATAAACACCATCGACTATGCGTTGGACGAGGAGGACCTTGCAACACTGGTACCCACCTGTACCGCAGTGCTCGATTGCAGCGACAATTTCCCCACCCGCTTTGCCGTCAACGACGCCTGCGTTACACATAAGGTGCCGCTGGTCAGCGGCGCTGCCATTCGCTTCGACGGGCAGATCAGCGTGTACGACAGCCGTCTGCCCGACGCACCTTGCTATGGCTGCCTGTATGGCGAGTCACACAGCACAGCCGACACCTGTGCACAAGCCGGCATCCTGGGACCGGTGGTTGGCATGGTGGGTTGCATACAGGCTATTGAAACCATCAAACTGATTTGCGGCATCGGCGACAGCCTTGCCGGACGGCTGGTACTGTTTGATGGCCTGGCAATGGAATGGAATGAGATTCAGCTAAACCGCAATCCTGCTTGCAGTGTTTGCGGACCCAAGAGCGTTGATTGAAAAACATTGCGGCATCGTATGCCCCACCTGTTCCAGGGCTGGACCATCCAAGATTAGAACCGATCAGAAATACCCTGGTGTGGCCGTGTCACTCAAGACACAACATGCAAGCCACGTATCGGCAAATTCCTTTGCTGCGTACCAATGATCCCATCCAGCACAACGTCCAGATCCGGACGTACACTGGGAGAATTAGATGTTGCAATTACCTGTGTGAGCCCCTCGGGATTAATCAGGTAAAGGCCCGGTTCGCAATACGGCTTTCCAAACAGTTCGCTTTCCGGCTCATGGTCTGTAAGGTATAGGGCCAGTTGTTGGCATTCGGCAACACTCAAGCCATGCGCTACCGGCAATGTCCACTTGTTTTCATCCATGGTGCGCCGAACGATGTGTTCCGGGTCCATGGTGGCAAGACGTATTTCTACCCCACGATCCGCATACGCACTTTCCAGTTCGTGCAAACGCGCAATATAGGTTTTACAACGTGGGCAATGATCACCACGATACACGATTAGCATGACCCATTTTCCAAGGCTGTCGGCAAGACTCTCCTCGCTGCCAGACATCATGTGAAAGGCAATGGGTGGGAACGGATCGGCAGGTTTTATAACGGACATTGGATCGGTGTTTCTCGTTTGTAGCCTTTGTAAAGTGTAACGTGAACCCAGCTGCTATGTGACACCGAGCAAGGCGATTGAGATAACTGAAATACCAGGCACGTAAGATAAGCTGCCACACACTACGGGACATTTTCTCGACAACCTCACCGCATCCAGCGACGCAGGCGCTACTGAAAAATATCATACGCTCTGGCTGTCAATGGAGCGTTTCCTGAGTGGGTATGTCATCGTCATCAGAAGCTGAGACCTGAGTTGGCACTCCTTTGAATAATGCGGCGACATCCACCGGATCATAGTTATATTGCGCATCACAGAACTCGCAGGTTATTTCAACCTTGCCCTGCTCTTCAATGATGTCGTCGACTTCACTTTTCCCCAGCCCAGTTAACATGCCATCGGTGCGCTCACGCGAACAACTGCAGCGAAAGCGCACGGGATGTGCATCGAACACGCGTACGCGCTCTTCATGAAACAGACGATGCAGTAAGGTCTGAGCACTCTCAACACATAATTCTTCATTGCTTAACGTGTCGCACAGCGCCTTGGCACGCGGCCAGCCGTCCGAATCGTGGTAAGTACGCTCTTCAACAGGTAGTTTCTGAATCAGCACACCCGCGGCGGAACTTTCCGAGACTGCCAGGTAAAGCTCGGTTGGCAACTGTTCACTGGTGCGAAAGTAGGTTTGCAGAGCGCTGGCCAGGTTGTCTCCTTCCAACGGTACGATACCTTGATAGGGTTCAGCGCCGCGATCAGCCTCAATGGTGATAATCATGCGTGCATCAGCGCCAAAGGCTGTTGGCAAATCTTGAGTTTCCGGTACGCTCTGCCAACGCGCCAGCCCGCGCACGTTACCCTCATTGGTCACTTGCACTACCAGCAAATGGATGGGGCCTTCGCCACGCACCTGCATTGTCATCTTGCCGTCAAACTTTATGGTGCCAGCCAGTAGTGTTGCCGCAACAAAAGCCTCGCCCAATATCTGCTTTATCGTGGCAGGGTACTCGGTGCGCGCTGTGGCTTCGCTCCACACATCATCCAATTGCACCAGCTGACCCCGTGCATCGCACGAATCAATCAGAAATTTTTGTTGTAAATCTTGATCGCGCACACATCACTCCAATCGGCGGTAGAAAAAATCACCTATCAGTGGCGTCAGATACATCGGTATCTGATAACAGGCGATGAACAGTAGTAGCGGTTCGGTAGAAGATGCAGGCAATGCCGTCAAATACAAGGCAATGTTGCGGTTGCCGTAGATCACGCCAGTTCCAATAGTACGCTGTGGCGGGTGCTTTAGAGTCCTCGACCCGGTGGCGCCCAGCCCCTGAAAACCAACATTGATCACTATTGCTGCACCTAACGCCACAAAAAAACTGTGCAACGTGGTTTCAGGTGCATGTACGGCACTCATGAGCCCCACCACCATAATGGCCAGTGTAATGGCCGCCGCCCCATCAAGCGCTGAAGGCGATAGAACAACGCCTTGCCGATGAACGTATTGATGTACCGCCAACGCCGACACCGTTGCAGTCCCGATGAGCAGCAGAAGTTTTGCGGACGGCAGTAACAGACCCATCGCAGGCTGATCGTCAAACACCAGTAACAACACGGGTAGGCAGGTGAGCGGTAACATCACAGTGCCCGCTATCAACCAGCGCAAGGCCAACACAGCATCCCCCCTCATCAGCACCACAAGATTGGGACTGCCAGAAATAGGAGAAGCTGCTGCAACAAGCGTTGCTGCCAGGCACCAGATAGCGGGTATTCCCACAGCGGTTGTAAAGGCAAACACCAGTAATGGAAACACAAGCTGTGCGATCAGAACAGTACCCAGCAAGCCTGTAAACGATGTGGCTTTAATACCGGACAGTCGGTTTAACGACAGATCCAGTGTTCCTGTGCTTGACAGTCGCAGTACACTAAGAAAGAGCAGTAGCCAGATGCTGGGGCCGATAAGGTGCCTGGACGGCTCGGCAGCCATCGGCAACGTAAAACCGCCTATCAATCCCAAAGGCAATACCCAGCGGCCATGTTTGCCACACAACTGAAGCGCTTGCAGCAACATGCGTACTAGGAGGCTCCGTCAACCCTTAAGCTTTTCTCTGAGCATCTGATTAAGCTGTGCCGGATTTGCCTTACCTTTCGAGGCCTTCATGACGGCACCAACAAAAAACGACAACAGCTTCTCTTTACCAGCACGGTACTCAGCCAGCTGCGACGGATTGGCTGCAATAACCTCATCCACCATAGCCTCGATGGCACCGGTATCACTGATCTGCTTCAATCCTCGTGCCTCGATAATCGCATCCACATCGTGCTCACCGGACCACAGCGCATCAAACACCTGCTTGCCCAGCTTGCCCGAAAGCGTGCCATCATCAACACGCTGGATAAGCGTACCCAGCTCCGAAGCCACCACTGGCATATCTGACAAGGCCACGTCTTCCTTGTTCATGCGTCCGAACACTTCACCCAGCACCCAGTTCGATGCCAGTTTGGGCGCAAAACTCTGACCTGCCAGCACCGCTTCAAAGTAATTGGCCGTCTGCTTATCTGCACACAACGCTTGCGCATCTGCAGCAGCCAGACCAAGCTCCTCAATAAAGCGAGTACGCCGCTTAGCAGGCAATTCAGGCATTGTTTTTGCCACCGCCTCAATGAACGCATCATCAATGATCAGCGGTGGCAGATCGGGATCAGGAAAATACCGATAATCGTTGGCTTCCTCTTTTGACCTCATGGAGCGAGTTTCATCCTTGTCTGCATCGTACAAACGGGTTTCCTGAATGATCCGACCGCCATCTTCCAGAATATCGATCTGTCGTTCGACTTCAAAATCGATGGCACGCTCAAGAAAGCGAAACGAATTGACGTTCTTGATTTCTGTGCGTGTACCAAGCTCTTCACTGCCCATGGGTCTGATAGAGACATTGGCATCGCAACGAAACGAGCCTTCCTGCATATTGCCATCACAAATATCAATGTAGCGCACCAGAGAATGCACATACCGCGCATAAGCAACCGCTTCTGTAGCTGAGCGCATGTCCGGCTCAGAGACAATCTCCAGTAGTGGCGTTCCTGCCCGATTCAGATCAATGCCGGTAGAGCCTTCGAACAGATCATGCACCGATTTGCCGGCATCTTCTTCCAGATGCGCGCGGGTGAGGCCCACCGTTTTATCCGTCCCGTCAGGCAGCGTGACAGTAATAGAGCCTTCGCCAACGATCGGAAAATCCATCTGGCTGATCTGGTAGCCCTTGGGCAAATCAGGATAGAAATAATTCTTGCGCGCAAACACAGAGCGTTTTCCGATAGCCGCGTCAGTTGCCAATGCAAACTTTACCGCCATGCGGACCACTTCTTTGTTCACCACTGGCAACACACCCGGCAAACCCAGATCTACCGCACTGGCTTGCGTATTGGGTTCTGCCCCGAATGCTGTAGAGGCTGCTGAAAATATTTTCGATCTTGTTTTGAGCTGCGCGTGAATCTCCAGCCCGATCACTGTTTCCCATGCCATGACTATGATCTCACTCTATACCGGCCGGTGACTGGGCATGCCAGTCAGTCATCTGTTGGTACCGATGCGCGATATTCAACAACCTCGCCTCCTGATACACGGGGGCCACCAGTTGCAGGCCTACCGGCAAACCGTCACTGAAACCGCAAGGCGCAGAAAGCCCCGGCAATCCGCTGAGATTGGCAGACACGGTAAACAAGTCATTGAGGTACATGCTGATAGGATCGTTTTTCTCACCACGCTTGAAAGCAACCGTAGGTGTTGTAGGACCCGCGACAACATCCACCTCTTTGAACGCTTCAGTAAAGTCGTTGCTGACCAGTTGTCGCACTTGTTGCGCTTTCTTGTAATAGGCATCGTAGTACCCTTCAGACAATGCATAGGTACCGATGAGGATTCGACGCTTCACCTCGTCACCAAAACCTTCACCGCGTGAGCGTGTGTAGAGATCCTGCAGATCCTGCGGGTTCTCACAACGATACCCAAAGCGTACGCCATCAAATCTCGAAAGATTACTGGATGCTTCAGCGGGAGCGATCACGTAATACGCTGGAATACAGTGCTGCTGATTTGGCAAACTGATCTCTTTTAAAACAGCGCCTGCTTTTTCCAGCTCGGCAAGTGCTGCCTGTACCGCCACAGCAACCCCATCATCCAGCCCTTTGGCAAAGTATTCCTTGGGCACCCCAATGCGTAACCCCTCAAGTTCATTGTTGAGCATTGCACTGAAATCAGGGACCTGTGTATTACTGCTGGTGGAATCCCTGACATCATGGCCCGACATGGCGTGCAACAGTAATGCGCAATCTTCGGCTGTCTGCGCCATGGGTCCGCCCTGATCGAGGCTGGAAGCAAAAGCGATCATACCGTAACGCGATACGCGTCCATAGGTAGGCTTGATGCCCGTGATGCCACAGTACGCGGCCGGCTGGCGAATAGAGCCGCCGGTGTCGGTACCGGTGGCCGCTGCTGCCAGGCGTGCGGCAACCAGCGCTGCACTTCCACCCGATGAGCCCCCAGGTACCCGATCGTGCTGCCAGGGATTGGATACTGGTCCGTAGTAGCTGTTTTCGTTCGATGAGCCCATGGCAAATTCGTCCATGTTGGCCTTGCCCAGCGAGACCACACCGGCATCAGCCAGCTTGGTTACAACCGTGGCATCGTAAGGTGCTTCAAAATTTTGCAGTATTTTAGAGCCGCAGGTTGTCGTGATGCCTTTAGTGCAAAAGATATCCTTGTGCGCAATGGGAATGCCGGTTAATGGTCCTGCTGAACCAGTGGCGAGCGCCTTGTCAGCTTCCACAGCCGCCGCTCTCGCACCTTCCGCATCCACAGACAGGTAGGCATTGATGTGCGGATTGAGTCGCTCGATGCGTTCAAGGTAATGATTGACCAGTTCTGTGCTACTAATCTGTGAAGACTCGAGCATCGCAGCTTGTTGGGCCAGCGTTTTGTCGTGCATAGTTGGCAGGGTCTGTTAGGTGTACTTGCTAGTAAACGAGGGTAATAGGCGGCGATTCAGCGATGGTTGTCTGTTGCGACATCGACCTACTCAATGACTCGCGGAACCAGAAAATAGCCATCCTGCGTTTGCGGAGCCGGTGCCTGCAGAGTATCTCGCTGATCCACTTCAGTAACCTCATCATCGCGCAGCCAGAGGCTAGCACTGGCCGGATGTGCCATCGGCTCAACGCCTGTGGTGTCGATGGCCTGCAGCTGCTTCACCAGATCCAGCACATTGGACAGGTCGGCTGCCAGCGGCGCCAGCGCATCAGGCTCGATGCCCACGCGTGCCAGATGAGCAATGGATGCGATATCGTCAGGTGTCAGTGCCACGATGTGCCTGCCTAGAGGAAGCGGTTAAACAGGCGCCTATGATAACCCAGAGCCTGTTGCTCCGGACGTTCAGGCTCATCACAGGTACAAGCGGGAATTGATGGTGATTGCATCGTGCTAAAACGGCACTACGTCATTGCAACGCCTGCCGCCAAGCGTCAGACTTGGGTAATACTATTGGGACAAACACGTGTCAAACGACGAACTCAGCCAACGAATCGAAACCCTTGAGCTCAAGCTCATGGATATGGAAAACACCGTGCAGGAACTGCACGAGGTTATACTGCGCCAATACCGGGACATTGAGCGCCTGCAGCTGCAACAGCAGGAATTGTTGAAGAGCTCCACTGGCGACGGCATGTCAGAGGCTTCGCCCTCATTAGCTGACGAGCTGCCGCCACATTATTGATGAGAACGCAATAATGGCAATGAATCGAATGGGAATGGCTCGGATTTTTCACCCATTGCCCAAACGCGCTTTAACGTCCAAGCACAAGCGTGGTGCCGTCGATGCCGTATTGCGGCACTTGCAGATTCTTTCCCGCATACTGCTTTTCAAAGACACGCCCGGCAAAGTCAAAACGATCCTTCCCGCAGCTGTCCATAAAACCACCCTGCCAGGGTTTTCCCTGAAACAGCTCATCACTGGCCGGGACCATTTCAACCGTGCAGCCCTGGCCGGTACCCAGAGCAATGGAGACGAAGTAGTCAGGACTTTGCGAACGCATCCAGTTTTTGGCGAACTCGGGCTGTACCGAGCTGTTCGAGTCAGGATCCCGAATGCGAGGATCACCCGATCTCAGCGCCACAATGTCAGCGTCAGTGCGACGATACACCAGCACCGGACGCCCTTCCCAGCTCAGGAACTCGATCTGTCCGGGCTCAATGCCTGCAATGTCCACACGCATGCTCGGCACATTAGGCACCTCACCGTCCCCCGACATGAGGGCCGAAATGAACACGTACACAACACCTGCAAAACCAAGATACATCATCATCTTGGCCGCAACCCGCAGTCTCAATCGACGCTTTGCATCCTGCTCGCTAACCTCTTTTATCTGAATTTCATGCACGTCATTAATCAACGGTGGCTGGTAAGACAGTTGAGTTTACGTTACTGATGCAAGCATGGACGCCACCTGTGATTGTGGGGTTATCTGGCAATGCCGAGGATGAAACCCTGTGGGCGAACCTGGGCGTGAAGACCGTGGAAACAGCTGCAGCAGGTCAATGGCAAATATTTCGAGCCGCTGAAGATTCTGCGTTGACGCTGTCGCGCCCTGACGGTGTGCAGCTGGTGTTAGATTTTACGTCCGGCAAACCACGCCATCGCACCACCGAGAGTGGTCAAGGTGCGCAGGCACTGGTCAAGGCACTGGGTATCAAACAGCTTCGAAAAACGCAGAATCAACCACCAAACATCGTGGACGCCACTGGAGGTCTGGGTCAAGATGCCTGGGCGCTGGCTTCAACAGGGTGCAACGTCGTCATCATCGAGCGACACCCCATAGTGCACGCCCTGCTTAACGATGCAATGGTCAGAGCAAGACTGGACGCAGACAGCTACACCATTGCTGAACGTATCACCTTGTTACACGCAGATGCCGTCGAATTTCTGAGAACCCGCCCACCACAGAACATCCACGGGATCTATCTGGATCCGATGTACCCGCCACGCCGAAAAAAAGCGTACAGCAAAAAGGGGATGCAATTTCTACATGCCTTGCTGGGGCCTCCTGCACGTGAGGAAAGTCCCGATTTGTTAGTGAGGGCGCTTGAGGCAGGTGTTTCTCGAGTTACCGTTAAACGACCAAAAGGTGCGCCATTGTTGGCAGGATCAGATGGGTTTGGCGGGCAGCGAACTGTCATTGAGACCGCTAATACGCGGTATGACGTTTATCACGCGCTTAGTTGATCAATGGCAAGGCTCGCCGACGTTCCCCGTCAATCACGGCCAGCGCATTAGTGAATGCAGGTGCCAATGGCGGCACACCTATTTCGCCTACCCCGCCAATGGGGCTACCAAGATTGAGTATCTCGACTTCCACGCGTGGTGCTTGTGCCATTCCCACCACTTTGTAGTCATGAAAATTACTTTGCACAACACCACCGTCTTTTAAATCGCATTTTCCATACAAGGCCGCCGACAAGGCAAAGCTCACCGAACCCTGCACTTGCGCTTCGATCGCTTGCGGGTTGACGGGCACACCACAGTCAACCGCGCAACAGACCCGGTGCGCTTGTGGACCAGAGGGCGTTATGGACGCCTCAACAACCTGTGCAACGGTTGAACCGAAACTATGAACCATGGCGACTCCCAGAGCGCGACCCTGGTCATCCATGTCGCTGCGCCAGCTGGACATCTCTGCCACTTTTCTAAGTGCCATTGCTGCCGGTGACCTCTCTTCCAGTAGATTCAAACGATATTGCAACGGATCAACACCCGCAGCAAAAGCCAACTCATCAATAAAGCTTTCGACAAAAAAACCATGTTGTGAGTGTTCAACGCTGCGCCAGAAACCCGTTGGAACTGGATGCGGTTTATCGGCAAAGCTGACCGACACATGTGGAATAGCATAGGGAGGCGCCACCGACTTGATGTTCATCTCTTTGCCGTAGCTGCGCGAGCGCCAAAGGGCCGGCTTGCCATAGTCGTCGAGCGTGCCCTCGAATTGCGCTATCACCATAGGACGATAAACATCGCTGCGCATATCAGTTTCGCGTGACCAGGTCGTTTTCACCGGTTGGCCCGAATCCAAGGCAATGCGCACGGCCTGTACCAGCCAGTTCAGTGGCTCGTCATCGCTCATGCTGAAGCCGACTCGTCGGCCAAAGCCACCGCCCATCTGGCGTGCATGAAAGACAACATCATCCAATTCAAGCCCTGCCTCCTTTGCAGCACGAGACCTTGCCAGTAATGGGTTCTGGACGCCACCGATAATGTGCAGCTTGTCATCCTGCTGCCACACCGTTGCATTCATCGGCTCCAGAGTGGCATGTGCAAGGTATGGCACAAAGTATTCAGCGCTTAGCGTCGCATTGATATCGTCAGGCTTGCCCGTGCTCATTGCACTGGATAGTGATTCAGACAGAGCCCGGCGTTGCGCCTCCATTAGAGACTCTGTACTCAGTGAATCGTTGGCATGTGGTTCACGTGTGAAGTTGACATCTCTTACTGCTTTCTCTGCCCGCCATGGATTATCGGCCACAACCGCAACACCATCGGGGACCACCAATACATCACTTACACCACGAATCGCTTTGACCTCATCCAGATTGTCTATTGATGTCACTTGAGCACCGAATACACCACTGGTAACAACAGCTGCGTATTGCATACCGGGAACAGCAGCATCGATGCCGTAGTCCGAATTGGCAAGAACCTTTGCAGGTACATCAACACGTGCTAGCGACTGGCCTACGTAACGATAGTGTTCTGAGGTTTTAAGCTGTACATCTTTCGGGCTTTGCATTTGCGCTGCAGCTGAGGCAAGCTCTCCATAACGGCGTGACTGTCCGGAATCACTGTGCAACACGGCACCTGCCTGTGTCGTCAATGAATCTATCGGCACTTGCCACTGCGCAGCGGCAGCTTCAATCAGCATTTGCCGGGTGGCAGCAGCGGCTGTGCGCATGGCATGCCATCCCGTAAAACGCACTGCAGCACTCGCACCCGTCATCTGCATGCTCATCAGATCACCCAAGCGGTAAAAACCGTTTTCAAGCAATGTGCTGGCCCATTGTGGCGGTGTGATCATCTCACGCACAAAACCTTCAAACACCTTGCCGTTCGAATAGGCTAACTCCACCGGTGCTTGCTCCACATGCATTTGCGACCAGTCAGCGTCGAGTTCGTCTGCAACAATTTGCAAAAGACCCGTGCTACTACCCTGCCCCATATCGGCGTGAGGGTTGATGACAATAACCTTGTTATCTATCGTGATACGCAGCCACATATTGATGTGAGCGGAAGTGTGATCATCATGCCCCTCACGTTGAACATCCAAACGATCATGCACCAACAGATGAGTGCCAACGCCACCCACACCCAATAACAGTCCGCCACCAACCGTTGCGCCAGTTACCATGAGAGCTCGTCGGGTGATACCCATTACACAAGCTCCTTTGCCGCAGCTTTGATCGCCGTGCGAATTCGATCGTAAGTGCCACAGCGACACAAGTTGGTCATCGCATTGTCGATGTCTTCATCACTGGGTTGCGGGTTGACTTTCAACAATGCCACCGCTGCCATCTGCATGCCTGACTGGCAGTATCCACACTGCGGTACCTGATAGTCAATCCATGCCCTCTGCACAGCATGGGGCGCATTAATCGTCCCGATGGATTCAATGGTATTAATCTGCTTGCCAATTGCCGCACTGACCGGGTACACACACGAGCGCACAGGTGCACCGTCAATGTGTACTGTGCAAGCCCCACACAGACCAAGACCACAACCAAACTTGGTGCCACGTAATTCTACCTCTTCACGCAGTGCCCAAAGCAGTGGCATGTCGGGCTCTACGTCAAGCTCATGTTCTACTTTATTGATGGTTAGTTTGATCATTGGCGGGTACAGTTCGTTAGCGGACAGGGTTTAGGTTATGCATAACGTAATGGCTTTTAACAGCGGCTACGACATTCATACCAAGCCGGGAATTCAGGTTCATGTGTGAGTTACATCCCGAGGACATATAGCCGGAGTCATGGAGCTTGTAGGAAAGGAAGTTTTGTGTAACTGTTCATTTTCTCCATCAGAGGATGAATGAGAACATGATACAACCTCCACCGAGTCTGACGATTAAGACATCGTTCAGGCGCCCGACAGATGCTCAGATTTCAGCGTTTCAGGGCGTGCCGTCAGGATTTGTCGTTGATGCTCTCTCTGGTGGTGGCGCCCTGTCATCCACTATCCAGCCGATTGGCGCCGGACGGGATGTGCGCTGTGTCGCTGCCGGCCCTGCATTGACCGCCGACTGCGGTCCGGCAGATGTCCTGGCATCATTCGCTGCTCTGAAATTTATCAGCAGTGGCGACATCGTAGTTTCTGCATTTGCCGCACACACAGGATGTGCCGCTGCGGGTGATCGCCTGATTGGCATGATGAAAAATTGCGGTGCTGCCGGATTTGTTACCGATGGACCGGTTCGCGACTATCAGGGCATTGTGCCCATCGGTCTGCCGGTCTGGTGCTGCGGACTAACGCCTGCAACACCTTATATGTCGGGACCAGGATCTGTCGGATTTGCGGTGCAGCTAGGGGGCCAGGAAGTTGAGAGCGGGGATATGATTGTCGCGGATCAGGACGGTGTTGTCGTGGTTCCATTTGAGCGACTGGATGAAGTGATACAAAGCCTTAAGACAATATTCGAAATGGAGAAAGTTATGGACGCTGAGGTTGCCGCAGGATTAAAAGTACCAGAATGGGTGGAAGCCTACCTGGCCAGTGACAAGACGATGCGAAAAGATTGAGCGTATAGGAGCTTCACTAAACAATTCCCACCTGATCACTTTGTGGTTTCACTGAGCGCAGAAGGCCGTAGGCTACACCCTGCAAAACCCGTTAATTGATTCAACCGATATCTGCCTTGCCATCAAAAAATTCAGTCAGCCGGTCCGCCTGTATTAACTCGATATCGTTTTGGCTGGCAAATTCACGGGCAGCGTCTGATATCTCACCCAGTGCCAGATACAGATAACCGGTTGCCTCGGCTTTCTCACCAGCCGCAACCAGTTGTTTCAAGGGCTCAACGCCGGTATTCGCCGCTTTGAAACGCTTCGTGCTCAATAGATACTTTCGATTACCTCTCTCAAGCTCCAGTTCGGCAGCATTACCCTTGAAAGCCGTAGAATCGAAACGTTCCTGGACATAGGTTTCTGCAATTTTGTGAGCAATCTGGATGGCGGGCATTTTTCGCGCTTGCTCTACAACTTCCAGCATTCGCGCTTGACTGGGTTTCAGCGATTCTTTGTAGGCTGCAAAACCGGCAATTCCGAAAAACGGCATTGAGCCGAAAATACCCAGGATAACGAACTGCCCGCCTGCAATAAGCAGGCTTATCCCTATTACGGCAAAGCCGAACAGCACGCTGTACCACCAGGGTGATCGCAACAGAATGGCGAACAATGAACTTTTGGACATCTTGAATGCCATGCAAATATTGTCTCTTTTTTTAACCAGTGCTGGCAGATCTGCAACGCAGCCCAAACGGGTGATGGACTGTGCAAAACCTTGCGAATAAACGCCCCGCATTCACATGTGGCGACACTTCATACGTACGCTTGCATCGTCGCTTTACAGCTAGAAGGCTGTCCGAGAATAACGATCGAGGCGAGGGTGTGGGATTTTGAGTCAGATTTTCGTGTCAATTGAGCTGAATAGTTGTTCTATTCGCTGAGATTTACGCGGAAATCTGACTGGAGGCAGCCCCGCCAAAATATCGCGCCGTCGGGGGGCCACCTTCGGTACGATCAGCCTATTCTCGGACAGCCTCCTAGTCACGAAAATTCTGAAACTGCATAGGCAACCCTAACTCGGCTTCCTTTAACAGAGCCATAACAGCTTGCAGATCATCGCGCTTCTTGCCATTGACACGCAGTTGCTCACCTTGCACCTGGGCCTGCACCTTGATTTTCGATTCCTTGATTTTGGCAACCGCCTTCTTGGCCGTCTCTTTGTCTATGCCCTGCTTGACCGTCACAGCCTGCTTTACGCCTTTGCCGCTGTTTTCAACCTTGCCAGGCTCCAGGCAGGCGATATCGATTTTTCGCGCTGTCAGTTTCTGGTACAGCACGGGATGGATCTGCTGGATCTGAAAATCACTGTCAGCATGCAGCATGATGATTTTCCCCTCTGACAGCTCAGCTTTGGCAGAGGTGCCTTTAAAATCAAACCGAGTACCAATTTCTCGCTGGGTGTGATCCACAGCGTTAGACAGCTCGTGCTGATCTACTTCAGAAACAACGTCGAATGAGGGCATGTGTGTGCTCCGGATTTAACTTATTATGAGATCTTATCAGGCAGGCACTATTTCGCGCACAACATCACTTAGCATAAGTGACCTGAGCCTATGCGGTTCCATCGAGTGGTAATGAGCACTGAATTGCACTCAACAGAGTGTTTTGCAGTGGGCATTGCCTGCTTAACAAATTATCTGCAAGATTATCCATGAAAAACAGGCGCGATTGAACCATGACGCAATGGATAGTGGTAACCGGCGCTGTTTTTGGCGCACTGGCAGTGGGTACAGGGGCATTTGGCGCTCATGCGCTACAAGGTGTACTTGATGATCGCGCTCGTGGCTGGTACGACACAGCTGTCACCTACCACGCCGGGCACGCACTGGCACTGCTGGGCTGCGGCCTGACAGCCTTGTTCATCGGCGCAAGTACCGACACAACCGGGGCCACAAGCTGGATCAATGCCTCGGGCATCTGTTTTGTACTCGGCATTATCGTCTTCAGCGGCTCACTCTATACAATGGCTTTCACGGGAATCACGCGCCTTGGCATGATTACACCCATCGGTGGGTTATTACTCATCATAGCCTGGCTGTGCCTGGCAGTTGCTGCCAGCAAAATCGGAAACGGAGTATCGTAATACCATGAACAACACCACACCCACGGCAGACTTGATCGAACCAAGACGCGATTACACCGCGGATACCTTACGGCGTCGTGATCTGGCAGACAATCCGTTTACACAGTTCACAGGCTGGTTGCAGGATGCACGCGACAAGAAGATTCTTGATGCCACCGCCATGATGCTGAGTACGGCAGATGATTCCGGGCAGCCACACTCACGAGTGGTGCTGCTCAAAAACTTTGATGAGAACGGTTTTGTCTGGTACACCTATCAGGAAAGTGACAAGGCGCAGCAACTCTTGCAGAACCCAAAGGCGTCATTGCTGTTTTACTGGTGCGCGCTTGAACGGCAAGTGCGCATTGAAGGCACCGTGGTGAAACTCGACCCCAAAGAGGCCGACAAATACTTTTACTCACGCCCGGAAGGCAGCCGCTTTAGCGCAGCAGCCTCCGTGCAATCACAGCCGGTCGATGACCGAAGCGTTCTGGAAGCACGTGTTGCCAAACTGCATGAACAATATCCTGATGGCAATGTGCCCAGACCTGAAGCCTGGGGTGGTTAC
>CAYGSW010000048.1:0-26834 GCA_964352535.1 uncultured Granulosicoccaceae bacterium | reverse complement strand
GGTTTTGTACAAGAGTTTTGTACAAGATAAGAGCATTAGCGTGTCAAAGCCTAGTGATCGTCCCGCAATGACGGTGATCGGCCAGCGAAGCAAGAACATAACATGTAAAAGTCGATACTTGATATTTCAGTCAGTGTACGAACTCATTTGAACTTGTACTTCCGCAAAGTGCCCAATCCAGACAGTTGATAGCTTCTAGAAAGCTATACTTACTGGACAATTATGACTTGACCTGTACCTGGACCTTCAACACTTTTTGTGTAGGCAAGCCCAACGCGTTCAGAGGCTACTCTTTCATGTCCAGGGAAGTATGACCCGTACCTTTCTTCTGAAACGTCTAAGAGTCCGGGGCTGACAACGTTAAGCCTAATACCCCTCGGCATTTCAATTGCAGCTCCAACAACAAAACCTCCGATAGCACCATTTGCAGTTGCAGCACCAGCACCCATTCGGATGGGATCGCGATCCAGCACACCGCTTGTTAGTGTTATTGATCCATTGTCGTTTAGGTAGTTCATGCCTACAAGAGCAACGTTTACCTGACCCATAACCTTATCCGAAAGACCTAGCATGAATTGATCTTCGGTGAAATCAGTAAGCGGACCAAAATGTACGTTGCCGGCAGTACAAACCACGGCATCGATGTTTCCCAACTTCTCATACATTGCGACAATTGACTGTCGATCAGATATATCAGCTTGCAAGTCACCGCTACTACGGCCCACCTTTATAACTTCATGTCTCGGAGCTAATTCGGCTAAAGCCGCTTTTCCAATATCGCCCGAAGCACCGATCAGAATGATTTTCACTGTCAGTATCTCACTTGTATTTAGGTTAGATTTTTAGTGTTTAGAGCTCGGTCTTCTATGTCGGCTTTGGGCCGGGAGTGTCGATTCTAAGCCGTTTGCCTGGGGCATTTTAACAGGCAGTTCGATTTCTAGAGCTGACGTTGTCCACGATGTTCGCTAATCGTCTCTGAAGTGCCCATTGCTGTCGTTCAGATATCAGGCTACGCTTGCCAAATGGACGATTTCTGGTTAGCCGAAGCAGTCTCCAACAATGCGGCGTGGTGCAATGCGATTGCAGCGTCACATGGCATATCTGCAAACTGGTATAAGTCCGTTTGGTTGAGTGAGCATCCAATGCCACCGCTCTACCCAAATATTATTACTGTAAAAAGCGGGGCTCTAGTCGATGATCATATCGATACCGTCGGCCCAAACCTCCGTTCGGGCTGGGGTATCAAAGATAGCTATAGTGAGCTTGAACTGGAAGGACACGGGTTCGCTCTTGCTTTCGAGGCTCAGTGGTATTGCCGCCTGCCAAATCAACACTTGACGGAGATGAAAAACCCGGATTTTCAGCTTAAAACAGTGCGGACCCCGTCTGAACTGAATCGATGGGTTGCTGCCTGGGGTGAAGCCGACGGGATTTTTAATTTTTCGTTGATTGAAAATAACGCCATCGAGCTGGTCTACGTCGAACGCGATGGCGAGGTGGTGTCTGGCCTGGCAACCAATCAGAGCGGCGATTCCGTCGGTATTTCTAATGCGTTTGGTCCACTCGACGATGTCGTATGCTGTGTTGCCTCTGTAGCTGGCAGGCACCCAACGAAGGGAATCGTCGGATACGACGGTAGAGTTGAAGTTGTCGCTTTGTCAAAAATCGGCTTCAAGGAAATTGGACACTTACGAGTCTGGCTGAGCAAATGAACGTCCGGATTTAGCCAGGAGTGTCGATTCAGAGCCATCTGCGTGGAGCAGGCTAACAGGCAACTCGAATTCTAGAGCTGACGTTGTCCACGATGTTCGCCGATCGTCTCAGGTGTGCCCATAGCTGCCGACAGAAAGGTATCGAATAAGGAGCAGAAATCGATATACTGAGGAGCAAACTACATACGCTCACGAGAAGTATCCGATATGACGTCTACTGCTCTTCTGATATTTATCCCTGCATGTTTTGCGCTGAATCTTTCGCCTGGGCCTAACAATCTGTTTGCAATGACAACAGCAAGCAAGCATGGCGTAAGAACCGCATTTATCGCCGCCTTGGGTCGCCTATTCGCATTTGTCTTGATGATCGCGCTAGCATCATTGGGTCTGGCAGCGGTTCTACACACCTCTGAATATCTTTTCTTTCTCATCAAAATAGTCGGTGCGTTCTATCTTTTTCACATCGCCTGGCAGCTATGGAGCTCAAGTGTTGTCAAGATTGAAACGGATCCGAGAGCTTCTGAATCATTGTTAATACTCGCTCGACACGAGTTCATGCTTGCTGCTGGAAACCCGAAGGCGATTTTGATATTTACAGCTTTCCTTCCACAGTTTGTCGATGCCTCTGAACCTGTCGCCAGCCAGTTCCTGGTCTTGGGGGCATTGTTTCTATTTTTGGAGTGGATTGCAGTGTTGATTTATGCGTTAGTCGGTTCGCTGCTAGGTTCGTGGTTGCAGAGTCCAAAAAGACAGATGGTTTTCAATCGACTCAGTGCTTCACTACTTTCTGGTGCAGGGATCGGGCTATTGCTATCAAGTCGTAATGACTGATTTGCTATAACTGCTCGCTTAACTGACCTCAAATCGATTTTTCAACAGTCTCTCGCTAAGTGTTTGACCTAGTATAAACAGCCACGAGTGGCGACCGATGGTTAGCGCCCAATCCGTTATACAGGTTGAATATTATCAATGGCTGATTTGACACCTATCTCGGGACTCGCCAAAACACGGATTCCATTACCAAGGAAGCGGCCTGCCACTGGAGCCATCGAAGCTTGGGCCAGAATCACATTGTCGAAACCACTGTGATTCAGGTTTATGTGACTCTCGATACAATCATAATATGCTTCCATGTCGCCTTGTTCAAAATACGACCATGCTCCGTCTATCAGTTGTAAGTTAATTGTTGGCGTTTTTCCTGCGCGTTTAGACGATGATAATAGCAACTCTTGGGTGGGCTCCAATGTACTTTTCACTGCAGCCAGAATCAATATTTTTTCACTAGTCCTAACCGCTGTGTCTGCCATAGCTCTATCAATTCGTACTGAGATAGCAAGACCTTGTTGTGGCGAATTTTCTGCGACACCTCCAATCGTTGAACAGGTACAAACAACAACTCGAGCTCCAGTCTGGGCTGCAGTCGCCATAGCTCTATCAATCTTCATGCAGAGGCTTTCTGTAATTCCCTCAATCAAAGCCTCTGACAAAAGACTTTCGTCTACGTCGTGACGTACCCGAATAGAAGGGTTTGCATCCTCTACTAATTTCTGGAAGGTCTCGATATGTACATTGGCTGTGTGTAAAAACGCGATGTCATGGGTCATGGCCAGTTGTTGCTCAAACATTTTCTGCGAGGGTAAGGAAATCGTACGAATCAACTTATACGAAATGCGTTTCCCATAATTGTATTCTATGCTGGGTTTAATGAAATGATGGAGCGACGGTGCCGATTCTGTACTACGGCCGCAATGGGCCGAATGCGGTCGGTCGAGCTCGACCAATTCTGACACTGTCTGTCAGATCAAGTCCAAATTTCTACACATAACAATCGCTTGCCACTCCAGCGCCTTTGCATCCGTCAGAAATTCTGACGAGTTCGGATTCAAGCCTCATCAGGCTGGTAATACATTCTCTTACGTCATCGAGCTGCTCTTGTGCAGTTGTGGTTGCCTCTGCGCAGCTTCTGTCCGGATGATCGTGGAGTTCGGTTTCAGCTAACGTTTGCCTTACTTATAGAGTCCACGGCTCAATTACGTGTGACCATATCTGCAGCCTGAGTTCCACGAATTTCGCTTGGTCTGGACTTTTCGCGTTGCGTCGGCTTTTTTGGCCGTCAGCTACCTGACTCAAAAACCGGCTCAAATCCGGCCCACATCATACGCTTGCCATCAAATGGCATTTCGGGCATCTGCGCCCACCGCTCATCTGTTTCCATTTTCTTGACAGCTCCTTCATAGGTCTCCTTGTCCGGCCACTCAATCCAAGAGAACACCACTGTCTCGTCTTCTTGTGCCTTGACAGCGCGCTTAAAGTCAGTTTGCTCTCCGTCCGGTACTGAATCCCCCCAACTTTCCACGATTCGAAGCGCCCCGTATTCTTTGAAGATTGGCGCAGACTCTACCGCTAAAGCAACATAGGCTTCTTTATTAATAGTTGGAACTGCAATAAGGAATCCTTGTATATAGCTCATGATGAATCCTGCTCTATAGTTTATTTACCAGTAATTTTGTAGATTCAAATTCTGAATAAAAAAAGATGCGGTTAACTTCGATTACATTGTGCCACTGCCGAAGGAAATTTAGCAAAGAAGTGCAACGATTGACCATAGAGAAGCAACCATATCCAGAACTGGGAGTCTGCGCGGTAGAAAATTTCGAGCGATAGTGATTCCATTCTGAGTCGATTTTTTCGCTCGTTTGAGGAGTTTAGCGGGCCTGAATGACTAAAACGAGCTTCAATCCCGCCCAAAATGGGATTACTCGTAGAAGGCCGCCTTCGGTACGAAATATTTCTGCCGCGCAGGCTCCTGGTTCCGACTAATCACAGAGTGTGGGCTGATCGTAACAGGCAAGGTGCAACCACTCGCGGATCAGGTACAGTAGCAGTTCCTATCTGTGATAACTCAATCTTGATCTGACAGTAAATGACCGAGAACGGCAGTACTAACGTCGCCTGAATTCAGAACCGATAGCAAACTTCGACCGGCAGATGTGTGCTTATTGCGAACGTCAGACACCGTTACTTCGGACCGCTCTCGAGCGGTGGCATTGGTGGAAAAGGAACAGACATCGCTATTCAAGCTCGGGAAATTCTGCTTGTTCGCGAGCGTATCGCTAAAACCATTGCTCTGGCAACAGGGCATCCACTGGAAAAAGTGATGTCAGATATCGATCGCGACCACTGGCTATCAGCAGCCGAAGCTATCGACTATGGTCTGGTGTCGAAAATCATTGAACGCCGCAGTGAACTGGAGTAAGTCGGTCTTGATCGCGATCGGTACTACCTAAGATCCTCCCAGCCAGAATACGGATTCAGCCTGAGAGATTCCAGACGAGTAGAAAGACTGCCGCTGTGTAATTCGAGTTTATGTCCATCAGGATCCAGAAAGTAAAATGAGGTGCCTTCGCTGGTGTTTTCTTGCCAACACGAGGCGCCTGCATCCACTAGTCTGGCAACGGTTACGTCAAAACTGTTTTCATCAACACTGAAGGCATAGTGTGTGTAGTCATCGCCTGGCGATGTTGGTCCTGCTGACAGACATAACCACAGATCGTTGACACATAGATACGCACCTTTGTCCCATCGGCCAACGGGCGTGAAACCGAGCACCTTCACATAAAAAGTAAAGGACCGATCAAGATCACTGACGGCAATCGTCAGGTGATTAAGTCCAGAGATCATGTGTAACTCAGCAGCATGAAACTGGCCAGCATTAATCCGACGATGGCTTACCCAGCATCGACTTTAGATCAGCAAAGGGATTGTGCGTGGCGACCTCACCTTGTTCACGCTCGCCAAACGTTACTTGTTCAATAAACCGTTGATGTTCGTTGTCGTGACAGTAGACACACAGTAGTTCCCAATTCGAGCCATCGTTAGGGTTGTTGTCATGATTGTGATCACGATGGTGCACGGTTAGTTCTTGCAGGTTCGCTTGTGTGAATTCTCGCATGCAGCGGCCGCACACCCAGGGGTAGAGTTTGAGTGCACGTTGGCGATAGCCGTTTTCACGGGTGGCATAGTCGGCACGGGCTGAGGCAACCAGTTTGTCAAGTTTATCGGTGTTGGGCTTTTTCATGGTCAGTAAACGGGGCTAGTAAAGTGCCTTTGCTCCGGTATCAACGGCAGTGGTGGACGTTGGGCGCCAGGCTGCGATGTCTGCCAACCAGCTGTCGGGCTTGGCATCTGAAGGCATGCGCCAGTCACCTCTTGGTGAGAGGGCTACGTTGCCCACTTTAGGCCCATCGGCGGTGCATGAACGTTTGAACTGATGCATGAAGAAGCGCTTGATAAACAGCGTTAGCCATTTTTTCAAGGTGTCGTCATCGTATTGTGTTTTATCAAACGCCACCCGGGCAAGATCAAGAATACGTCCCGGACGTGCGCCATGTCTGACGAAGTGGTACAGGAAGAAGTCGTGTAGTTCGTAAGGCCCGATACGTTCTTCTGTTAGTTGGGCTATCTGGCCATCAACATTTGCTGGCAACAGTTCTGGGGAGATCGGTGTATCCAGAATGGCAAACAGGGTTTCACGTAGTGACTCGCTATCGCTCCATGTGTTGGCTCGCTCATTGGCAACCCAGCGGATAACAAACTGTATGAGCGTTTTCGGTACACCGGCATTTACGTCGTACATGGCAATGTGATCACCCGCATAGGTGGACCAACCCAAGGCTTTTTCGGACAAGTCGCCGGTGCCTACAACCAGGCCGCCGTTCTGATTGGCAAGCGTCATCAGCAACAAGGTACGCAACCGTGCCTGCACGTTCTCAAGCGTTACATCACCCAGTTCCGGGTGGGTGCGCAACTGATCAATAAGCTGTTCAACCGTACTGACGTTTTCCGTGGCGGGATGCTTGATGGCTTCGAGCACCGTGCGGCTGGCATCCGAAATACTGACTTGACTGAATGTCGCACCCAAGGCAATCGACAAGGCTTCTGCATTGTCACGCGTGCCATCCGAGGTGCCAAAACCTGGCATCGTGATACACAGAAGGTCAGTGCGCGGTTGTTTGCACAAATCCAGTGCAGCGGCAGCTACCAATGCTGCATGCGTAGAATCCAGTCCGCCCGAGACGCCCAGCACAAGCTTGGGTTTGCCAATGGCACTCATGCGAGTGGCCAGTGCATTACTCTGTATCTCGAACATCTCCCAGCAACGGTTGGATAACGTTTCAGGGTCGCGGGGCAGGAAGGGTGTACGCGATACATTCCTTACCAGGCTCACCGGCATCCTCGAAGTAAACTGGATGTGCCTTGAGTTGGAGTGATGCTGTTTGGCGCAGTCGCCGAAGGTGGTGGTGGAACGCCTCTCGAAAGCTAGCAGCTCAAGATCAATGTCCTGAACAATTAACTGGCCTTGCCGGGCAAAGCGTCTGGATTCGCACAAGAGATTGCCGTTTTCGCAGATGAATGCGTCTGCATCAAAGGCCAGATCAGTGGACGACTCGCCAGGGCCTGCAGCAACATACACGTAGGCGCATTTGCCGCGATCAGACATTGAGCGTGCCAGCAACCTGCGTAGTTCAGCCTTGCCAATGGTGAAGTTAGAGGCGGACAGGTTGCATATTACTGTTGCGCCATTGGACACTTGAAAGCTGCTGGGAGGCGCTTGAACCCAGGTGTCTTCACAGATCTCGATACCAACGCTGAGCCCCTGCAGGGAGCTGTCAAACAGCAAGTCGAGTCCGAAAGGGGCCTGATATTTGTCAATTTTGGCCACAGCGTTTTCGGGTACATCAAACCCTGCCCGAAACCAGCGGGTTTCTTCAAACTCTCTGTAATTGGGCAGGTAGGCTTTGGGCACGACGCCCAGCAACTTACCCTGATGGATGGCAACAGCGACGTTGTACAGGCCGTGATTGAAGCGGACGGGCAGGCCAACGATGGCCATGGGTTCGAATGCACTGCTGGCCTCAATCAGCGCAGCCAGCGCGGCCTCGCAAGCGTCAAGGAGCGTTGTGTTCATGCATAGATCGCGGATGCTGTAGCCGCTGAGGCCCAGCTCCGGAAAGACCACAACATTGACGCAAGCGGTGTCAGCTTCTCGCCAGAGTGCGAGAATGTTGTCGCGGTTAGCGTCTACATCGGCGACAGCAGCTGTGGGTACAGCCGCGGCAATTCGTGCATATCCTTTCATACAGATAGTATAAGTGGCAACGCCTGACATTGATACTTGTCAATAGGTTGCGTAAGGTCTAACGGTATGGTTAACAAGTACAGACAGGTAACCTGAGGCGGACTGTAACTATGGCAAACGCGACTGATCCCGTAAACAAGGCTAATGGTGCGCCTGATGCACCGGTGAACGACGAAAACCCCCGTCCTCTGCCAGCTATACTCAAGGTGCCAGATAACGCAGCGTTGGACTGGTTGAAGCGAGGTTGGAAGGATTTCGTCAACACCCGGTTTCAGGGAGCGTTTTATGGTCTGGTGTTTGTGCTGATGGGGTATGCCATCGCGTGGGTGTATGCCACTAAATGGCAACTTACCATGGGGCTTATCGGTGGTTTTTTTCTCATGGGGCCTTTTTTGTGCTCCGGCATCTACGACCTGTCACGCCAGTATGAGCTCAAGGGCAAAGCCAGTCTTATAGAATCGTTGACATGTTGGGTTCGCAATATCGGTAGCTTCTCTTTTTTCGCCATCATGCTGACATTCGCGATGATCGTGTGGGCAAGGGTATCGCTCATCCTGTTTGCGTTGTCATCCCAGACAAGCTTCCCCACTCTTCAAGGCGTGCTACAGCAGATTTTCTCTCTATCAAACCCGCAGTTTCTTGTTCTCTGGGTTGGAGTGGGGTTCTTCTTTGCATCCATTGTGTTTGCAGTTGGTGTCATCGCCGCTCCCATGATGCTGGACAGGGCATCTGATACCCTGGAGTCGGTGTTCAGTAGCGTACGCAGTGTGCACGCCAACCCCAAGGCACTCTATCTGTGGGCTTTTCTGGTTGTCGTGATCATTGGCCTTAGT
Source organism: uncultured Granulosicoccaceae bacterium (assembly GCA_964352535.1). GTDB lineage: Bacteria > Pseudomonadota > Gammaproteobacteria > Granulosicoccales > Granulosicoccaceae > Granulosicoccus. The sequence goes on along the minus strand of CAYGSW010000048.1, from coordinate 18,150 downwards.
CTTGTGGCCGGATTCATCCCATTGATCATAACAGCGCCGCTTATCGGCCATGCCACTTGGCATGCCTACCGCGACCTGGTAGCAAAAGAGCAACCCAACCCATAATGTTCGGATTTACAGAAGCGCAGATAGCAAAATTTGGCATGACGTTCGGTATTGGCGGTTTCATGCTCTACATGTTGTTCATCGTATGGAATCTTGCCAAGGAGTCCAAGGCCGGGCGCACCGGCACCATCGTACTGTTCTTTGTGCTCGGGTTTGGCATGCTTGGTTTTGTTGCCAAAACGGTTATCGAGATGGTGCTTGATATTTGAATAGGGTGGATAATTTGAGGTGGCAAATCAGCAAAGAACATGCTGGTTTGCCACCGCTCCAGGACAGGAGTATTGCCAGCCCTGATGAATCTACCTCAGCTACAAGCTCTTCAGGTATTCAACCAGTGCCAGCTTTTCATCCTCAGACAGCTCTCCCACAATTCGTCCGGAGTAGGTGTCCATAACGTCCAGCAAGGTCTCAGCGCTGTCGTCGTGGAAGTAGGGTGGCACATGTGAGATGCCGCGCAGCCCTGGAGTTTTTATACCATCAGCCAGTATGCCAAGTGGCGGTTGTAGCACGATAGCTGCAGATCGTTCCGGACCAGTAAACTCAGGCGTGATATGACAGGTAACACACTGAGCGCGAGTGGTATCGTTGAAAAGCCTGAATCCAGCTTCTGCCAGCGCTTCGTCAAATTCCTCGGGGGCTGGGCTTGCGATGCTACGTTGCCATGCCTGAACATCTAGTAGTGATTGTTGATCTATATCGTTACCAGGTGCCTGGTCCTCTGCCGCGATAAAGGCGTCAATCAGCGCTTGCTCAGGAGCAAAACTCAGTTGCGCTGGAACTCCCGATGACTCAGTACCAAATGCGCCATTAGCGTGCATCACCAGGTCATAGACCAGTTCTGCGCGACTTGCCAGCGCATTGTTTGGGGCCTCAAGGCTTGCAAACTGGCCGTCCCAGTTCAGTCCGTAGCCCTGCTCTTCAAGGTCAATGAAGTTCCACAACTGCGGAATACTGGTGGGGTTGAGTAAACCATCATCCAGTGGATTGTCGGGTAAAGAGCGAGCATCGAAGCGCCCAGCACCAAATGCCTGTAGAAAATCGACAGTATCCTGTCCTGCGTTAACGGCAAACGGAGTCAGAGACAATATCGTGCCGACATCAATAGCCGTGTTGGGTACTCCATTCAGATTCAATGGTCCGATAGGCAGAGGTGTCAGCACACCTTCGGACAACTCAAACTCGGTATTCCCCACCTGCGCATGGCACACGGCACAAGTAATACCTGCGGAGGTGGCCAGCTCACTTGAACCATCAGCACCAAACGTTGCCTTCACCCCGACGACAGCATCTGCACGGAGTAGGGCGCGGGTTATTTCAGGTGATACAAGAGCTGCCTGTTTCGCGGCAAAGTCATTGCTTATCAGGACGTCAACGATACCTTGCGGCACCTTGGTGACATCAATGTTTACGCCCACACTAAGGGCTTGCGTCGGGGTAAGTCCGTTTAATAGTTCATGCAGACCAATGGTGTCGCCAAAGAACTGTTCGTTGTCAAAAGTTTCGTTGAGAAAGATGTCTCGGCCACGCTCAACAGCATCCCCGGATTCTGTTTGCAGGGTTCGATAAGCTGCCTGATACACACCACCTTCATTAACCAGTCCTATCAGGGTATTGTCCGATCGGCGAAAAAAATTGGCATTGGTACTGACCCATTGATTGTTCTCAAGTAGTGCCAGTTCGGCTAACGTCGGATGGGTAGGTGGCTGATCGATGCCCATCTCAATCTGCATGGCAGCGCTTAACGATGCACCAACGTCTATATCAAAGGTTTCACCTGCGCTTACCAGATTTCCGGTGGGTAGGGTAGTGGGGTTGATCGCCGTGACCACCAGTGGAGCATCCTCAGACAGTGCACCGCCGGGTATGGTGACACGCAGGCGACCATCTTCTGAAACGAAGCTGCCACCCTCTGCGGCGATTACCTGAACATCAATCAATGGTGCTGCTGCATCTGATGGGATACTGTTGTTGCTGCTGGAGCAACCATAGACAGTAGCTGACAACACAATGAGCGTTAAGGCGCGGGTCGAATGGCCTGCGATATGCAAATTCATATTAACTCCATTTTTTTTCGGAATTGAGTTGTCGACTAAAAGTTTTTGCGAACTACTGTGAGTTATTGACTACTCGGTCAATAATTATTGGTATTGGTTCAAAGTTTTTCTTCATTGATAGCAAAAGCAGACGTGGAAAAATGGCAAGACCTCGACAATTCGATTACGGTGACGTGCTCGAAAAAATGAAAGTGGCGTTTTGGGAGCACGGTTTTAACGGCATCTCCATGGATGATGTTGGCCAGGTAGCCGATATGAACCGCGGCAGTATCTACAATGCGTTTGGTGATAAACGCGCCCTATATCTGGCTGCTCTGGATCTCTATGGGCAGCAGTACTACTTCGTTGCAGCGCAGTTGATACAGGATTCACGCAGCGCTCAGTCTGCGGTGCGCGATCTGTATAACGCAGCCTTCAAAGGCATGAGTGGCGACAAGGCGCAGTGGGGTTGCCTCATCTGCAATGCGGCGGTGGAAGTCGCACCTGTCGATCAGGAGGTGTCTGACCTGGTCAGGAGATATCTGGGATTGCTGTCAAAAGCCTTTCTGAATTCGTTGCAGGCATCTCATCCGAAAGCGCAAGACGCGGTTCTCCTGAAAAATCTCGCTGAGCAACTGACTGCAAGCTACGTCGGGTTTAATATCATGGCGAGAGCTGGCGTGGCCACCGCCTGTTTGCGAAGGATTGCAGATTCTGCAGTAGAGATGTCGGTGGTCCGGCATTAGAGTTGTCAAAGAGGCTGTCCGAAAAAAACGATCAAGGTGAGCGTATGTCATCACCTCGGGGCTGACTGAAGACTGTTCATGTTTTGTGCCTGCTCAGACCATTCGATTTTTATTGAGGAAGTGTCACTCTGCGCTTTGACTTAGATCAGCTCGGCAACGATTCGCAAGGGCTTAAGCTTGCTACAGGGTGTACAGACATAGCCATAAGTCATAAAGTGGCTTAAAGTTTAAGTATGGCGCACAACTGCCATCGCATTTTCCCAACCACCGACATGCTCAGCCCGTAGCGTCATGGCTCTCGAAGAAATTTCACTGTTTGCCATATTCCTGACCGGACTGCTGGGTGGTGTTCACTGCGCTGGTATGTGCGGTGGCATTGTCAGTGCACTGGGCATGATGCGCCAGAAGCCTGCCAGCACGTTATCTGGCATACCGGTTAACACCGCTTCAATATCAGGTGCTGCATCGGCGAAAGCTGCACCGTCAGCCTTGGTGGCAGTGAGTCTGTATAACGTTGGCCGTATATCGATGTATACCTTTCTTGGTGCCTTGGCCGGGGCAATCGGGTCGGTGGCGTGGCTGATGGAATCGATGCTGCCGGTGCAGCAGATAGCCTACCTGCTTAGTAACGTGCTGATTATCCTGATGGGGCTCTACATCATGGGCATCAAACAGATTGCCATAATCATGGAGTCTCTCGGGGCAACATTCTGGGCCTGGGTCAGACCTGCTGCCACCCGAAGCCTGACGGGGACCGGAATGCTCAATTCAATAGGGGCGGGCGCTTTGTGGGGGCTGGTACCGTGTGGCATGGTCTACGCAGTGCTCAGTGCTGCTCTGGTTTCTGGTGGTGCGGGTAAGGGAGCTTTATTGATGCTGGTGTTTGGCCTCGGCACACTGCCTAATCTGATGATGTTGGGTCTATCAGGGCAATGGCTGGCGAAGGCCAGCCGCAACCGCACAATCAGAATGTGCGCAGGCTTGATGATTATTGGTTTTGGGCTGATGGGTTTCATGCATCTGAGCATGATGACGTTACCATGAGGTGCTACCACTGTTCCGAGCAGGTACTCGAGCCTGCACGCTGGCAAGTCGAGTTTGACGGACAGCCGCGTGATGTGTGCTGTGCAGGTTGCAAAGCCATTATGCAGGCCATCGTGGATTCGCAGCTTGGGGATTACTATCGCTTTCGTACTGAGCCTGCGCAGTTTGGTGTCATACCGGACGACTTGAGTACGCGCCTTGATGAGCTCAATGTCTTTGATGAACCGGAGATCAGTGAGCGTTATCTGCATCCCTCAAGCGACAGCACTGATGCTGATCTGGTCGAAGTGAATCTGTCTGTGGAGGGGCTGCGCTGTGGTGCCTGTGTCTGGGTGCTCGAACGCAGTGTGGCGGGGCTGGCTGGCGTGGATATGGCGCGCGTGAACTTCTCCAGTGCACGCGCAACAGTACGATTCAACCCTGAACAACTCAAGCTGTCGCGAATTCTTGCGCGCATAGCTCAGGTGGGCTACAGGACTGTGCCGTTTGATGTGCGTGAGCGTGAACTTGCGTTAAAGAAAGAATCCAAAGTGTTTATGCAGCGTTTGTTCATTGCCGGTATCGCCATGATGCAGGTGATGATGTATGCACTGCCCGCCTACATCACCGAAGCGGGCGAAATAGACAAAGAGCATGAACAGCTATTCCGGTGGGCAAGCCTGATCCTGACCACGCCCGTGCTGCTGTATTCTGCGCAGCCGTTTCTGAAGGGTGCGTTTAACGATCTGCGCAATCGGCGACCGGGCATGGATGTGCCCGTCAGCATCGGCATACTGGCTGCCTTCTTTTCCAGTGTCTGGGCAACGATTAGCGCCAGCGGTGAAATCTATTTTGATTCAGTTGCCATGTTTGTCTTCCTGTTGCTGGGTGCGCGCTATCTGGAATGGTCTGTGCGTCGGCGTGCCATGCGAGCGGTGGACGATATCAGCTCTTCAGCCCCAGAGACAGCACAACGGCTCATCGATGATGAGATTGAAGTGGTGCCCGCCATCCGTTTGGATATCGGGGATCAAGTGGTGGTGGATAACGGTGATCGTGTACCGGTCGATGGTGTTATTCGTCTGGGTAGAAGTTCGGTCAACAACGCGTTGGTGACAGGTGAGTCTGTGCCGGTTGCCATTGGCCCGGGGGATGTTGTTGCTGGTGGTGCACTGTTGGTTGGAGCGCCGATCAGGCTGGAGGTGCTGCGACGTCAGACGGCCAGTACGCTTTCCGTCATTGATAGACTGATCGATCGAGGTTCAGCCGAGAAGCCGCGCGCGGTTCTGGTTGCTGATCGCATCGCCACAGTCTTCGTCACGGCACTGTTGTGTTTTGCCGTGGTGGTCTGGGGGACATGGATGGTCATTGATTCTTCGCGTGCGCTCACAACGGCGATTGCCGTACTAGTGGTGTCGTGTCCGTGTGCCTTGTCTCTGGCAACGCCCGCTGCATTGGCGGCGGCTACCGGTGAGTTGCTGAAGAGCCGCTTGTTGATAACCCGTGGTCACGCATTGGAAACGCTAGCCCGAGTGACTGATGTGGTGTTCGACAAGACGGGTACGCTGACAACGGGCATGCCGTCGCTTGTGTCTATCCAATGCAGTGATTCAGTTGTTGAACAGCACTTACTGGACGTGGCTGTTGCCATGGAGATCGGTTCCACACATCCGTATGCCAGTGCTTTTCGAGAGTATCAACGGATTGCCCGACAAAAAAAAACGACATCCACCGATTCTGTAGCGGGCCCCAATACTGACGCAGCAGTGGCACTACACGCTCTGGGTTATCACGCCACACAGTTATCACACGAAGCGGGTCATGGTGTCAGCGCAACACTTGCTGACGGCGATGTTCTGTATCTGGGGTCCGCGCGCTGGTGCGCGTTGACGCCAGAGGTTATCGAGTATTGGCGAACACGGGATCAGCAGGGGGCATCGAGCGCTGGCAGTGAAGTATTCCTGACACGTCGTGACCATGCAGATCATGTGCAGGTGCTAGCTCGTTATGTTCTTGAAGATAGATTGAGAAACAATGCGCAGGCCATCGTTGAGGGGTTGAAACAGCAGGGTATCGAGGTGCATCTGTTGTCGGGCGACCGGCAGGCAGCGGTTGATGCTGTTGGCCGGGAGCTTAGCTTGAATCAAGTAGCAGCAGCGGCAACACCTGAGGATAAACAGGCCTATGTAAGCACTCTTCAGTCAAACGGAAAAGTCGTCTTGATGGTGGGCGACGGTATAAATGATGCCCCTGTGCTTGCAAGTGCCGATGTTTCCATGGCCGCCGGTGAGGCTACGGCGTTGGCACGAACGGCGGCAGATGTCATCTCCCTATTGCCGGGCTTGGACGGTTTGCCACTGTTGCTGCGAAAGTCGGTGCAGACGAACCGGATCGTGCGACAGAACCTGGCATGGGCTGCGTCGTACAATATGTTGGCGATTCCACTTGCCGCTTTAGGGTATGTTCCACCCTGGGCCGCGGCCATTGGTATGGCATTGAGCTCTCTGCTGGTTGCTGCCAATGCTCAGCGGTTGTGGTCGCGCAAGCAAATTGTGTCAGAGAAAGCTGGCACTGTCGTCAGTTATGGTTAACACAACGGCCTTATGGAATCACTCTACATTCTTATTCCTCTGTCATTAATCGCTGTGGGAGTGGCTGTTTTTATCTTTTTCAGAATGAACTCTGCAGGCCAGTTTGATGACGATCAGGGCCCGGCGATGAGTATTCTTCTCGATGATGACAGACCGCCATCAGCACACGAAAAGGCTAAAGATGAGGCGTCAAGTTAGTCTTAGAATCGCTGATCTAAACGTTGATTGCGTCCGGGATGACATCGATAGCCCTTATGGGGCAAACGGGCCATGCTGTTGTTTCTATTGTCATTATTGTGCTTTTTGCTTGTGACAAACAGACACAGGAGCTTGCCTGAAAGGCGAGTTCTGGCGAAAAACATTCGACACGGAAGTTACTTTTCGACGACCGTCCGAAGCAACGTTGACAAAGATCAAGAAGAGCCTCCGCTGCCCTGGCTAACATGCCCCGAAAGGCCGATAGTCACCTATGGTCAATAGACCGTGGTGATTAAATGTGACACATTGCAGTGTCAATGTTAATTGTCACATCTGTAAGGCTTGCTGGATTTATTCTGTTTGAGGAAAGCGTATGAGTACGACGATGAATGAGGTGGCTCCAGGAGTTGCTTCTTCCAAATCCGAGGCTGTTGGAGTCGACGACACTTACAATTATAAGGTGGTGCGGCAGTTTGCTGTCATGACGGTTGTCTGGGGTGTGGTGGGCATGCTGGTGGGGGTTATCATCGCCGCTCAGCTGACATGGCCTGAACTGAACGGTGGCCTGCCCTGGTTCAGTTTCGGTCGTCTGCGCCCCTTGCATACCAACGCCGTCATCTTCGCGTTCGGCGGTAGCGCTCTATTTGCCACCTCCTACTATGTGGTTCAGCGCACCTGTCAGGCGAGATTGTGGGGTGGCCCGCTGGTGGCTTTCACATTCTGGGGTTGGCAAGTCGTGATCCTGGCAGCTGCCATTACGTTGCCGTTGGGCATTACGCAAGGTAAGGAGTACGCTGAGCTTGAGTGGCCCATCGATTTGCTGATTGCCGCGGTCTGGGTGTCTTATGCGCTCGTGTTTTTTGGCACGATTGTCAAGCGCAAGGTGCCGCACATCTATGTCGCCAACTGGTTTTACGGGGCGTTCATACTCACGGTTGCCGTCCTGCATATCGTCAACGCTGCTGCTATTCCGGTTTCCATGGGCAAAAGCTATTCCGCCTATGCCGGTGTTCAGGATGCGATGATTCAATGGTGGTACGGTCACAATGCTGTGGGCTTTTTCCTGACCGCAGGATTTTTGGGAATGATGTACTACTTCATTCCAAAGCAGGCAGGGCGTCCTATCTATTCCTACCGCTTGTCTATCGTGCATTTCTGGGCGCTGATCTTCACCTATATGTGGGCAGGTCCTCACCATCTTCACTACACCGCGTTGCCTGACTGGACTCAGTCTGTCGGTATGGTGTTCTCACTGATTCTACTTGCGCCAAGTTGGGGTGGCATGATCAATGGCATCATGACGCTCTCGGGCGCCTGGCACAAACTGCGAACCGATCCGGTGTTGAAGTTTCTGATTGTGTCGTTGTCGTTCTATGGCATGTCGACGTTTGAAGGTCCGATGATGTCGATCAAGACGGTTAACGCCTTGTCGCATTACACCGACTGGACAATAGGCCATGTGCATTCGGGTGCGCTGGGTTGGGTCGGCATGATATCCATGGGTGCAATCTATTATCTGCTGCCACGCCTGTTCGGCCGATCACAGATGCACAGCGTCAAACTCATCGAGGTGCATTTCTGGATATCGACGCTGGGTATCGTTCTATACATCGCCTCCATGTGGATTGCAGGTGTCATGCAAGGTCTGATGTGGCGTGCAACCAACCCTGATGGAACCCTGGTTTATGCCTTCATAGAAGCGGTTAAAGCCACCCATCCGTACTATGTGATGCGCTTTTTTGGTGGTCTGCTGTATCTGAGCGGCATGCTGATAATGCTGTACAACATGGTCCTGACTATTCGTGGTGGCACTGAGGTGACGGCCCACATTCCAAAAGCTACTGGTGGGCACGTGTCAACGGCCCAGCCTGTCGCGCAGTCTTGATCGACAGGAGAGATTAATCAACATGAAATTTTCACATGAACTAATTGAGAAGAACATCGGTGTGATGATGCTTCTGATCGTTCTGACTATCTCGGTAGGTGGCTTGATTGAGATTGTGCCTCTGTTCTATCAAAAGTCTACAACCGAGCCTGTTGCCGGGCTGGAGCCATACGGTGCATTGGAGCTCACGGGACGTGACATTTACGTTCGTGAAGGCTGTTACAACTGTCACTCGCAGATGATTCGTCCTTTTCGTGCAGAGACTGAACGCTACGGGCCGTATTCTGTTGCCGGTGAGTTTGTCTACGATCGTCCTTTTCAGTGGGGTAGCAAGCGCACGGGTCCTGACTTGCATCGTGTCGGTGGGCGCTACAGTGATGAGTGGCACAAGGTGCACATGAACAACCCGCGTGATGTTGTGCCCGAGTCAATCATGCCAGCTTATCCCTGGCTTGAGAAGGCATCACTGGAGTCTGAAATAATTACCAGAAAGATGAACGTACTGAGAATGTTAGGCCATCCCTACACGGATGAGCAGATTGCCAGTGCACCGTCTTTGCTTGAAGGCAAGAATGAGCTCGACGCTATCATTGCCTATTTGCAGGTGCTGGGCACAACCAGTAGAGGAGCGCAGTAATGGATGTTGTTGGCCTACGAGTCATTATTACAGTGGTTCTGTTTCTATCCTTTCTGGGCATAATTTTCTGGGCTTATAGCGCCAGACAGAAAGAACGTTTTGATGAAGCTGCCAACCTTCCGTTTGCTGATGAGGAAATGCAGCACAGGACGATTCAGCGCGGGGAGAAAGATCAATGAAAAGTCTAAAACACACCACACGGCAGTTGCCTGGGCAGGAGGTTTCCAATGGCTGATTTTGTTCATGGTGGCTGGGCACTTTTTGTTGCGCTGGGTACGATCATCTCCATTCTTCTGTGCTACTGGCTGGCGTGGAAGGTGTCGTCGGCGAAGACGGACAATCCAGTTGATGGAGAGGTAGGGACAACCGGACATGTCTGGGATGATGATCTGCAGGAGCTGAATAATCCCCTGCCTCGCTGGTGGTTGTATCTGTTCTTTATCACCTGCATTTTTGGTATGGCTTACGTACTCATGTACCCCGGGCTGGGTGATTTCAAGGGCTCCCTGAAGTGGTCTTCTGCCGGTCAGTATGAGGAAGAGGTTGCCAGAATCGACGCCGTAGCAGAGCCACTTTTTGCAGACTATCTTGCACAGGATATCGTTGCCGTGGCAGCCATTCCTGAAGCTCTTGAAATGGGTGAGCGTCTGTATCTGAACTACTGCAGTCAGTGTCATGGGTCAGATGCACGCGGCGGGCGATCATTTCCTAACCTGACAGACAATGATTGGCTGGGTGTTGGAGATCCTGATTACATCAAGCATACGATCCTGAACGGTCGAAATGCGATCATGCCAGCCATGGCAGCGGCGGTGGGCAATACCGACGCGGATGTCGAGGCTGTCGCTCACTACATCATGTCATTATCCGACAGTAATCACGACGCGGCATTGGCCGCGGCAGGTGAGGCCAAGTACGCGGTGTGCGCCGGTTGTCATGGTGCAGATGGCAAGGGTATCGCAGCTGTCGGTGGACCTAATCTGACGGATGATATCTGGTTGTATGGTGGTTCATTGAATTCGGTCAAGTATGCGATCACTAACGGATTCAACAATCAGATGCCCGCGTTTGAACAGCTTCTTGGTGAAGGCAAGTCTCATGTATTGGCAGCTTATATCTGGAGTCTGTCTAATCCGTCTGACGAAGTGGCTCAGGCGACTCAGTAGCGCAATTTTCCAGAATCAATCTCTATGGATGGGAGGTTGATTCTGATGAGGAAGTAAACCGTCATGTCCAGTTCAAAGACACCTACCGCAATCAAGCAGGAGCACATGCTGCTTGAGGTGCGGCGTAAGGTGTATATGCGTTCGGTCACCGGTGTGTTTGCTCGCTGGCGATGGATCCTCGTGTGGTTTACACAGGTGCTGTTTTACGGCTTGCCCTGGTTGTCGTGGAATGATCGCCAGGCAGTATTGTTTGATCTTGCCGCTCGCAAGTTCCACATCTTCGGACTCATTCTCTACCCTCAGGATTTTATCTACCTCACTGCTTTGTTAATCATTTCAGCCATGTCGCTGTTTTTGTTCACAACGGTAGCGGGCCGCCTGTGGTGTGGTTACGCCTGTCCACAAACGGTATACACAGAAATTTTCATGTGGATCGAGCGTAGGGTTGAAGGTGATCGGGCTCGTCGCATGAAGCTGGACGCTGAAGGATTTTCAACGCGAAAACTTAGACTCAAAGCAACCAAGCAAGCGCTGTGGATTCTCGTGTCACTGTGGACCGGGTTCACCTTCGTTGGGTATTTTACGCCGATCGGTGTTTTGGCCAGTCAGGTAGCCTCCCTGTCTTTAGGGCCCTGGCAAACATTCTGGATTCTGTTCTACGGATTTGCCACTTATGGCAATGCAGGGTTTCTACGTGAGCAGGTCTGCAAGTATATGTGCCCGTACGCACGATTCCAGGGTGTGATGTTTGACAAGGACACGTGGGTCATCACCTACGATCCTGATCGCGGTGAGCCGCGTGGTGCCAAGTCCAAAAAGAGCGCTCTGGAGGGAAATGGCGATTGTGTGGATTGCAGCCTGTGTGTTCAGGTCTGCCCCACAGGGATAGACATACGCGATGGTCAGCAGTACGAGTGCATCGGCTGTGCTGCCTGCATTGATGCCTGTGATCAGGTCATGGAAAAGGTGGGTAGTCCCAAGGGGCTGATTCGCTATGACACGCTGAATGGGATGGAAAACGGCTGGAGTCGTGCGCAATTATGGAAGCGTGTGTTTCGCCCGCGAGTGTTGATTTATTCGGCAATTCTGGTAACTGTCACAGGCATCATGTTTACGCATATCCTGACACGTGTTCCGTTGAAAGTTGATGTCATGCGTGACCGCGGTGCCCTGTCACGAGAAGTGAAAAACGGTGTCATTGAAAACGTGTATCGGGTGATGCTTATCAACAGCGCTGAGCAACCACGTTCATTTACCCTGGCCGTTGAGGGTTTGCCTACAGTACGCATCGATTCGGAAACGAGTGTGGCTGTTGCCCCTGCATCGAACCGACAGGTTGCTGTGAGAGTGCGGGCTGAGCCAGATGCCGGTGAAGCAGGTAGCAATCGAATAGAATTTGTCGTAACCGCTGCAGATGACCCAACCATCGTGCAGAGAGCCAAGACCTCGTTTTTTCTGCCTGATCTTTTTCCGGGAATTGACAACTGATGAGTGCCACTATCGCTAACCAGACAGATACAAGCAAGCAACTTCACCCGTGGTATCGCTATGGCTGGCCATGGTTTCTTATCAGTATTCCGCTAGTGTCAGTGGGGCTTGGCATGGTCATGCTGAATCTGGCATTCAATGCTAACAACTCACTGGTTGTTGATGACTACTACAAGGAGGGTAAGGCGTATAACCTGCGTATCGAGCGTGATCGCCTGGCTACCTTGCTGGGCTTGCAGGCGGTGGTAACTCAAACTTCCGAAGGGTTGATTCTTGAACTGAATCAGCAACGGCGTGCGGATTTGCCGCAGAGCCTGTTGCCCGATGCAATAGCTGCAGAAGCTGCCTTTGTTTCACCGGATGCGTTGCTTGTGCGTTGGGTACACGTCACTCAATCAAATCGCGATGGCGTAGCGCCAATGACATATATCGGCGGTAATCGCTATATCGCACAAGGGGTGGTCCTGCCATCCGAGGGCAAGTTTCGTTTGCACATAGAGCCTGGCTTGACAGCCAAGGACCATAGCAGTGCAACAGTTTTGCCCAATGCGGATTGGCGACTGATCAGTTCACTTACCGGATTGGACGCTGCAGAGGTTATAGACATCAGTGCGTCAGAGCCTGAAAAAGTATTCACGGGCAACATGTTGCAATGAGCCGACTTCAATGAATAATCAACCCGACAATCTCACACCCGGTTTGCGCAAGGTGTCTGATCCCGGGCGCAAGCCATGGGTGCGTTGTCTCATGCAAGTGCTATGGCCAGCGTTTGTGGGAGCCGCCATCACGGTGGGTGTGCTGTTTTCCCTGATTGATCCTGTTCAGATCGAATGGGTGCATGTGCACCTGAATGACAGTCGTCAGGCGGCCTATACGGTTGGCTTCGTTGTGCTTTGGGCTGTGTACTCGGTAGCGTGTGCAATGACCTGGTATCTGGCGACAACGGAGACGCCGACAGGCAATGTTGGTCGCAAGCGCAGATGATTCAGGCTTTTTTATGCCTGTTGTTTCTGCCCTTTCTCTATGATGCCTTCAGACGTGCCGACCTGGGCCGCTTTGATCCGGTTGATCTGGCCACGTGGTTTGCATTGACTGTGTTTATCTTTGCAGCGCTTCTACTCACGAGGAACATGCCCGAAGGTGTATCACTTCAGTACTCCGGTGCAGCGTTTCTTGCTTTGACGCTGGGCTATGCCCGGGCATTGTGGTCGATGAGCTTGCTGCTGATCATCACCCAACCCTGGTCATTGATGGGACAGATTCTGTTCATTGATGCGTTGTTACCCATCTGGACGATGGTGAGTCTGGTGGGCTACAGCCGCAGATTTCTGCCTGCCAATCCATTTGTCTTTCTGCTAGGGTGCAGCTTCATCGGACTGTTTCTGGTGTACGCCATTCAGGTGTTTGCTAGCGCACTCGCTCACGGGTTCAATGTGGGTGAGCCTGTGTTGTCGTCCGTGTTTTCAGAGCCCACCGCCTGGAGTCTGTTGCTGGCTAGTGGCGAGGCAACACTGGAGGGCATGATCATTACCATTCTGGTGGTGTACTACCCTCGCGCTGTTGTCCTGTTCGACGACAAGTTCTACCTATCCAAACGCCTCTAGTCTAGATATTCTGCGCTACGGCGTGATGAAAACTTGACAGGCCAAGCTGCTTCATTCCACTATCGGGCGATGGAATGTATTCATTAAGCACATGCCTGCCTACCTAGTGAAGTTTGTGAAGGTTGTCGAGGCCATCAACTATCGCCTTGGGCGGGTCATGATGTATTTCATCTTCGTGATGATTGGCATCCTGCTGTGGTCCTCGATATCCAAGACGTTTTTTCTGCCTTCACTGTGGACACTGGAGCTCGCCCAGTTCGCCATGGTGGCCTACTTTCTTCTTGGCGGCCCTTATGCGCTGCAAATGGGCGCGAACGTGAGGATGGATCTTCTGTATGGCGGATGGTCGGTGCGCAAGAAGGCATGGGTGGATGCGTTTACCGTATTTTTTCTGATTTTCTATCTGGGTGTCTTGCTCTACGGCGGTATCGAAAGTCTTGCTTACTCGCTGGAATATAACGAGCGCAGCCCGACTGCCTGGCGCCCGTATATGTGGCCGATCAAATCTGTGATGTGCCTGGGTGTATTTCTGATGCTGTTGCAAGCCCTGGCTGAGCTGATCAAGGATATTGCTCGCCTGCGTAACGTGGAGCTCTGAATGTCCTACGAGATGATAGGCGTCATCATGTTTTCATCCATGATGCTGATGATGCTAACCGGGCAGAGAGTGTTTGCTGCCATTGGTGCCGTTGGGGTCATTGCAGCGATTGCCTTGTATGGCACCGGCGGGTCTGACTTCGCCTTTTCGGCGGCCATGAAGCTCATGAAATGGTATCCGTTGCTGACGTTGCCCATGTTCATATTCATGGGCTACGTGCTCTCGGAGTCGGGCCTTGCAGATGACTTGTACAAGATGTTTCACGTCTGGATGGGTGGGCTTAATGGCGGTCTGGCTATCGGCACCATTGGCCTCATGGTCCTGGTATCTGCCATGAATGGCCTGTCGGTGGCGGGTATGGCGATAGGTGCAACCATCGCACTGCCGGAGCTTCTGCGGCGAGGCTATGACAAACAGATGGTCACAGGTGTGGTGCAAGCCGGATCATCGCTGGGAATACTTGTGCCACCTTCCGTTGTACTGGTGCTCTATGCCATGATTGCCCGTCAGCCGGTTGGCCAGTTGTGGTTGGCCGGAATCCTGCCCGGGCTGATGATGGCGGCGATGTTCATTATCTATATTGCGGTTCGCTGCAAGCTGCAGCCGCATCTGGGGCCTGCTTTATCTGCCGAGGAACGTCAGGTCCCCAAACGAGAGAAGTACCGGCTGCTGGGAGCGGGTCTACTTCCGCTGGGCATCTTTGCAGTCATGATGGTGCCGTTCGTTAATGGCTGGACCAGTCTGGTAGAGAGCTCGGCAGTGGGTGCACTTGCGGCAATGTTTGCGGCCATCATCAAGGGTCGGATGACAAAAACGGTTTTCGAAACATCGGTTCGTCAGACGCTGGCAATCAGTTGCATGTTCATGTGGATCATCATGGCAGCGCTGTGTTTTGGTGCCGTATTCGATGGCCTGGGTGCTGTGCGCGCTATCGAAAACCTGTTCACCGAGCAATTGGGGCTAAGCCCTTGGACCATCCTGATCCTGATGCAGTTGTCGTTCATCCTCATGGGGACTTTTCTGGATGACACGGCAATGCTGGTTATCGTGGCCCCGTTGTACGTGCCGCTGGTGGGCTCAATGGGATTCGACCTCATCTGGTATGGCGTGTTGTACACGATGACTACACAAATTGCCTACATGACGCCACCCTTCGGTTATAACCTGTTTCTGATGCGCGCCATGGCGCCGCCGGAAATCTCGTTGGGCGATATCTATCGATCCATCGTGCCTTTTGTTATTGTCATGCTCATTGGGCTGGCCATCATCATGCGCTTTCCAGACATTGCATTGTGGTTGCCGCAGTTTGTTTACGCTCGGTAGTTTGTCGTGTGTCAGCGCAAGCCGTAGCACACATCAATTAGTACGTATCAGTTAGCACACATTAATCAGAACACATTTAATTTTCAGTCAAGTGTAAAGGGAGAAAAGCATGAGTACACGTCGCAAGTTTCTGAGTAAGGCCGCTGTAAGTACGGCAGCGGTTGGTACAGGTACTATCCTGGGCGCACCTGCCATTCATGCACAGTCCAAGATCAAGTGGCGGATGCAAACCTATGCGGGGCCAGCCCTTGCCGAGCATGTCATCAAGCCTGCGATTGATTCATTCAACAAGATCGCGGGCGATGAGATGGAAATAGAGCTGTACTTCGCTGACCAGCTGGTACCCACTGGCGAGCTGTTCCGAGCGTTACAAAAAGGCACTATCGATGCGGTTCAGTCAGACGATGATTCTATGGCGTCGCCCACGGAAGTTACTGTGTTTGGTGGCTATTTTCCGTTTGCCAGCCGTTACTCTCTGGATGTGCCAGTGTTGTTCAACCAGTATGGTTTGGGCAAGATCTGGGAAGAGGAGTACGAAAAAGTCGGTGTCAAGTGGCTATCCGCCGGCGCGTGGGATCCCTGCCATTTCGCCACTAAAGATCCTATCCGAAGCCTTGAGGATTTGAAGGGCAAGCGTGTGTTCACCTTTCCTACCGCAGGTCGCTTTATGAGTCAGTTCGGGGTTGTGCCAGTCAGCTTGCCCTGGGAAGACATTGAGGTTGCTGTACAGACGGGTGAGCTTGATGGCATTGCCTGGTCAGGTATCACTGAGGATTACACGGTGGGTTGGGCCGACGTTACCAACTACTTTCTAACGAATAATATTTCAGGCGCCTGGGCGGGTTCGTTCTACGCCAACATGGACAAGTATCAGGAGCTGCCACCCCATTTGCAGGAGCTTCTGAAACTGACGATGGACAGCTCGCACTACTACCGTCAGTGGTGGTACTGGGGGGGCGAAGCTGACTTGCGTGTCAATGGTCCGAAGATGGAGCTCACCACCATTCCCGATGAAGAGTGGGCCACGGTGGAATCAGCCGCATTGAAGTTCTGGGATGAAATAGCTGCCGAGTCTGAGACTAAAGCCAAAGTGGTTGGCATTTTTAAGGAGTACAACGCCGTTATGGAGAAGGCTGGACGACCTTATCGCTACGGCTGATTTTTAATCCAGACCAGGAGCCTGCCCGAAGCATCGCGCTCTCGTCTCAGCTTATTCCCGGGCGGCCCCCAGGCCCTTGTGTGACTGCTGATGGTGTGTTCTGGCAAAGCGCCAGTAATACACTTTCAGCGCTCGCTGTTGTATTACATCAACTCGTCAATAGTATCGTCGGAAACATCATGCCCGGTAATTTGAGTCTTGATTCGTTAAAAAAAGCTGCTGCAGATGGCCGTGTCGATACTGTCGTGGCGGTAATTGTCGACATGCAAGGGCGCCTGATGGGCAAGCGCTTTCATGTGCAGCATTTTCTGGAAAGTGCTGTTGAGGAAACCCACTGCTGCAACTATCTGCTGGCAACAGACCTTGAAATGGCAACGCCCGATGGCTATGCATCCACCAGCTGGTCCAGCGGGTACGGCGATTACATTATGAAGCCGGACATGAGCACACTGCGGCTGACGCCATGGGCACCGGGTGCTACCATGGTGCTGTGCGATGTGATTGATCATCACACGCATAAGGATGTGCCGCATTCCCCACGTGCGATCCTCAAGGCGCAGCTTGCACGGCTGGAGTCGATGGGCATGAAGTGCATGGCGGCCACCGAGCTTGAATTTTTCGTTTATCGTGAAACGTTTGAACAGGCACGCGAAAAGCACTATCAATCGCTGACGCCATCGAGTCCTTACAACGAGGATTACCACATATTTCAGACAGCCAAGGAAGAGGGTCTGATGCGCCCTTTGCGCAATCAGCTGTTTGATGCTGGCATACCTGTAGAGTGCACAAAAGGTGAAGCGGAAGCAGGGCAGGCTGAACTTAACATTCGCTATTCGGATGCGCTTGACATGGCCGACAATCACAGCATTGCCAAGCATGCCACCAAGGAGATTGCACTGGCAGCCAATTGCAGTGTGAGTTTTCTGGCAAAGGTTCGGGATGATCTGACAGGCTCATCCAGTCATATTCATCAGTCGTTACGCGCCCTTGATGGCTCGGCTGCTTTTCATGACCCTGCTGCAAAGTACGGTATGTCACAAACGATGCAACACTATCTGGCCGGGCAACTGACTTATGCCTGTGATACTACTGTTTTTCTTGCGCCGTATATCAACTCCTACAAGCGTTTTGCTGCTGGCACGTTTGCTCCAACGCATGTTGTATGGTCCATCGATAACCGAACGGCAGGGTTCAGGATTGTGGCACCTGATTCGTCAAACGTTCGTGTGGAGTGCCGTATTGGCGGGTCTGATCTAAATCCGTACCTGGCCATGGCCGCGCAGATAGCGGCAGGTATAGCGGGTATTGAGCAAAAGCTGGACCTTGCGGATGCCTATGACGGTGATGCTTATAGCGCCGACAAACTGGCATCCACTGTTCAGCAGATTCCCGGAAATCTTCGCGACGCTACACGCGCATTACAGGATAGTGCGATGCTGCGTCATGCGATGGGCGATGATGTGATTGATCATTACGTTCGTGCGGCCAGATGGGAACAGGAAGAGTTTGATCGCGTTGTGACACAATATGAGATCAACCGAGGGTTTGAGCGCGCCTGATTCGCTGTTTGAACGCTTTTTTGACAGCCTCCTAG
>CAYGSW010000047.1:19351-27360 GCA_964352535.1 uncultured Granulosicoccaceae bacterium | reverse complement strand
GGCGGCGGCTGGTGAACTCTGAATCCTAATATTTCGGGTTGACGGACTACTAGATTCGCTCAGAATCTATTCACGCTCCATGTCGAAAACCTCATCCACAGGAATCTGCATGGCATTAAGCAGGTGATTGGTTTTACCAGCGGTCATCACTATGCGTAGCAGTTCTGCATGCTCCGGGTCTGTCATACCGCGTGCTTTGGCTGCAGCGGTATGGGAGTGAATACAGTACTGACAGGCATTGGCAATGGACACCGCCAGATACACCATCTCTTTGGTCTTGAAATCCAGCAGGGTTTCAGTGGCCATTAGATCGCGCACCTCAGCCCACACGTTTTCCAGCAAATCGGCATCCATGGCAAGATAGCACCATAGATTATTGATGTAGCCGGTGCCTCGAACCTTGCGGATCTCGTCAAACACCGCTTTAACCCGAGGATTGTTCTCGGGGTTGTCGATAGGGCTGATAGTGCTCATGGTCGCGTCAGACCATGGCGAAAATGCGGCAGGGTCCGCCCGTTCCACCACGATGTTTGGGGGCGCCTACAACCAGAGTTGCACCACTGGCGGGGAGCTTGTCCAGATTGGCAATGTTCTCGATGCCCCAGCGATTGGTCGGTAACCAGGCATAGTGTGTTGCAAAGTCTGCAGACATACCGTGGTCAAGGGACAGGGTGTCTGATGCAAGACCAACGGCGCCCGTCTCTTCCAGCAACATCTGCACGGCGTCAACGTGAAAGCCGGGGTAATGCTGTGTGCCTTCGTCATCGGCGTTACGAAATTTGTCATCATTGACGAACTGCGCCCAACCTGAATGCATGGCAATGCAGGCTTTATCTGGAATATCACCGTTGGCTGCAATCCACGCCTTGATGTCTTCAGGTGTCACTTGCGCGTCAGCATCAGTGGCTGCACGCTCCGCAATGTCTATAACGCAAAGAGGTACAACAAGATTCTCAACCGGAATCTCCGCCACTGACTGGCCATCCGCTGAGAAGTGCAGGGGAGCATCAATATGGGTGCCTGTGTGTTCGTTCATGGTGTACGTAAACAGGTTGAAGCCGCTTTCAGCGAACTTGAACTGTTGCTCCATGGAGAAACCTGACTCACCAAAGTAGGTGGGGAAATCAGGATGCAGCTCATGCGTCAGATCCTCCACACTGGAGGTGCCTTGCGCAAGCGAAGGGGTTGCAATGGTTCCCGCGCCTGCAGCGACGGTTGCACCAATGGCTGCGCGTTTCAGAAAATTACGCCGGGCCTCTCCTTCAGTCGATCGTTGGCTCAACATACGATTCTTGACGGCATTGATGACACATAGATCGCACATGGTGATGATTCCTCAGTTGTCGAGTTGAATAACGTGCTCTGGTCGCACTTCCGGACGTCTCGCCAGCGTTTGCTTGCCGTTTTCTGGTAACAGAGTTCGGCTGCGGTTCACTTGTCGCACAGAGCCAGTGTAATACGGCAGGCGATTTCGTCAACAATCTGCCAATGTCTCTACGCAAATGGACAGATTTGTGGAAGTCAATAGGCGCGATACTGCACAATTTGGAAGCTGATGACACCTGCAAAATGCTATTCTTGTAAAGCCATCAAAAAAGCGTTTATTCGTTGATTTTTTACAGCGCTCACAACAAAAAGCAGCACAATCGTTGCAGGGTAGATAGAGAACAATACTCTGTATTTACCTCTTATCAGCTTCTATCTCGGTCGCAAAAAAAACATGCCTCAACCCTCAGTTGCCATGATGATGGCCATGGACAAAAACCGGCTCATTGGCAAGGATGGTGGCATGCCGTGGCATGTGCCGGGTGAGCTGGCCTATTTCAAACGTGTCACAACAGGCAAACCCGTTATCATGGGCCGCAAGACGTTTGATTCCATTGGCAAGCCCTTACCCGGACGCACCAACATTGTGATAACGCGAAATAGAAGCTGGACGGCTGCCGGCGTGCGTGTGGAACATGATCTGGCCAGCGCTATTCTAGCGGCGAGAACCGTGTGTCAATCAGAAGACGCACCTGCTGACGAATTGGTGATAATCGGCGGTGCCGGCCTGTGTCGCGATGCCATGAGCCTGACGCAACGACTTTACCTGACGGTTATAGATCACGCGTTTGATGGTGATACCTGGCTGGACAGTTTCAACTGGGAGCAGTGGAGTGTGGTGTCAGAAGATGTTCAAGACCCCGGGAGCACCGGTGGATTGGCGGTAACGTACTGGGTGCTGGAAAAGCCCGCTGAATCTAGTGAAACCGGTTGATCTTGAACTGTATGCATGTTGATTCTAAGAGCGTAATGACCGTAGTACACAATGGATAACACGAAGGTCACATCAGCCACCCAAGGGGCTGTCAACACCCCGGCACTGGTTCGTATTCAACATTGGCTGAGCGCAGTGCTTGGCCAGTCACACAGCCGCCCCGCCAATTACGAACCGCACATTGATGGCATTCGCTGTATAGCCGTACTCAGTGTGTTGTTCTATCACTTCGACTACAAGCTCATACCCGGTGGTTTTGTGGGTGTCGATGTGTTTTTTGTCATCAGTGGTTTTCTGATCACTCGTCTTCTGCTGGCGGATGTGAAACGCAAGACGTTCAGTTTCAAGCGCTTCTACATGCGTCGTATCCGACGACTGGGGCCTGCCTTGATGGCCACTTTGGTCGTCACGTTCATTGTCGCCGGTTTCTTTCTCACTCCATCGCATTTTCAACGTTTCAGCGGCGCCTCGCTGGCATCTTTATTCTCGGTATCCAATATCTATTTCTGGTCTGAGGCTGGATATTTTGATGCCACGGCCGAACTCAAGCCGCTGTTACATACCTGGTCCCTGAGTGTTGAGGAGCAGTTCTATCTGGTGTGGCCAGCACTGCTTTATTTCATGCGTGCGCGTTCTGCGCGCGTCATCGCCGTAGTGTTCGCAGTGTTGTTTATTATCAGTCTTGTGGCATCCAGAGTTGGTACTGCGCACATTCCCAGTGCCACGTTCTTTTTGATGCCATTCAGGGTTTATGAATTTGCCATCGGTGCGTTACTGGCCCTTGCGCCGTTGGCACGGGTAAGGGGGCGCGCGTGGAATGAGGTTCTGGTGGTAGTAGGGCTGGTACTGCTTTATGTAAGCTTCACCCGGTTTGACAAAAGCACCGCGTTTCCCGATATCAATGCCTTGCTGCCTTGTGTGGCCGCCGCCTTGCTCATAGCATTTGGCACCTCACCACTGTTCGGTCTGCTGTTACGCAATCCCTTGAGTGTCTTCATCGGCAAGATTTCCTATTCCCTGTACCTGGTGCACTGGCCGGTTGTGGTGCTCTACAAGCACATCAGTTTTGAGGATGTGGTAGTGGGTAAAACACGCATTGCACTACTGATGCTGACATTCCTGTTAGCCATCGCGTTGCACTATCTGGTGGAAAACCGCTTTAGAAGCCCCGCACCTGCAACTCATCCTCGTCGCATCCGGCGTGCTGCGCTCTGGTTGTTTGCACCCTTGTTAGTGCTTATCTCATCGGTTCACGCGTTCAGTACTGATGGCTGGAGTGCGCGTTTCGATAAAGAGGTGATCGATGCGATCGGCGATGTGGATGCCAAGCAGCTGCTGCGTCGCGAATTCATCGAAGAAGCGGATTCCACATCCAATACGGCTTTCGATGAAGGGCGCATGATTCGATTGCTGGTTATGGGGGATTCACACGCCACTGATGGGTTCAATGCACTGTTTCTCGCTAATCCCATACCCCGGGCAGTGTCTGTACGAAGGCTGGAGATTGATGACGTGTGCCTTTACCTGTTCGTTGATCAGGCCGTAAGCACAGAGCCGGAAACCGTTCAAAAACGGTGTCGTGATCATTTTGCTTATATGCAGGCATCTCCGTTACTGGATGTGGCAACTCACGTAGTGCTGTCAACGCGCTGGGAAGAAAGCTCCTTCGAGTATTTACCAGCCTTTACCGAGTATTTGCAGTCACGTAACAACACAGTCATTGTGATGGGACGAACCGGAGAGTTCAGGAACGTACCGTCTCTGGTGCTCAAGAATGGCTTGAACGAGAAAACCTCGTCGTTACTGGCACAGGATCGTGACACGTCACTGGATAAGTTAAATGAAAAGCTGCGGATGCTCAGCGATTCACTCGGTGTTTTCTATCTCGACAAGCTACCCTATCTGTGCAGTGACGATCTGTCTCAGTGCGACTTTATCGATGAGGACGGCAAGATTCTCTACACAGATTATGGTCACTGGAGCATGGAAGGTGCGCGCTACTTTGGCCAACGCATCTGGAATGACGAACGTTTTCTGGGTTTGCTGGTAGATGACTAACAATCACACCTGACCCAGACACTCTCTCGACGCTCACTCGCTTATGCAGTTAACTATCCACCCCAGACACAACCACGGTCAGTGGGCTTGAGATGGCTCGGGCTCATGGACGGATGGCTGGACCAGTGCCCGAAGATCACACGCGTGGGCAGCTTTTTTCTATCAGGCAGGGCATACCAGGGAAGCAAATGCTCTGGTGCAGAGGCTGGACTGCCGTTGAAATCAAAATCCAGTGAACCATCCAGCTGGCAATAGCGCATACGCGTGAATACATTGATGGCAAAGCGATTTCGTGCTTCTTTTTCCAAGCCCTTGGACCAATTAGCCGGTGTGTTGCCATACATGGTTGCGAATAGCTTGTCAGGATCTTTTACTAACGCTTTTTGAACCTTCTTCGCAAGGCGTGTTGCTCGCTTCAGTGACCAATGCGGATGAATGCCCGCATGTACCAGGGTATGGCCCAGTTCTGTGTCGGTATGCAATAACGGACGCGCCGCTAGCCAGTCGCACAGCTCATCTCTATCGGAAGCTGCCAGAAAACGCTTGAGTGTGTCTTTGCCGGAGGGCTTTCGATAGCCGTAGGCAACCGCTAACAGGTGTAAATCATGGTTACCCAGGACAGTAACGGCAGACCTGCCCATCGCTTTGACATAGCGCAAGGTTTGCAACGATTTAGGGCCACGATTGACCAGATCGCCAACAAACCAGACTCGATCGCTGGCAGGGTCAAAGTGCACCTTGTCAAGCAGGCGTTCCAGTGGATCAAGGCAGCCTTGCAGATCACCAATGACGTATGTGGTCATGTAGAAGCGGGGAGCCTTATGTAAAGCGAGCCAGCCAAGTGTCGCGCTAGTGTAGAGTTCGAGGTGCGGATAAAAGAAAGTCTGCGATGGGTGCCTTGAATTCTTCGCCGTCATCAGTGACCAGCATATAACTACCACCCATTGTGCCCATGGACGTCTCTAACATCGTGCCGCTGGTGTACTGAAAGCCTTCTCCGGGTTTGAGATGTGGCTGTTCACCCACAACACCATCGCCTTGCACTTCCTGTACTTTGCCGTTGGCATCTCTGATAACCCAATGACGGGTTAACAATCGGGCTGATGTAGTACCTACGTTTCGAATGGTTACTGTGTAGGCGAAGACAAATCGATTGCGTGCAGGATCCGACTCGGATTCTACATACAAGGTGTCAACGTCTACCTGAATTTTGCTGTCAGTGCCCTGTGTTGTTGCGTCGGTGTTCATGGTGAGATTCTTGTAGATAGAGGCCCATTCCTGGCCTCCAGTATCATCAGAGGACCGTGCGTTGAGTAAACCGGGCGATAACACATGTTATCACTGCTATCAGTGTCTAACATTGGTTCATGTAATCTGCCAGCCTGCTGAATTCCTGTAATGTCAGGGTTTCGGCCCGCGCTTGTGGGTCGATGTTAAGGCTCTTCAGTCCGTCTTCATCGATGTGTCCCTTGAAGTTGTTACGCAGTGTCTTGCGTTTATTAGCAAACGCCAGACGCGTCGTGGTTTCCAGTACCTGCAGGGCATCAACAGACAGCGCATCGGTCCGGGTCTTGAGTCGAACCACGGCTGAATCAATCTTGGGTACCGGATCAAATGCTTGAGGCGGTACGGTAAATAAAGGTGTGATGGTGAAAACGTTCTGCAACATGACGCTCAGCCTGCCAAAGGCGCGTGTTCCGGCCTCTGCAGCCAGTCGATCAACAACCTCCTTTTGCAACATGACGTGGACGTCCTGAATTTGTGGATGGACCTTAATCAGCTCAAGCAGCAGGGGGGTGCCGATGTTGTATGGCAGATTGCCTACAATCCGTAAATTCCTGTCCTCAGCCAGTTGTGCCCAATCGGTATTCAGCACATCGCCTTCCCGGATGACCAGATTGGGTAGCGCTCTTTCTTCCAGTCGGGCAATAAGATCCCGATCAATCTCTATGACTGTCAGGCTTTTCAGATGCGCAAGCAATGGCAGCGTCAGTGCACCAAGCCCGGGACCTACTTCCACAACATGATCGTCTGGCGCAATCTTCATGGCCGACAACATGCGCGTAATAATAGACTGATCCTGTAGAAAGTTCTGGCCGAAGCGTTTGCGTGCTCTGTGCTTCACAAAGCAGATGCCTGTTGTTGTGCAGCGGCGTGTGCTTGTAATTCAGCCAGCGCAAGGGCGGCTTGAAGACTGCCTTGATCGATCTGCCCGGTGCCCGCTTTATCAAGCGCGGTGCCATGGTCTACGGACGTTCGAATGATGGGCAATCCCAGAGTGATATTAATGCCTTGTCCGAAGCCTGCATATTTGAGCACGGGCAGGCCCTGGTCGTGAAACATGGCCATGACGGCATCAGCACCCTTAAGATGATGTGGCGTAAACAGTGTATCGGCCGGTAACGGCCCTTCCAGTTTCATACCGTGTTGACGAAGCTTGTCCAGCACAGGGGTGATGATATTGATTTCCTCGCGACCCATATGACCGCTTTCACCGGCATGCGGATTAAGTCCTGCCACCAGGATGTGCGGGTCGGCGATACCGAAGCGTGCTACCAGATCTCGATGAAGTATCACCAGCGCCTGTTCAAGCACGGCAGGCGTCAACGCTTGCGCGACATCCTTGAGCGGTAAGTGCGTAGTTGCCAGTGCAACGCGCAAGTCGCCCGCTGGTGTTTGTGTCGCCAGCATCATGACAGGATCACTGTGAGTGCGCAGCGCAAGATACTCGGTGTGTCCAGTGAAAGTGATGCCAGCATCATTGATGACGCCCTTGTGCAAGGGCGCTGTGACCATGGCCGAATAGCGACCTGCCAGACAACCCTCTATCGCTGCGTCAAGCGTCTCAAGTACATAAACAGCATTGCCTGCATCAAGCTGCCCGCATCGGCAAGGGCGTGCAAGCTTGATAGCGTGTACTGCCAACGTACCCGGTGCACAGGGGATGTGGTCAACAGCATTGCTGTCATGTAAAACGATCTTCAGAGGTAACTGCAACTGTTTTGCACGTTCGACAAGCAGTTGCGGATCGGCAATAACCACAAGCTTTGTCGATCGCTTATGTTGTGCCAGCATGACGACAAGGTCTGGCCCGATACCGGCTGGCTCACCGGCGGTCAGTGCTATGGGCGCTATCGGTAGCATTGTGTTCAACTGCGCACTTCAATGTATGACTCATCGCGCAGCTGACGTGACCAGCTTTCTGTTTCCTGTTCTACCTTGCGCAATCGAAGGGCGTTTGCCGCTTGCTCACGTTGTGTCTGTTCATCGATCTGTCTTACTCGCTTTTCCAGTACTTGCATCAAATGCCAGCCAAACTGTGTGCGAAACGGCTGGCTGATTTCCTGGGGCGAAAGCGCATTGGCAACCTGCTCCATGGCCGGTGGCATCTGGCCCTGACTGAACCAGGGGAGCTCCCCGCCGTTATCGGCGCTGTTGGGATCCTGGCTGAGACTGGCCGCCAGCTCTGCAAACGGTGTTCCGCTGGTGATCTGAGCACGCGCAGTAGCCAGAGTCTGCGCAATAGCCGGATCGTCACCTGCAATAAAGATATGTCTGGCTAGAGTTTCGGACTGCGTCGTGAGGTCGCCGCTTTGCTTGTCGGCCAGCTGCACAACGTGCAAGCCATTGTCGGAGCGCAGTGGACCAGCCAGAGCCCCGCATACCAGCACCCGAACCCCAGTAGCCAGAA
>CAYGSW010000047.1:0-19341 GCA_964352535.1 uncultured Granulosicoccaceae bacterium | reverse complement strand
ACCTCGATGAGAATGTGACTGATCCGGTAGCGCTGTCTTTCGGCAAGGTCGTTTTTGGCTGCATCCACAAAATCGTCGATTTCCTGCTGAGACACACGGATTCGTGTTTGCACATCACGTTCGATGAGCCGCTGCAAGAGTAGCTCCTGTTCGATGTTGTTACGAAACATGGTGTAGTCAAAGCCCTGTTCACGCAGCGTTTCTCGAAATCGAAGGCTATCCATATTGTTAGTACGGGCAATCTGTTCCACCGCGCGATTGACGCTGCCCGGGTCTACAGCAATACCCAGCTCCTGAGCGTGTTGCCTGCGCACTTCCTGATCAATCAGCTGATCAAGCAGGCGCTCTTCGATAACGTCATCGGGTGGAATGCTTTGCGCGTTGCTTCGAGCCTGTTGTTTGAAAAAGCTGATAGCCGCTTTTACATCGCTATCCAGGACCACCCCTTCATTGACCACTGCGCGAATACGGTCAAGCTCGATATCCTGGGCCACGGCGTTCTGCAGGCTTGCCAATAGCAACAGCGACACACCCAGTGCGCGAGCGCTTCTGCCAGACAGGCCTCGGATCGCGTGGTTAATAGATGTCAGGTTGTGCGTCATGATACTCATTGAATCGTGTCTCGATAGCCTGCAACGGCATTTTCCAGCAAGGCGCCGTAGTTTTGCCCCAAAGGTGCAAGTCCTTTTAAAACCAGCTGCAGATAGATATTGGAGTCGTGATCGTCACCATTGTCCGCGATATAGCGACGAGCCGCAAAACGCACCGCCCAGCAACAGCTTTCGTACTCAACGCCCAGCAACGATTCAATACTTCGATCAGCATCCAGCGAGTAGTTCCATCGACCGGCAATACGCCACGAATCATTAATCTTCCATAGTGCTGACAGGTCGATCTGTTCGGTTCGCGGCTGACCCTCCTGGTTATTCACTACGCGATGGGCAACGTTTGCTATGTGATTCGGGCTGGGACGATAACCCAGCGACAATGAACTTCGTACGGTACTTGTTTCATCCGGATTCCATTGGATGGTACCCCGGCCCAACCAGTCGTCACTCAACGTGGTCGCAATTTCGCCGACAAAATCCGAAGTATCACGTGTTTCGCGCTCGTTCAATGATGAGAGAGTGACACGTCGATCGTCAAAAAAGCGAATTTGACCAATACTGGCGCTGAATAATTCGCGCCCATCTTCACCGTCGATGGTGCGCGTGGTGAGTGCCATGGAAAGTTGATTGGCATCTGCGATGCGATCTGCGCCGCTGAAGCGATTTTCACGAAACAGCTGGCTGATGTTGAAATCAAAGGCGCTGGAATCAAACACGGGGATGTTTGACTGATTGACGAACGGCACACGCAAATAGAATATGCGTGGTTCCAATGTCTGAACCGATCCACTATCGTCCAGCAGCCTGTCGAAGAAAAGCCCACTGTCGATGCTCAGAGAGCTGAGGTTGCGACTGTTGGTTTTTTCGATTGGCTCATCGGCGTTGTTAAGGCTGGTATTGTTAAGGCTGTAATAGGTGAAGCGATAGGAGGCGCTGGGTCTGAAAAACCAGGCATCGCGCGTCACAGGCAGCGTCAGACGTGGCTGGAAATCCAGTCGCACACCGGTCACGGCATCATCCTTATCGAAATAGACGAATTCGCCTGCCATATCGGCACGCACGCCCAGCGGCAACTTTTCTGAATTTGTCTCGAATTTCACCTGTGGCAGTCGTGCATGCGGTCTATCATCAGCGCCAATATTTTCATCCACGGTCTGGAAACCCTGCAATCGAGCGAACGCTCGCACATTGTCCTTTTCGAACACAAGATCGGCACGCTGCTCCAGGTGGGTGATGCTGGCAAGCTGCAGGCTATCGCCGAGATCTTCAAGATAGTCCTTGTCCGAAATACGCCGCGCGACGATTTCGGAGGTGAATTCTGTGTTGAAGCGCCCGTTGTGGACTAGCTGAGTGAAATAGCGAGCCTCGCCCTGCTGTTGGCGATCGCGCAAATACTCATGGTCAAGCGTCCATTTTCCCTGCGTGTTCATGTAACGCAGCTCACTTTGCAGCTGCGTACCGCGCTTACTCATGAATCGGGGAGTGAATGTGGCATCAGCTTCGGGGCGGATGTTCCAGTACCAGGGTAGATGCAATTCCAGCCCGGTGCTCTCTCCTCTGGCTAGTACCGGTGCCAGAAAACCTGTCTTGCGATTGTTGCTGATCGGAAAACTGAAGGCAGGCACCGCTAGCAGGGGCACTCCCTTGAAGATCAAACGCAGATTGCGCGCTGTGCCGACACCGGTTGACGGGTACAGTCGCAGGCTGTCCGCCTTGACATACCAGCTGCGATCACCCGGCGGGCAGGTGGAGTAGGTGGCATCAGTGAGTGAGAAGTCTCCGTTGGGCAAGCCTTCCATCGCTGCGGCAGAACCCGATGCACGTTTGCCGTTCAGATACAGCTGATAGTCGCTCTGACCAGCGGTGAAAATATCATCGTCGATATCGATGTAGGCATCGTTACTCTCAAGTTGTACGCCAGCACCCAGAAAACTCAAGGACCCCTCCACTGACAATTCACCCGTATTCTGGTTGTACAACGCGTTTTCCGCCGTCAGCTTGCGCCCCAGATACTCAATGACTGTATTGCCTTCCAGCGTCACAACGCCATCGTCGCTCTGGACCTGGTCGGCTTCGGCACTTACAGGCACGTCCGAGCGTTTGGCGAAAGCTTCGGGTGAGTATACGTAGGCAGGCGCCGGGCACATGGCCGCCTGGGCTATTCCACAGGCACCGAGCAGCAATAGCACTCCTGTTGCAGTTAAAGACGGGTGCCTGATGTTGAAATTCCAGCCTGATGGATCGATGGGGTAATGATAGTCGGCTTTTGGGTCGGCCTCAATGAGCAAAGTGTGGCGAGTTAGCCTTGTGATTAACAATGGTCCTGACCCACAGCTCAGTGGCTGAGCTGTGATCCGGTTACACTATGACGTTCTGGCTCGCTGGAGCTGTTTGATCAAGTTGAGTATTGTGGCCGAAAAGCTTGCTCCTGTTGCTATTCACCCAAGCTGGAAACCGCGTCTGGATGTAGAATTCGCCGCTGACTACATGAGCGAGCTGCGTGCCTATCTGGCGCATCGCAAGGCACAATCGGCAGTGGTGTTTCCGCACTCCAGCGTCTGGTTCAATGCATTTGCCCTGACACCGTTTGATGACGTGAAGGTGGTGATACTTGGTCAGGATCCCTACCATGGCGCAGGCCAGGCACACGGTTTGAGTTTTTCTGTTCGTGAGGGTGTGTCCATACCGCCATCCCTGCTTAACATCTTCAAGGAAATTGACAGCGATCTTGGACCTGTGGACGAGCCATTGGCCACGCGCCGAAAAGGCTGTCTTGAGCCATGGGCAGAACAGGGAGTGCTGCTACTTAATAGTGTACTGACCGTGGAGAGTGGTGAGGCTGCATCTCATCAGGGCCGAGGCTGGGAGACGTTCACTGACAATGTCATCAAGAGTTTGAGCGCCGAGCGAGAAAATCTGGTGTTTTTGCTGTGGGGAAGTTACGCACAGAAAAAAGGTCAGGTGATTGATGCCGATCGGCATCTGGTGCTCAGCGCACCTCACCCTTCGCCATTGTCGGCACATCGGGGGTTTCTGGGTTGTCAGCACTTCTCAAAGACTAACGAGTGGCTGGCGTCACATGGTGAGAAGGCGATTGACTGGTTTGCGGTGCGTTAGCAGATTGCACCGAATATTCATGCGTCTCATGAAGTGCAGAGATTTCCTCGACGTATTGCCTGTCGCTGGGCTTGTATCGCAAGCTCCATGACCTTCAAGGTGTGGGCCTGTGAGCACGCCGTTTGCGTTCGGTTGCGAATATCGGCGGCAAGTCTTGCAAAATAGGGCGTACCTGCACGGCGTGCATCCAGTTGCACGCATTCGGTTTTATTCACCAGATACACCTGGTCGGTGGCGGTGCTTCGACCGACATCGACGTACTTGCGCAGTTCAAGGTAGCCTTCGGTGCCCAGAATGGTCAGCCTGCCATCACCCCAGTTTGGCAGGGCGTCCGGGGTGTACCAGTCGAGCCGAAAGTAGCCTTGCTTGCGTCCGCTGACGAGATTGACCTCGCCAAAATCCTCGAAATTCTCTCGCTCCGGATTGGCAAAGTTGCCAACGGCGGCGAAGGCAATCTGAGCCTCATTGACATTGGCGTAGTGCAGAAACTGATCGATCTGATGGGTGCCGATATCGCCCAGAATGCCGCCGTAGAGTTCGGGTGTCCAGAACCAGTCAGGACGAGCCGGGGCATTGAGTCGGTGTGGCCCCAGGCTCAATGTCTGCACGACATCCCCGATACGTCCCTCGGCCAGCAACTGATCGGCCAGGGTGGCTGCTGGCACTTCGAAACGTTCCGAGAAGTTGACACTCCAGAGTCGGCCTGTTTGCGCTACGCAGGCTTGTATTTCCGAAAGTTCAGCGACATTCAGACAGCCGGGCTTATCCAGCATCACGTCTTTTCCGTTACGCATGGCTTGAAGGGAGAGCTGTGCCCGATCTGCAGGCGCCGCTGCAATCAGTACAAGCTCTATGGAGTCATCTTCGACAATCTGCTGGACAGTGTCCCTGCGGGGAACATCAGGAAATCGCTTTGTGAAACCGGCAAGCGGCTGAGGCGCGCCATCTGTCCAGTAGCACACCAGCTCAGCCCCGGTTTCGAGCATACCTTCACTCATACCATAGATATGTCGGTGATCCAGGCCGAGTGCGGCCATGCGTATTGGCTTCATGTGTCAGATTCCCAAGGTGATGCGTTGACCGGTTTGTGATGATTGCTGCATGGCATCAATCAGACGGTGTACTTCCAGAGCCTTGCGGCCTGATACCGAAGGTGACGCGCCGCTCTTGAGGGTTGCTGCAAAATCAGCGATGAGATCACGATGCCAGTCGCAGGGAAAGGCCATGGGATCGGCACCTCCTCCCGTACCGGATAATTCTCCGACATGCTGGGTGGATCCGTCATGCCATGAGACGTTCAGTTCTCCGGCTTCCAGTCGGGCAGAACCCGAAGTGCCATCAATCTCGATTGTTTCAGCGCCCCCCGGGAAACTGGCTGTTGTGGCAACTACCGAACCGATGGCACCGTTTTCGAAGTGCAGGCCTGAAACTGAAAAATCCTCACATTCCATGGCGTGTAAGGCGGTTGTCGCCATTAGCGTTTGAACTGAAATTACCGTTGGCATGATGCTGAGCATATAGTCCAGCACGTGTATTGCCTGAGTCATCAGTACGCCGCCACCGTCCTGTTCAATCGTGCCGCGCCCTGGCGCGTCGTAATAAGACTGTGGTCGCCACCACGGCACATGTACCCGCACAGCGACAATGTCACCTAGCTGATCAGTTTTAATCAGCTGCGCCAGCCTCTGAGCGCCTTGCCGGAACCGATGCTGAAAGACAATGCCCAGGGGCACTCCGGCCTGCTCGCATATCTCAACGATTTGGGTGGCAGCCGACAGCGTCCGTTCAACCGGCTTTTCCATGAGAATTGCCTTGCCAGCCCTGGCCATGGTTTTCACCAGTGGCATGCGTGCATTGGGGGGAGTGATGAGTAACACGGCATCCACATCGTCGTCGGCTGCTATGGCCTCTGGCGAGGCGTAAGACACAACGCCCAGTTGTGTTGCTACCTGGTCGCGTTGCCCGCGGGTGCGAGCATAGACGCCTGTCAGGCGAACATCCGGTGCCAGCAAACTCAAAGCCTCAAGGTGAGGAGTTGACGCCATACCCAGGCCAATGACAGCCACTTTCATAAAGTCTCTCACGACGAAGAATTGACGTAAACGGTAGCAGAAGCCTGGGCACAACTCCTCGTGAAACGAAAGAAAAAAACATCATCGATGTAACGTTATCGATCGGCAGTATTCTGGTGCAATTCTACTAGACTCTCTTGCATGATCTCTCTGTCAAGAAAACAGCTGGCCAAAGCCATAGGAAAACGACGTGCAACCCTTGGGTCCGGTGATTGTGCACCACCCTGCGCGTGGTCCGGAAAACGAACCGGCGGCATCACAACGGTGCTGTCCGGTTTTTTTGCACTGTTGCTGGGATCGGCATCAACAGCCGGTGCTGATGAAAACGCTGAGCGGTATCTTGAGCGTGAAAGTGTCAAAGCGTACATTGAGAAGATCAGTGCTGAGCACGACCTTGATGTCGATCGGATTACCGGGTTGTTTGCCACGCTCAAGCGCCAGCAGAGCATTCTGGATGCGATCTCCAGACCTGCCGAACGCACACTGAGCTGGCGCGAATACCGCCCCATCTTTGTCACGCAAAAGCGGATTGATGGTGGCAAGGCTTTCATGACTGAGCACGCTGAGTCGCTGCGAAAGGCCGAAGAGCGGTTTGGTGTACCTGCATCGATCATTACGGCCATCATCGGTGTGGAAACCTTTTACGGCAGAATAACCGGTTCCTACGGTGTGCTTGAAGCGCTGGCCACATTGTCATTCGATTACCCAAGACGTTCGTCCTTTTTCTCGCGTGAAATGACTGAGTTCATCTTGCTTAGTGAAGCTGAAGGATGGGATACGGTGAACGTCAAAGGTAGCTATGCGGGCGCTATGGGTATGCCGCAGTTCATCGCCTCGAGTTATCGCCAGTACGCGGTTGATTTTGACGACGACGGTAAGCGCGATCTGTTTTCCAGCTATGCTGACATCATTGGTTCAGTGGGAAACTATCTGGCTCGGCACGGCTGGATAAAAGATGCACCCATAACCGAGCGCTGGACATCCAGTGAAGGTATTACGCAGCCCAAGCGTGCGCTGGTAAGAGAATCCTTATCACCAGCGATTGATGCAGGCGCGGTGAAAGCGTTGGGTTTCGATTCAGCACAGCTTGCGCAAGGCACCGAGAATGATCGTCTGCTCAGCGTTATGACCATGGCAGGTGAGCAAGGCGATGAGCTGTGGGTGGGATACCGAAATTTTTACGCCATCACGCGCTACAACCACAGTCGCTTGTATGCCATGGCCGTTTTTCAGCTGGCCGATGCCATCAGCGCGGCTACACCGTGAAAAGGAGTATGAATACTAGCGGTACCGGGCTCTATGGTGCTCTGAATCCCCGACGCATAAATTTTGCGCAAATTATTTTGTGCATGCTGAGCTGCATAGTCTTGAGTGCTTGTATGTCTCTTGCAACAGAGCCTGCCTGGAAAAAAGCGGTGGCAGGTGATGGCCCCGGCAATCTATCCATGCTCAGCGACCAGAGTGTGCAGGTGCGCAATCTTCCCAAGTCCCGCTCTGGCAATCGTTCTGAATATGAAGTGTTCGGGCAGCGATACGCGGTGCTGGACAGTGCAAGAGACTTTACAGAGACCGGGGTAGCCAGCTGGTATGGGTCAAAGTTTCATGGCCGGACTACAGCCAGTGGCGAGATTTATGACATGCACCAGTTGACCGCTGCGCACAAGCATTTACCGCTGCCTACCTTCGCTCGAGTGACACGCGTGGATAACGGGCAATCGATTGTTGTGAAAATCAACGATCGCGGGCCGTTTGTCGGTGACCGAATTATTGATCTGTCGTTTGCCGCGGCGGCGGCGCTGGACATGCTCGACAGTGGCAAGGCGGACGTGCATGTCGAGGCGTTAAGTCATCACGAAATGTCTGATGAAATGTCTGATCAGGTTGCATCTGATCGATCCGCTGATGATGCCGACAGCCGGATTTTTCGGTTTGTTCAGGTGGGTGCTTTTGGCGAGCCGGACAATGCCCGAGCACTGATACAACGCGTGGGAGGGCTGACGCAGCTGCCGGTGCAAATGGATTTCGAATCAGCTCGCCAGCTCTACCGTGTACTGGTGGGCCCACTGTCCGATGAGCATGCGTTTTATGTTGCGATGCAGCGACTGGCCTCGCTCGATATCCCGGGTTATCAAGTGCAGAAATCCGTTCGTTAGAACGTCTCACTGCAATAACGGGGAAGTGACTGATGCCGCGCCTCAAGGCGTCAAATACTTTACACTGTTGTGCAGGTTACCGTTGATCTTCAATACTGTCAGGTTGTCTCAATGATGTTTTTCCAGAATTCCAGCAACGCGCGGTGTTCGCGCAGCGCTGTTCTTGCGGCGTTCGTTGCCTTTTTTGTTGTCTGCCACTCCGCCGTATCAGCGCCGTTGCCTGCCGCGCCACAGTTATCGGCCGACAGTTATCTGCTGTTTGACCATCGCAGCGGCAAGGTCATCGCATCGCAGGAGCCGGACAAGCGCATCGAACCGGCCAGTCTGACCAAACTCATGACCGCGTATATTGTTTCGGCTGAACTCAAGCGCGGAAGTGTGACGCTGGACGAACCGGTGATGATTTCTGCCGAAGCGCAAGCCATGCAAGGCTCCAGAATGTTCATTGAACAGAACACCCTGGTACCTCTTGGCGAACTGTTACGCGGGCTGATCATCCAGTCTGGTAACGATGCCAGTGTGGCATTGGCCGAACACATTGCAGCCAGTGAACTCGGTTTCGTGGATATGATGAATCGCACCGCCGATGTGCTGGGTATGACATCGACAAATTTTGCCAACTCGTCCGGTTTGCCTCACCCTGATCACTACACCACTGCCAACGATCTGGCTAAAATCGCCAGCGCGATTATCAGTGAGCACCCTGAAACCTACGCACTGTATTCAGAACGTGAGTTCACCTACAACGATATAACCCAGAAGAACAGAAACACACTGCTGTGGCGTGACGAATCAGTCGACGGCATGAAAACGGGGCACACGACGGCGGCCGGTTATTGTCTAGTAGCATCTGCAGTGCGTGATGACATGCGCCTGATCACCATCGTGCTCGGCGCTGGCAGTGACAAGTCGCGAATTGCAGACAGTCAGCGCCTGCTCAACTATGGGTTTCGTTTCTTTCGCACACAGCGTGTCTACGCAGCAGGAGAACCCATCAGCCAGACTCGCGTGTGGATGGGCACGCAAGATGAAGTGGCCCTTGGCGTTGCCGAAGATATCTACCTGACACTGCCACGCGATGCCTTTGAAACACTCGATTCTCAAGTGCAAATCAATGAGTATGTACGCGCGCCGATGCGTATCGGACAGGAGTTGGGTCGTTCTGTCATCAAGGTGGGCAATGAAGTTATCAGTGACGTGCCACTGCTGGCATTGCACAAGGTTGATGAGGGGGGGGTGTTCAAACGTATGCGCCACTCCATTCAACGCTTCTTTCACTAGTGGTCCGTAGTATCGCCATGAGTCAGGAAACGCTGATCGAATTTCCCGCACCGATTGCCGTCAAGGCGATGGGGCTTCACTCGGATGATTTTGAGGCGGTAGTTACGCAATTGGTCATGCCGCACATAGAACCGCAGCCTGTGAAGGTCACCACACTGCCCAGCAGTGGTGGAAAATACCTGTCCGTCAGCATACGTTTTACTGCGCTCAGCCTTGAGCAGCTGCATGCTGTGTATGGTGCGTTGAAACAGGAACAGCGAGTCCTGTATACCTTATGAAAAGCCGGTCCCTGGGGCTGGTGCACTATGAACCCACGTGGCAGGCCATGCGTGATTTTACAGACTCCCGCGATGAGCTGACGGATGATGAACTATGGCTTTGCGAGCACCCACCAGTGTATACGCTGGGTCAGGCAGGCAAGCGAGAGCACATCCTGAATCCGGGCGAAATTCCAGTCTTGCAAAGCGACCGTGGCGGACAAGTCACCTATCACGGCCCGGGCCAATTCATTGTCTATTCGCTGGTAAACCTTCGACGCGCAGGCTATGGCATTCGTGAAATGGTCGTCCGTCTTGAAAACAGCGTCATCGATTTGCTGGCAGAGTACGGTGTGCAAGCACACAGCCGCCGTGATGCGCCGGGTGTTTATGTCGGGGAGGCCAAGATAGCAGCACTTGGGCTGCGAGTCAGAAAAGGGTGTTCCTATCACGGTATTGCGTTGAACATCGACCCTGACCTTGCACCATTTCTGGGAATCAACCCCTGCGGGTATGAACACCTGCAAGTGACTTCCATGCAAGCGCTCGACATTGAGCTTGAGAAAGATACTCTCGCTACCCAATTTGTACAGGTTATCGACCAACAACTCAGTGCGCCGGGTAGCTCTGCCTGACGCAACATCGTCCGTCCTTGCCTGCTAACCCCATCACAAATTAGAGGGCGCAGGCTGGTCAGGCTATCTCAGCGTAAAATCAGTTCGTAATCCCCTAACGCACGAGATTGGCCATAAGCCGGAATGCGCCAGCAACCAGATGTTCCATTTGGTGATGAAGAATCAGCGATGTATGAATGTGCTGGCCTTCACCGTGTGCAGCCACCAGTAGCGCACCTTCATGCGGTGCCTCCCCCGGGTCGCTCATAGAAAGCAATGGGGTATAAAGCACATCCCATGATTTGGCAAAATACAACCCGCGTTCCTTATGCCATCCCTGCCAGTCCGATGCCTCGATGGTATTAGGGGTATTGAGAACGGGATGTTCAGGCTCAAGGTAGTTGATGACTGCGTTTTGATCAGTCACGCGAAAACGCAGGGAAGGCTGGCCTATCTCCAGTCTGGCGGGAGGGATGGTGTCCGGGTCCCAGTTGTCCCATGGGCGATGGTACAGTGTCAGCAGATGTCCTCCTTCGTACACCCAACGGTTAATGGTGCTCGCAAGGCTGTTGAGCTTGTCTCGCATTCGGTAAGCGAAAACACCTATCACCAGAGTATCCAGAGACACCAGAGCTTGCTGCATCGCACTGGCATCTTCAAGTTCATCGTCAATGAATTCGTGGACGTCAAAACCCATGGCGCGTAACCAGAAAGCAACCCGATCGTTTCCACCACCCACATAGCCGATTGTCACTCTGGGTAGCTCCACAGATACGGCTCTTACACGCAGCTGCGCCGGGCTTGTAAAGACACGGGGGTTGATGTGATCGTAGCTTATTCTGGTCTCTAATACAGCGCATTGCTGATTCAGTGTCAAGGGTAGTTCCAGCAAGCCTGCTTGTAAATTTGCAGGCGGCGTTAGTGTCAGCTCGTTGCCGGCTCGTTGCTCAGACCAGCTTTGTGGAACTTCGATGCTGGCGATTGCCGATGCTGGATGGCAACGATTGACACTGACGTTGAACGCGTTAATCGGTTGTGTCAGATTAATCAATATAGCTTCAGGCTGAACTGAGGCACTGGTTGGAGGCAATACGACAGGTGGCGTCTCCAGTGATTGATAGAGGTGGGTGCTGATGTCATCGAGCGACAAGGTGATTTGCAACACTGGGCCTGCTGGCTCACCCGGAAACCAGGTGTCAGGGTAGGGGTTATCCGGTGTGGCAGCGCTATCGAGTATCAATTCATTGTCGTTAACACGCCACTTCGTGTTGGGTTGTTCAGTGCGTGAGGCAAGCAGCTTGACGTCTTGGTGTATGATGGGTTGCTCTGGCGGAATGCTGTCAATCGTAATACGGCTACTCTGACCCGGGCGCCAGAATGTTCGTTCGGACCACCCGCGCGAGCTGGCACCACTGGCTATCATGATGACTCTGCTCAGTTGCGTCTGCTTTCTGGCAAGTCGTCGTCGTAGTGTCAGATGCTGTGCTTCGTCACACAGATCAAGGGCCTTATCGATAGCACTCACAGCGCCAAACCCGTGATTGGTTACGTCATTGAAGTCGGGGAACGCGTTCAGGGTACTGTCCAGTGATGTGTGTACCCGCCGCAGTGCGTCTGCAAGATACTCATTGTCTATCTGCAATGCCCATTGTTTGAAATCGCCTAGCAAGCCACCGTGCAGGCTACCGTCGGTTTCGTCAACATGTGACTTGACAAGATGCAGTGGCCAATCACGTTCGCTACCGTTCATCACCCAACGGCCCATCCCCTGGGTCTGATGAAATCGACGCGACTGCTGTCCCAGGTTCTCCCAGCTCCAGCCTGTGACAGGATCACGCCCGGCAGCATGTACACGCACTGTTTCTGCAGGTGGAGGCAACTCATCGTCATACGCACTTCCACCGCCTCCCCAGGCTGGCAGGAACAGCTTGGCGACTTGCCAGGGAGTGTTAGCCATCCTGTGTCGATTCTCTCTTTCATTGGAGCAGAGGTCAGGGGAGAGCTCATCCATCTCTGGAATCTGATAGTCCGCATCGGCTGCGCAAGTCATGACCTCGTGCGCCAGAAGGGTCATGGCACGGTGATGCCCGTGTTGCCCGGGAACATCCAGAAAAGTCGGACAAAGAATATCGGGCTGCTCACGTCGCACGATGCTGACAAAGCGTTGCAAAGATCTTTCGCGATTCCAGTTGTTCAGTGTTTCTTCACCGCTTTTGGAAAAGCCGAAATCGAATATCGAATCGTTCTGATCAGTAGACAACCAGTAAAGCCGCATGTCCAGCACAGCTGCAGCAGCCTCCATTTCTGCGGTTCGTACACTGCCCAGCGCTGCACTGGCTTCTGTACCAATATCGTTTTGACCACCTTCCCCGCGGTTTGCACACGCAAAGGAGATATCGTAACCCTCTCGATATCCCAGCGTTGCGAGCATGGCCGACACTTCATCGTCCGGATGTGCGCCACTATTCATGAAGGTGATGCACGAACGCAGACGCGAAAGTGCAAAGTGCAGCTGAACAATTCGCGGCTGTCGCCGATCCTCGTCGAGGCGTTGTCGATCATCGAAAGACATCAAGGCACTCCAGCCTAAGCGTTGCGACAGGACAGCTCTATCGGAAGCATATCAAGGGTATGGCTTGACGTGGGATTTACTGCGTGTTGCGGATGTCAGCCTTACTGAGCTTGTATCTTGTTCGTGGATAGGTTAATTATGAGGGGGTGACTGTGGCCTGTATCCAACGGGTTGGTGTCAATCAAGTGTTTCCTCGCAACGGAGAACCCATTATGTTCAAACCTCAAAGACTCATACTGGCCAGCGCGATATCAGCACTCGTAGCGCTAGGCAGCAGCGCCAGCGTGCAGGCTGACGTCGAAATTGAATATTGGCAGTACTTTTTTGAAGCACGAGTCACGGCCATGGACACACTGATTGAGAATTTTCAAAACGCCAATCCGGGTATCACGGTCAAGACCAATCAGTTTCCATATGCCGACTACCGCACCAAGGTGGCAGCCGCCATTCCAGCCGGCGAGGGGCCGGATGTCGTACAGCTTTTCTATGGCTGGTTAAATGACTATGTGGATGCAGGCTTAATACAAGCTTTGCCGGCGGCTCAGTTTCCACCAGAGACCATCGATGAGGAGTTCTTCCCGATGGTACAGGCCATGAAACGAGATGGTGAGTACATGGCACTGCCTACAGCTGTTCGTTCGCTGGCACTTTTCTATAATGAGCGATTGTTTGATGATGCTGGCATTGAAGCGCCTCCGGCTAACCTGGATGAGCTGGTTGACATCGCCACGAAACTGACCAAGCGTGATGGCGCAGGCAATCTTACGCAGGTGGGCATAACATCCGGTATGAGTGGTCAGGATCATCACTGGTGGCGCGAAGTGCTGGTGCGTCAGTTTGGCGGCGCCCCGTACGCCAAGGACAACACAGCGGTAACCTACAATTCGGAAGCAGGGGAAAAGGCGTTGCAGTGGTATGTGGATCTTGAACAGAAGCACAAGGTCACAAGCAGCACGTTCATGGATGAAGCGCAGGCAGCGTTCAAGGCAGGTCGGGCCGGTATGCACATTGATGGATCGTTTCGGATTGGTGCACTGGATAAAACGCGTGGATTGAAGTGGGGTGTTGCCGAGCTACCGGCAGGACCCGACGGTACCAAGTCCAACTATTCTTCGTATTGGGTCAATGCGGTTACCAGCAAGGCGGAAGGCGAGAAATACGAGGCGGCTCTGAAGTTCATGGAGTACATTACCTCGGATGAGGCCATGCAGATCTGGCTCGATACCGTGGGTGAACTACCGGCCAAAC
Source organism: uncultured Granulosicoccaceae bacterium (assembly GCA_964352535.1). Taxonomy (GTDB): domain Bacteria; phylum Pseudomonadota; class Gammaproteobacteria; order Granulosicoccales; family Granulosicoccaceae; genus Granulosicoccus. Next base: position 5,419 of record CAYGSW010000047.1, on the reverse strand, counting down.
CATCAGCAGCACTGACTGAGGCAAATACCGCAGATCCTGTGTTTGGTCCTTTTGTACGAGGTCTGGGTTATGCGCAATCCACTGTTTTTGTCGATGAAAGCGGGCAGCGTCAACTCATGACGGATATGGTCAGCCGCATTGAGCTTGAAGGGCAGTCGGTCGCGGAAAGTCTTGCGGTTGCCGCTGAAGCAGAGCAGAAGATTCTGGATGGTTTTTACCAATAGCCTTGTATTGTTTCACTGTAGTTACATGGTGTCGGGTGAGCGATGGATGGCGTCTGTTGATACTGAGGGTCAGAGCATTGCGAGTGCTTGAATGAGTTTTTACAGCGCGTTGTCTTTGCATCGGAAGCACACAGTCTGGGCATGGGGTTTTCTGGCCGTGCCCATTGTGTTCTACGTTGTTGTACGTTTCTATCCCACAGCCAATGCCATCGTACTGTCGTTTCAGGAGTGGAATCTGATAGGTGCCCGCACCTGGACGGGATTAACCAACTACAGTACGCTTCTGCATGATCCGGTGTTCTGGAAAGTGTTCCAGAACACATTCATCTACCTGCTTATCGGCACGCCGGTATCGCTGACACTAGCATTTATCATTGCCTTTCAGCTCGATAAAGTACGCTTCATGCACGGTACATTGCGAGCCTTGTATTTTTTGCCATTCATGACCAGCGCCGTTGCCATGGCCTGGGTATGGCGCTGGTTTTATCAGCCAGTGCCCATCGGTTTGTTCAACAATTTTCTGGCAACACTGGGCATCCAGCAGATCGCGTTTCTCAATTCCACCACCAATGCACTACCCAGCGTGCTCGCTCCGGCTATCTGGGCGGGGCTGGGATTTCAGGTGATCATTTTCATGGCAGGGCTTCGGGCTATTCCCAAAACCTACTATGAGGCTGCCTACATTGACGGGGTATCCAGCTGGACGATTCTTCGAGAAATAACGCTGCCGCTGCTCAAACCCACCATCGTGTTTCTTGTGGTGTTTTCGTCAATTGGTTTTTTGCGCATATTCGATCACGTGTTCAATATGACCACCAACAATCCCGGTGGTCCGCTCAACTCCACCAAACCCCTGGTGCTGATGATCTATGACACGGCTTTCAATGCGTTCAATATGGGCTATGCCGCAGCTCAAACCGTCGTGTTGTTTGTTATTTTGCTTATCGTCAGTCTGTTGCAGTTGCGACTGCTGAGGGACAAGTAGGTGGCACAAACACCGTTAGCCGCCACTGCCGTCACTACCGATGTGCAGCCCGTCAAGGCTAGTTCCGAAGCTTTGCTTCGTGGTAGTTCGTTCACGACAATACCCGGCAAGCCAAAGCGTCAATGGGCGCAATTCATCCGTTGGATAATTCTGTTTGCCGGTGGCGTGCTTATGGTAATGCCATTGGCTTATATGCTATCCACCTCATTCAAGTTTCCGTTTGAAGTCTACAACCTTAACCTGATACCAGAAGAGCCAACACTTGAGAACTATACCTATGTGTTGGGTGATGGGCGCTTCATGCGCTGGTTCTGGAATTCGCTGCTGATTGCAACGCTCACTACAATTTCCAACGTTCTGTTCGATTCGCTGGTGGGCTATACGTTGTGCAAGTTTCGTTTTCGTGGGCGCTACATCGTGTTCATCGCCATCCTGTCCACGCTGATGATTCCTTCCGAGATGCTGGTGATTCCCTGGTATCTGATGTCGCAGCAGTTTGGCTGGCTGGATACAACCTGGGGCATCATGTTTCCGGGATTGATGACAGCCTTTGGTGTATTTCTCATGAAGCAGTTTTTTGAAACAGTGCCGGACGATTTCATTGAGGCTGCGCGCATTGACGGGCTCAATGAGCTTCAGATCTGGTGGAGTGTTGCCATGCCGCTGGTCAAGCCGGCATTGGCGGCGTTGGCCATCTTTGTATTTCTTGGAAACTGGACTGCCTTTATCTGGCCTTTGATTGTGACCAACAGTCAGGATATGTACACCTTGCCAGTGGGACTTACCACGTTCAGTGTCGAACAGGCTGTGGAGTGGGAGCTGATTATGACGGGGGCTGCCATATCAGTGCTTCCGACATTGGTGGTCTTTCTGGTTTTTCAACGATTCATCATTCGAGGCGTTGTTATGGCAGGGTTAAAAGGTTGATAACAGACAATTCGGTTTTTCCAGATCCTGTTTATCGCGACACCGTTCTGGCGCCCTTGTTCGATGGTGTAAAAACACACTATGCCGCTGCTATGGCTGATATCAACCAGGCGCATCTGGTGATGTTGCACGACACACAGATTCTGACGACAGATCAGGTTACCGATATCGCCAGGGCCTTGCAGGCTATTGATACTGAGGTGGACGTACACGCTTTGCGCTACACCGGCGAACACGAAGACTACTTCTTTCTGGTGGAGTCTGAGCTGAAGCTGCGATTGGGGGCAGATCTGGGCGGCATGCTGCACACGGCGCGCTCGCGTAACGACATGGATCACACGGTGTTCAAGATAGCCTTACGGCATCGCTGTGACGCCATGCTGGTGCAGGCGCAGCAACTGGCCACCGTGTTGCTGGATAAAATCAAGACAGAGCGTAATACCCTGATAGTGGCTTATACACATGGTCAGCCTGCGCAGGCTGATACCTTCGCGCATTACCTGTCGGCGGTACTTGAAGTGCTGCTATCGGATATCCATCGCTTGTTAAACGCCCGCCAGGCACTTGACCTGTGCCCCATGGGAGCCGCGGCTATTACAACATCAGGCTTCGCCATTGATCGTCATGCCATGGCCGAGCTGTTGGGGTTTAGCGCTCCTAAACGCAATAGCTATGGATGTATAGCTTCGGTGGACTACGTCACCGGCTTGTACTCTGCCATAAAGCTTTTGTTTATTCATCTTGGGCGCGTTGTACAGGATATGGCGTTCTGGTCCTCGTTTGAGTTAGGGCAGCTGCAAGTACCGAATGCCCTGGTTCAAATATCATCGATCATGCCGCAAAAGCGCAACCCGGTGCCTATCGAGCACATGCGTCATCTGTCCAGCTTGACAGCAGGACGATGCGATATGGTCGTCAACACCATGCACAACACACCATTCACTGATATGAACGATAGTGAGGGTGAGGTGCAGGCAGCAGGCTATGCAGCCTTTGAGTCAGGCGGCCGCGTACTGGGTTTACTGGCATCGTTCATGAGTGCAGTCCAGATCAATGAGGATCGCGTGCTTCAGAATGCTGACCGTGCTTGCATTACCATTACAGAGCTTGCCGATATGCTGGTACGCAATGATGCTCTGTCGTTTCGTCAGGCTCATGAGGTTGCCGCCGCCACTGCCAATGATGTCATCCAACAGGGCATCAGCCTGAATGCAGGCTTTGCGGCCTTCACACAGGCGTTTGAACAGGCGATCGGGCGCAGCAGCCAATTGGATGAAGCAGCCTTTGCCATGGCTGTGTCCATGCAGCACTTCGTGGCGGTAAGAGATCGATTTGGCGGGCCAGGGGATACTGCAATGACAGATGCCATTGACCACTACACCACTGAATTGGCAGAGCTTTGCAAGGGCATCAACGCAGGCCCGCAGCGTATCGCTGCCGCAGCACAGCTCAGACAACATGCATTTAACCAGTTGCTGGAGCATTAGAGGATGGCAAATCTGGCCATAAGGGACCTTGTCAAATCCTACGGCAAGACACAAGTACTCCACGGCATCAATCTGGAGGTGGATGATGGTGAATTCGTGGTGTTTGTCGGTCCCTCTGGTTGCGGCAAGTCGACCACGTTGCGCATGATTGCAGGGCTTGAAGATGTCACAAGCGGCAGCGTGGAAATCAACAACCAGGTGGTGAACAACCTGGAGCCCAAACAACGCAACATCGCCATGGTGTTCCAGAACTACGCTATTTATCCGCACATGAGCGTGCAAAAGAACATCGGTTTCGGGCTGCGTACCTCAAGGCTGCCTAAAGCCGATAAGGAAGCCAGGATTGCAGAGGTGGCAGAGCTTCTGGGCATGGCTGAGTATCTTGACCGAAAGCCGAACGAGCTGTCAGGTGGCCAACGCCAACGCGTTGCCATAGGCCGTGCTCTGGTCAGAGATCCTGCGGTTTTCCTGTTTGACGAGCCGCTGTCAAACCTTGATGCTCAGTTACGCACGCAAATGCGACTGGAGATCAAGAAATTGCATCAACGTGTAGGTACCACGATTATTTTTGTGACACATGATCAGGTTGAGGCCATGACCATGGCTGACCGCATAGTGATCATGAAAGATGGTCATATCCAGCAAGTGGGAACACCTGCTGAGGTGTACCACAACCCTGCCAATACATTTGTGGCACAGTTTATCGGCGCGCCCAGTATGAACATGCTGCCGGCAGTGCTTGATGGTGAGGGGCTGGTTCTGTGGAATGGCGATAGAGTCGCGCTCAAGCTTGCCTCAAGTGGTGATCCCCATGAGTTGACCATGGGCATCAGACCAGAAGACTTGATCCCGGTTGACCAGACGCAAAGTATGCTCGAAGGCACTATCACCGTGGTGGAGCCATTGGGCTCGACAACACTTTTATACGTGGATGTGGGCGGCCATGAGGTTATCGCATCAGGGTCCGGACGAGAAGCACCTTCGCCAGGGACTCATGTTCACTTGGGCACCAATGCCATGAGTTTGCATCTGTTTGACAGGCAAAGTGGGCGATCAGTGCGTTAGGCGTCTTCCTGTAGCGGAAGCGCTTTCGGTCCAACTGATTTGTACCGCGCAGATCATGGCCAGGGGAGTAAAGCGGCCTGGTCTGAGAGCTTTATAATTTGCCGTCAGCCAGGGAACGAATCAGCTCCAAACGCTTGGCATTGGCGCCCAGATCGCTTTTGCCCACGCGTGATGCGCTGCGAACCTGTACGGTCTGATTATCATCGCTCACCAGAAATTCAGTATCGTCCCGGTAGGCCATGATTCTGGTGGTGAACACAGCATGCAGGTAACGCCCATCCTGCTCGACAATGTGCGCACCAGGCATCGAAGTAATTATGGCCGCCAATGTATCAATGGCCTCACTAGCGGGTTTTGTCAGGACCCACCTGTCGGTCTTCTGTGTGGCGCGAGTAGATTCAGAGCCCTGGCAGTTGGGCGTGTCGGGGCAGTCGCCGAGTACCTTTTCATCGCTCTTGGTCACTACACCTGTGGCGGCAGATGTGCCACTGAGCGCAGGCATGGCAAGACGCAGACCCACACCCGCAATAATGGCAAGTACAACAAGTACGGTGAGCGTCGTCATCAGCTTTTTCATCAAGGTTGATATCGTTTGTGAACCGTGAGCATGTAAAAATGACTCAGGGCTGAATCCGAAAAATTGACCAGGCAGCATCAGCATTGTCACGCTCGAAGATAAAGCGATCATGCAATCGATCGGCACGCCCTTGCCAGAATTCCAGGCGGTGCGG
>CAYGSW010000046.1:0-27437 GCA_964352535.1 uncultured Granulosicoccaceae bacterium | reverse complement strand
CAATTAGAGCCCTCCAACAACCACTGTTGACGCCTGCCTGGCTACAACCCAAGCAATTGCCGTCGATCAGACTATGCTCAATACTGGTGCGGTAACGGTGTAGTCGAGGCAGTAATGGCAGGCAATGACGCGTTGGACAATTTTTTAAAACAGCTGAAGAACGCACGCGCAGGTTCTGGAGGCGCCAATGCGGGAAACAGTGGCAGGCCTGGAAACGTCAGCTCAGGTTCTTTTGGCGGCAGTAACAACAAGGGAAGTCTGCTGGGACTGCTGATAGTCGGCGCTGTTGGCCTCGTGGGTTATACCTTCTACACCGCGTCCTACACGGTTCCCAGTGACTCCGTTGGCATCGTGCAGCGGTTTGGACAATACTCAACAGAGCGCTCTTCCGGGCTGCATTTCAAACTACCGCTGGGAATCGACACCGTTACCATCCTGCCAGTGAAGCGCCAGCTTAAGCAAGAGTTTGGCTTTGTTACAGCCGGTGCAACCAATTCCAGCCAGGCAAGACCCAATGACTTGGCACAACAGAGCCAAATGGTGACCGGTGATTTGAATGCCGCTCTGGTGGAGTGGGTGGTTCAATACCGAATCTCAGAGCCGCAAAAGTTTCTGTTTGAAGTACGAAACCCGGGAGAGACACTGCGTGACCTGTCTGAATCGGTGATGCGTGCGGTGGTCGGAGATCGAACCGTTGATGAAGTTATTACCATCGGGCGACAGGAAATCGAAAACGAAGCGCTGGTAAACATGCAGGAGCTAGTGGCCAAATACGCCATTGGCGTCAGCATCGATCAAGTCCAGCTGAAGAACATCAATCCTCCACGCCCAGTGCAAGAATCATTTAATGAGGTGAACCAGGCGCAACAGGAAAAGGAAAGTCTGATTAATGCGGCCCGACGTGAATACAACAAAGTCATACCCTTGGCCGAAGGTGAGAAAGATCAGCGCATACGGGCGGCTGATGGCTATCGGCTGAAGCGTGTGAATGAGGCGGAAGGTGATGCTTCACGATTCAATGCCGTACTCACAGAGTACCTGAAAGCGCCTGATGTAACGCGCAGACGGATTTATATAGAAACCTTGCAGGAAGTGCTTCCGGATCTGGATAGCAAGATCATCATTGATGAGAGTTCGCAACAGATTCTACCGTTGATGCACCTGAACACGGCTAAGGAGCTTGCACAATGAAGATTGCACAGATAGTCATAGGCGCGTTGATAGTGGTACTCGTAATGGTGTTGTCAGGTGCCTTGTATACCGTTGATGAAACCAAGCAAGTAATCATCACCCAATTCGGGAAACCGGTTGGTGAACCGATAACGTCTGCTGGTTTGAAATTCAAAACACCGTTCATTCAACAGGTGAATCCCATCGACAAGCGCATACTGGAGTGGGATGGCGATCCAAGCAACATGCCAACTAAAGACAAGTTGTATATCGCTGTTGATCTGTTTGCACGGTGGCGTATTACTGATCCTCTTCAGTATTTTTTACGTTTGCGTGACGAGCGTAGCGCGCAATCCCGACTCAACGATATCCTGGGTAGTGAGACGCGTAATGCAGTGGCCAAACACGAGCTGATAGAAATGGTGCGCACCACCAGAGACCGCGAACCCTTGCGTGATGCTTCCCTGTCACAAGCTGATCTGGAAACGCTGGGGGGTCTGGTTCCCATCCGTAAAGGGCGTGCACTGGTTGAAGAGGAAATCTTCAGTGCGGCAGCACCCAAGGTAGAGGTATTTGGCATCGAGTTACTGGACATAAGATTCAAGCGAATTAACTATAACGAGAGCGTGCGACCAAAGATCTACGAGCGCATGATCAGTGAGCGCCGTCAAATCGCCGAGCGCTTTCGTTCTGAAGGCAATGGTGAAGCTGCCAGGATAAACGGTAACCGTGAGCGTGAGCTCAACCGGATTCGTTCGGAAGCCTATCGTGAAGTAGAAGAGATTCGGGGCAACGCTGATGCAATGGCCACGGAAATATATGCCACCGCTTATGACCAATCCCCGGCGTCCGCAGATTTCTATCAGTTTCAGAAAACCATGGACATGTACAAGACCGTGATGCAGAAGAACTCGACACTGATCATGAGTACAACCAGTGAGGCATGGGAATATCTTGAGTCGATGGATCCTGCTTCGGCTTCGGATGAAAGTCCATAAGCAAGGTGACACTCACCAGAACTGGTAACTGCAGCCCCCGATAACTGCAACACCAAGTGTCCTTTGGAGTTTGACGTGCTGAACGTTGGTAACGTTCGGCAACGGACTAAACCGATTCAACCGCCGGCGTGGATGTTTTTGACCACGCGTCCTCGTGGTGAAAAACCATCCCGTCCACCAGCAGATGGCGGATGGAATTGGCATAATACGTGATCAACTTCATCTCGGCAGGGTTCGCCTTTAACAACCCATTGTCATCATGCAGGATGCCTCGTAGCGTCAGCATGCGTACACCCACATCCACGGCATAGTTATAATCACCTCGCGGAATGTAGGCTCTGTGTCCCTGGGCTTCCAGCTTTTCCAGCAGGCCCAGTACATCGGCTTTGAGTTCAATGGCACTGAATGTTCTTTCTGGATTGGCAGCTACCAGTGTTGTCACCAGAGCAACGGGAAGAATAGGCGTGATGTTGCCGATTCGATGCATGAGATCGTCAGCCAGCGGTTTAACATCGTCCAACTCGCCTGCCTGCAAGGAGCGTTCATTCATCCATTGGCTCAGTGAGACAGGGCTGCCGAAGTTGACACAGGCATAGCCGTTTCTGAATCGCTTGCCACGTATAGCCTGCCACAGTGTCTTTGCACCGTAAGAGGCAATGATTCCCAACGCATAGCTTGTGCTGCGCCGTGGCAGCTTTTCCAATGAACGCAACAGGCTGCGATCTTCGATAACACGATCGTAATTAATGCCCACCGGGATAAACACGATATCTCTTGGCCCATCCGGATCAAAGCCTTTCGTCATGTAGCCGAGCAAACCAAGTCTGGCTCTTCCAAGCTTGCCGTTACGGCTGAGTTTGCCCTCGGGGAACACGGCCTGGGGCACGCCACCTTCTGCAGCCATCTGAACGTAGCATTCAAGCACACGGCGGTATAAACGATCACCCGAGTCACGCCGGACAAAGTAGCCGCCCATGGCTCTTATCAGCTGTTGCAGTGGCCATATTCGCGCCCATTCACCCACTGCATACGACAAGGCGGTTCGCTCTGCTGCCAGGTAGGTGGCGAGAATATAATCCATATTGCTTCGGTGATTCATCAGGAACACCACACTGCTTTCCGGTCCCAGGCGCTTGAGCGCCGCATCGTCTGCAAAGCCCAAACGAACCCTGTAAAATGCGTGTACCAGATGTCGGGCCAGCCAGTAAGCGCCTTTGAAATACACCAGAGCATTAAATGCCGGAACAATCTCGCGCGCATAGATACTCACTTTACGCATCAGCGCCTCGCGCGGGATGTCCTCAGCGCTGGCCATCGTGTCAACCAGTTCTATGACGCGTGGATGAAAGCTCAGGCGATCAACCAGTACGGTTCGGCGTGTGAGTTTGAAGCTTGGCAGCCTGAGTGCGAGACGGTTGTTGACCTCGTTTATGAGTCGATTGGCGCGTCGTCTGAATACCCATCGGGCTGTTGGCAGAAGAAAATGCTGCACCAGCCACAGCGCTGCAAGGCTCAAAGAGAGAAAGACCAGCCACAGGGGTAGTTCGACGCTTGAACTCACAATCATTCAATCTACGGGGCTTGCGGAGCTCAGAGTATACTTGGCGACTGGCCACGCCGTAACAATGACACTCGAACATGCCTGCCGAATCAGCCTTGCGCTGCCAACTGGACCACCTTGTGGTGTGCTCACACACAGTGGGCGCTGGCGTCGACTGGTTCGAGCGCAAAAGCGGGATCCGCTTGCCAGCCGGTGGTAGTCACCCCTTGATGGCCACACACAATCACCTGAGTGCGTTATCCGAAAGCACCTTTCTGGAGATTATTGCCGCTGATCCGCAGGCACCCCAGGCGTTGCGCAGCCGCTGGTTCAATCTTGATGACAAGAAGTTTCAGCGAGCGCTGAAAAACTCTCCGCGTCTGACGACGTGGGTGGTGGGCACGCGAAATCTGACGGCGCTCATCGATGCCGCGGCGGCTGCAGGAATAGACGCGGGCGAACCCGTCGACCTGACCCGTGGTGATTTAAAGTGGCAGATTGCTCTACGCGCTGATGGAACACTTGCGTGTGACGGTGTGTTTCCTATCCTTATACAATGGCCCCACGACGTTAATCCGGTTGCCTCGATGCGCAATCAGGGATTACGTCTGAATAATCTGCAGCTTCAACATCCTCAGGCGGAGCACGTCAGTGAGGCGTTGCAGGCTATTGGCGCTGATCATCTGGCTGACGTAAGGCTGGGCGATGCTCTTTTGCAAGCCCGGTTGAGTGCTGGCAACCTTCAGTTTGACATTTAAAATCCGTAGTTAAAAAAAGACAGACAGCTATGAAAAATCCGATGGAGCTTGAACAATGGCGTGATCTGGAAGCGCACCAGCAGCAGATGTCGCACACAACCTTGCGCGAGCATTTTGCCGCAGACAATCAGCGCTTTGATACGTTTCAGTTACAGGCAGCAGGCATTTTCCTGGATTACTCCAAGAATCACATCACTACGCAGACGCAGGCAAAGCTTGTCGCGTTGGCAGAGGCCTGTGATGTACCGGCCAAATTCAATGCCCTGTTTGCTGGCGATATAGTCAACACCACTGAAAAACGCCCAGCCTTGCACAGTGCCTTGCGCTATCAAGGCAGCGATCCGATCAAGGTGGAAGGTCGGGATGTGATGCCAGATGTGCGTGATGTGCTGAAACGCATGGGCCAGTTCACGGACAGCGTTCGCGACGGTAACTGGACAGGATTTACCGGCAAACCGATAAGCGATGTGGTCAACATTGGCATTGGTGGCTCGGACCTTGGGCCTCTGATGGCAGTGGAAGCGCTGGCGCCTTTTGCGCATGAGCGCTTGAACATACACTTTGTGTCCAATGTTGATGGCTCACATCTGGTATCAACGTTGAAGAAGGTGAACCCGGAAACCACTTTGTTTATTGTTGCCTCCAAAACCTTCACAACTCAGGAAACACTCACCAATGCGCACTCGGCTCGCGACTGGTTTCTTGAGAGTGCCGCTACGCAGGCTGACATTGCCAAACACTTTGCTGCACTGTCTACCAACAGTGATGCGGTTTCAGCGTTTGGCATAAACACCGACAACATGTTCGGCTTCTGGGACTGGGTGGGCGGACGTTACTCTCTGTGGTCAGCTATTGGTCTGACTGTGGCACTGTCTATTGGCATGGCGCGTTTCGAACAGTTTCTCAGTGGTGCTTATGAGATGGACCAGCATGCACAGCACGCGCCTTTAGCTGAGAATATGCCCGTCACGCTGGCCTTGTTAACCGTCTGGTACAACAATTTCTGGGGTGCGCCAAGTCATCTGATTGCCCCTTATGATCAGTACCTGCATCGTTTTCCTGCCTATCTGCAGCAGCTGACCATGGAAAGCAATGGCAAGTCGGTGCATCACGATGGCACGCCGGTTGGAATGGCTACGGGGCCTGTGGTGTGGGGAGAACCCGGCACTAACGGACAACATGCGTATTTTCAACTGTTGCATCAGGGCACACATCTCATTCCCACAGACTTCATCATGGCCTTGCAAAGCCTGAACCCCCTGGGCATCCATCAGGAGTTGTTGATGGCGAATTGCTTTGCACAATCTGAAGCGCTGATGATGGGTAAAAACGCTGAAGAGCTGAGGCTTGATATGCAACTCGGTGGTGCCAGTGATGATGAGATCGAACGTTTGAGCGGGCATCGTACGTTTCAGGGTAATCGTCCCAGCAATACATTGCTGGTACAGCAACTGACCCCGAAAGCACTCGGTGCGCTGATTGCACTTTATGAGCACAAAGTGTTTGCAGAGGCGGCAATCTGGGACATCAACCCCTTTGATCAATGGGGTGTTGAGTTGGGTAAGGCACTTGCCAAATCGATCCACGAAGAAATACAAGACGGCTCAACGGTAGACAAGCACGATGCCTCTACCAATGGACTGATCAATCGCGCCCTGAAAATGACCAATTTACTAGCCTGATACCATGGCCCAGAAAAAGAAAAGAAGCTCGAAGAAAGAGTTGGCTGCAACAGCAGCCTTTGTTCCTGAGAACGTCGAAGAGCTGCCACTTAGCGAATACACCGAGAAGGCCTACCTGGATTATTCCATGTACGTCATTCTTGATCGGGCCTTGCCGCATATCGGCGATGGATTGAAACCGGTTCAGCGGCGGATCATCTATGCGATGTCCGAGCTTGGATTGTCAGCCGCATCCAAGCACAAGAAGTCTGCGCGTACGGTGGGTGATGTGTTGGGTAAGTTTCACCCGCACGGCGACAGTGCCTGTTATGAGGCGATGGTGTTGATGGCGCAACCGTTTACCTACCGTTATCCGCTGGTGGACGGTCAGGGCAACTGGGGCTCACAGGATGATCCCAAGTCGTTTGCGGCCATGCGATATACCGAATCGCGCCTGGCGCGGTTCTCCCGCACCCTGTTGCAAGAGCTGGGGCAAGGCACGGTAGAGTTCACGCCCAACTTCGATGGCACCTTGACAGAGCCCGCACTGTTACCTTCGCGCCTGCCGCATATTCTGCTGAACAGCACCACCGGTATCGCCGTTGGGATGGCCACCGATATCCCGCCGCATAATCTGCGCGAGGTGGGGCAGGCCTGCATTCATCTGCTGGACAAGCCGTCTGCCAAGCTCGAAGACATGATGCAGTACATCAGTGGTCCGGATTATCCGAGTGATGCAGAAGTCATATCTTCCCCTGAAGACATTCTCAGCATGTACGAAACAGGTCACGGCAGTTTGCGATGCCGCGCCATCTACGAGCGTGAAGGTACCGATGTCATCATCACAGGCTTGCCGTTTCAGGTGTCGGGCTCGAAAATCCTTGAGCAGATTGCCCAGCAGATGATTGCAAAGAAGCTGCCAATGGTAGAGGACCTTAGGGATGAGTCGGATCATGAGAATCCCACCCGACTGGTTATAACACCCCGCAGTAACCGCATTGATCTGGACAGTCTCATGCAGCATCTGTTCGCAACAACAGATCTGGAGCGTACCTATCGCGTCAACATGAATATGATCGGCCTGAACGGACGCCCAATGGTCAAACCTTTGTTGGTTATCCTGAAAGAGTGGCTGACGTTCAGGGTTGAAACCGTTCGCAAGCGTCTGCAATGGCGTCTGGACAAGGTCGAAAAGCGGCTGCACTTGCTTGAAGGCTTGATGATCGCCTACCTCAACATTGATGAGGTTATTGCGATCATTCGCAATAATGATGACCCCAAGCCGGTGCTCATGTCGCGTTTCAAGATCAGTGATGAGCAGGCTGAAGCCATACTGGAACTCAAGCTGCGACATCTTGCCCAGCTTGAAGAGATGAAAATTCGTGGTGAGCAGGATGCTCTGGAAAACGAGCGTGAAAAGCTTCAGGCAACACTGGGCTCCGAGCGTCGTATGAAGACGCTGGTCAAGAAAGAGATTCAGGAAGACATAGATACCTACGGTGATGACAGACGCTCGCCTATTGTGCAAAGGAATGCTGCTCAGGCTATCTCCGAAGCCGATCTGATTCCCAGTGAACCGATCACAGTGGTGCTCTCGGAACGCGGTTGGGTAAGAGCCGGAAAAGGTTTCGATGTTGACCCATTGGCCCTGAACTACAAGGCTGGCGACAGCTATCAAAGCTCAGCCCGTGGGCGGACTAATCGCAGTGCCATGTTTCTGGATTCCACAGGGCGAGTGTACTGCGTTCCAGCACATGGGTTCCCGTCCGCCAGAGGACTGGGAGAACCGATCAGTGGTCGGCTCAAGCCACCCGATGGTGCCCGGTTCATCAGTGTCATGATGGGTGATGACGATGATCGGTATCTGTTTTCCACCACGGCTGGTTACGGTTTTGTTGCCCGACTGGGGGACCTTGTCAGTCGCAACAAAGCCGGCAAGACGGTTATCAGTGTGCCAGAGGGTGCGCAAGTATTGCCAGCTCAGCCCATTGCCTCGCTGACTGAGGATCGCGTATGTGCCATCAGCAATTCAGGGAGTCTGTTGGCGTTTCCAGTTGGAGAGCTTCCTGAAATGGCGCGTGGCAAAGGTAATAAGATCTACAACATTCCAGGTGCCAGGTTCAAGTCGCTTGAAGAGTCTATGGTGGCGCTGGCTGTACTTGCGCCCACAGAGAAGCTGCGCATCACCAGCGGCAAGCGTCATACCAGCATAAAATACCGCGAGCTGGAAGACTATCTGGGCACGCGCGGCCAAAGGGGACGCAAGCTACCACGCGGTTTTCAGAATGTTCAGTCGGTGGAAGTGGAATCTTGATCTGAACAGCCTCCTGCAGCGCGCCCGATGCTGATGTCAGGATTGGGCTATTTCGTGATTATTCTATTTCGTGATTATTCAAGGCTCACATGATGACTTGAAGCTTCTCGAAGCGGCCCCATTTTAAACATCGGGTAATCGGGTAGTTAACGGAGTAGAAGCGTGACTCGAATTGTTCTTTTTCTGGCCACCAACATGGCAGTCATGGTGGTGTTCAGCATCATAACCAGCGTGTTTGGTCTGGATCAGGCGATTGGTGCCAGTACCACCTCACTGATCATCTATGCCGCACTGTTCGGATTTGCAGGCTCGTTTATCTCGTTGTTCATGAGTAAGTCGATGGCCATCCGGTCCATGCGGGTGCAGCTCATTGATCAACCAACAAACGAAACCGAGCGCTGGTTGCAGGAAACGGTGCATGCTCAGGCGAAAGAGGCCGGTATTGGTTTGCCCGATGTGGGGATATTTCAGCAAGCATCCCCCAATGCGTTCGCAACGGGCTGGAACAAGAACGACTCTTTGGTCGCAGTCAGCACTGGGTTACTGGACACCATGACCCGGGAAGAAGTAGAAGCTGTGCTCGGGCATGAAGTTGCCCACGTGTACAACGGCGACATGGTTACCATGGGATTGATTCAGGGTGTACTCAACACCTTCGTTATTGTCTTTTCGAGAATTCTGGGCCAGCTGATCGACAACGCCATGCGCGGTAACCGTTCTGGTGGGGGAGGCGGCATGGGCTACTTCCTGGGGAACATCATTGGCAACGTGGTGTTCGGTTTTCTGGCAAGTCTTATTGCTGCCTGGTTTTCGCGTCAGCGAGAGTATCGTGCCGATGCCGGTGGTGCAAAGCTTGCGGGTCGTGAAAACATGATTTCTGCCCTTGAGGCGCTCAAGCGTGGAAGCGGGCGCGCCGAGCAACTTCCTGAAAGATTGGCTGCATTCGGAATCTCGGGATCAAACCTTGCGAAACTGACGTCTACGCACCCGCCGTTGGATGTGCGAATTGCAAGACTTCGGGCGGACGCGTAGACGGCGTGGTACATGGCGTGTCTGCCAAGTGTTTAGCGCTGGGTAATGAGGCTCGGCGCCTGTCTTCGATAGCTTCGGATTGATCGCGCGCGCTCATTCGGATCAAGGTTTGATGGCCTGATTCAAGACGCCATAACACTTCATATGCGCCCATGGCACAAGCTGATGAAGTGAGTGTTTTGATGCTGATGGTGCGGGGATTGTCGATAAGTCCTCCCAGGGTGCCCAGCAGTGCGCGGATTGATAGTGCAGCACTACGTGCATCACTTTTGTTCTGTAACTGAACAAGCAATAAGGAGTGATTGTCGGTTTTACCGATCACTGTGGTGCGACCGGCATTCTGCTCCAACAAGTTGCTGGCTCGATGAACCAGCAGATCCTGTAGGGTTTCATCAATCCCCTGTGAGCCAGACCGACTGCGGATATCGGGAAGTCTGATGGACATGGCTACAAAGCGTGTATGAGGTTTCAGTGCGCGCAACCAGACTTGCAGGTTCTCGGTGAACGCTCGCCGCGAAGGAATAATTGCGGACGAGTCCAAGTTTGAGACTTGTGTTTCTTCCAGTTGCACTGGTGCGGGATCAATTTGCAGCAAGCATGCTGGACCACCTTCCAGCATCACGGTTTCGATTGACGCCTTGTATTGCGACTTGTCGGCGTTGGTGATGATAGTTTGCAAACTACTGGGCGTCTGCAGGTCCTCCATCAGGTGAGCAGTTTCAGCCGACATCCAGCGTCGCCAGTGCAGTGTCATTGCAGCATGTTGGGTGCAATTGATGAGTCGTTCAAACTGTCTGTTGGCCTGGCGAACGGATGACTGTTGCCAGAGCATGACGGCGTGACTGTGGTTATCGAGCAAGACTTGTCGTAGTGTCATTTGAGACTCTAGCTGTCGTTTTGTGCGGTTAAGCTCTTTGCGTAACGTGTGCTCACACAGGATTCTGGCGAGTTCACTTTTCAGGTGATATTCAGATTCGCCGCTGATTACCTCGCTCGCGCCATGCTCCAGCAAAGTGGGCAATGGCTTCGCGCAGTCTGCTGACATCACCACCACCACCGGTAGGTCTGGGTAGGCAGTCAGGCAATCCGGGAGTCCATCGTGGTTTATTCCGCCAGCAACAAACACCACATCAATGTTATGAGTCGCCAAAGCCGTGGCCAGCTGCACGGGATCGTCTTCGCGGAGCAAGGCAGGTGTAGCGGAAGGTGGGGCGCAGGCGCGGACAAGCGTTGCAAGCACATCGTGTGGGCTTGAAAAGAGAAGACAGTTGAGTCTGACGGGGGCATCTAATCCCATACCACATTGGTTTGCAACAACAGTGAACACTGAGTGTAGATAACCTGACGGTTTTTTTGGTATTTTCGCGTCCTGGCAGCAGCCTGCGTACTGTGACCGATAGCGTCACTCTGACGAAACTTGTATGAGCCGCGTAGACGCGCAGCCGTTATAATGTCAGATTATCAAGTTAAGAATCAAAAAGGCAGCAGGCAATGGCGAACTACGGTACCAACGAATTCAAGGGTGGCTTGAAAATCATGCTCGACGGTGATCCTCACTCCATCGTCAGCAACGAGTTCGTCAAACCGGGTAAGGGGCAGGCTTTTGCCCGCACTCGTGTGCGAAATTTGAAAACTGGCCGTGTTGTCGAACGCACGTTCAAGTCGGGTGAATCAGTAGAATCTGCAGACGTCATGGACACCACCATGCAATATCTGTATTCCGACGGCGAATACTGGCACTTCATGAATCCAGAAACATACGAGCAGCTGGCTGCAGACAAAACAGCCGTTGGTGATGCTCACCTGTGGCTGATGGATGAAGCGGTGTGCGAAGTGACTCTGTATAACGGTCAACCCCTGGCGGTCACGCCACCCAATTTTGTTGAAATGGCTATAAAGGAAACTGATCCAGGCCTGCGTGGAGACACAGCAACGGGTGGTACCAAGCCGGCTTACATGGACACAGGGGCCGTCGTGAAGGTGCCGCTGTTCATAGAAGAAGGTGAGAAAATCAGAATCGATACGCGCACTGGTGAGTACGTCTCTCGCGTCAAATAGCCCCGTGAACACAGATCGGCTCTGCTAGTAGGTATTTAGCGTGAATACGCCTGAGGCTGTAAGCACCGCCGGGCAGTCATGGAGGCCAACAGCATCGCCAACAGTGCTAAGACAGTCAGCGACGCTTAGAGCTGCCATTCGTCAGTGGATGGAGCAGCAACAGGTGTTGGAGGTTTTCACACCGCCGTTATCTCATGCTGCCAATACTGATCCTCAAGTGGAGAGCCTGGTGGTTGGCCCGACGAGCGCATCGGACCAGCAGCGCTATCTGCATACCTCCCCTGAATTCGCGATGAAGCGGCTTCTGTGTGCCTACCCGGAAACAGACCTCTACCAGCTCGCCACTGTTTTTCGTGCTGAAGAACACGGCCGGTATCACCTCAGCCAGTTCACCATGCTTGAATGGTATCGAATAGGGATGGATCACCGCCAACTGATGCGGGACGTTGCAGCACTTTTCAAGCATGTCTGGCAAACGTTTGAGCTTGCTGTTTTGCCAGTGGCTACGCGTTCCTATTGCCAGGAGGTAAATGCGCGACTTGGCTGTTGGCCTGACAAATTAAGCGGGGCCCAGGTGCGCGAATATTTCATTGAGCATGAGCGCAGTTTCCCACGCGCTCTGGAGAACGATCTTGCTGCAAGTCTGGACCTTTTCATGGATGAGTTTGTTGTGCCTGAATTTGATGAAAACAGCATAACGTTCTTGTCCGACTATCCAGCCTCGCAGGCAGCTCTGGCACGAGTGGGCAGCGATGTGAATGGCAACCCCGTGGCAGAACGCTTCGAGGTGTTTGTTGGCAGGATTGAGCTGGCCAACGGTTTTCATGAGCTTAACAATGCGTCCATACAAAGAATCCGTTTCAAAAACGACTTGCAGCGTAGACAACAGCGTTCGCAAGCACGCTTGCCCATTGATGAAAACTTACTGGCAGCATTGGACAACGGCTTGCCCGATTGTGCCGGTGTGGCATTGGGCGTTGAACGCTTGTTGATGGTTCTGGGTCACTATTCACATATAAATCAGGTAGCAGCTTTCAGTGACGCACATGCCTGACACCACAGCAGAAGCACTCGTGTTGCGTGTACACGAGATCGGTTGGTCTTGTTTTCGTACCTTGCTGACACCTGCTGGGCTGCACATCGAGACGGTGGCAGACAAGCTGCCGATCCCCGGTAGTCATTGGGGTGATGAAGAGGCCGGACTCATAGGCTGTACGCTTTATGCCAGAAGCGATACGCCCGTTCATTCTTTGCTCCACGAATCCTGCCATTGGCTTCTGATGAGTGACGAGCGGCGAGCCAATCTGCACACTGATGCAAAGGGCAGCGCGGTGGAGGAGATGGCTGTGTGCTATCTACAGGTGCTGATGAGCGATCTGATAGTCGGCATGGGCCGCGAGCGGATGTTTCTGGATATGGATCGCTGGGGGTATAGCTTTAGAGTCGGTAGTAGCCAGTTGTGGTTCGAGCAGGATGCCGAAGATGCTTTAGCCTACCTTGCCGACAAGTTGCCCCATACGCACGGGGTCCCCGGCTTGCAGATTCCCGAGCCAGTCAACGCGATTTTCAAGCAAGACAATAATCGTTGACCCCATGTTAAAACGACCCATCTCATCGCCCTTGGCAAGTGTGGGTGCCGCAGGGGTGGAGCTGGCATCGTAATCCTTGTGGGTAATAAGGGTTCGTTGCGGCGGTGTCACCAAGCCGTCCCAAACCGTTTCAATAGCCGCAACGTTCATCGCGCCAACCAATACCAACGCCATAAGCCCGTGCTCTGTGTCAAACTGCGCAATCACCCGTTCGTTGCGAGCAAACAGGTCAGGCAGGGCTCTGACGGTGTGTGGTCCAACGCTGAAAAGCCTGCCGGGTACGTGAGTCTGTTTTATCAGGGTGCCCGTCAGTGGCATATGCAGGCGATGGTAATCTCGCGGAGACAGGTAGATGGTGGTAAAGCTGCCATTGCCCAGGCGTTCGGCGGCCACACCGTCGCCACCCAGTAGTTTCAAGAGCGAATAATCAATACCCTTTGCTTGAAACACCCGGCCATCAGTGATAGCGCCAATAGATGAAATTCGGCCATCAGCCGGAGATGCCATATCATTAGGGCCAGCCGCGATCGGCCTGGCATCGGGTATTAACGGACGGGTAAAAAATGCGTTGAAGGTTGCATAGCTTTGCAGGTCAGGATTGACAGCGTCTTGCATGTCGACCTGAAATTTCCTGGCAAACCAGCGGATGACCACTGGTGTAAGAGAAGAGCGCTGTCGGGTTAGCCAATAGACCACTCGCGTAAGGGCATGGTGGGGCAAAAAATACAAACTGTACGTCTTGAGAAAATCGGTGAAACTCGCGGACATAAGGATGTATTTCTACCTGGTTTGCCGGGTGGCAATGGATGGGTGAAGATGCACGAGGGGACGTTCAGCGTCTCACTTGTAGCAAGGTTATTCATGAAAGTGAAACGCCCTCAATCGGCGCCTGCTGGACATCACAGGTTGGGGGTGGCCCGGCATCGTCATGAAACGATATCGCGCTGGAAAAATGCCTTGCCGAACCTACTGGGTATCGTGCTTCATGCCTTCTTTCATATCGTGTTTCATGCCTTCCATGTCGTGCTTCATGCCACCCATCGGTGTGGCTTGATCCAGCGACAGAATGGGCACTAAAATATCGATTTCACCTGCGCTGGTGTTCAGCTGAAGATCAATGGAGTTGCCGGCCTCAAGCTTCTCGTTAAGTCCCATGAGCATGATATGAAAGCTGCCGTGTTTGAACTCCAGCGATTCTCCGGCAGCAATTGTCACTGATTCCTGCTTTTGCATCCTGGCGACATCGTTCTCCACGAAGCTTAGGTGCACCTCCACTTTTTTGGCAATGTCGCCATTGGCGTCAGTGATGATCAGAGGCTCGGTTCCAGGATTCTTGATAGTGAAATAGGCAGCGGCTACGCTTGATCCGGGTGGAGGCTGGATAACACGCGCATCGCTGATGAGCGGTAATTCTGCCAGCGCTGTTGTTGCCAAACCAGCGCTCAGCACAATAGCGGCGCAGATGGTTTTGATGATGTTCATGGTGTGTTCTCCTGTAAATAGTTGCTGTGGGCTATTGTTTGCCTCTAACTGGGAGCAGCTGTCATGGTCAGAAAATCAGCGATGATCTTTTCGGCTTCATGAGGGGGTGTTACCTTCGCACGCACCCGTCTCTGCGGATCAACCAATAGCAGTGATGCGGTATGGTCAACGCCATAGTTCTCCGGGTCATCAGCGTTGGCGGTAAATGAGGCCACTATTCCCAACGAGGTGGTTAGCTCGTGCACCTGGTTAACGTCACCTGTGATGCCAACAAAATCATCATTAAAGTAGGCAATGTATTCCTTCATTTTCTCTGCGGTATCACGTACCGGGTCGACAGAGACGAAGACGATTTGTGGTGGCGTCTGTTGTTGCTCTTCCAGTTTGGCAACAACATCTTTCATGACATGCAGTGTTATCGGACAAACATCAGGGCAATGGGTGAAGCCAAAAAACACAAGACTCCATTTGTCGTTGAATACATCCTGGGTGATGGACTCGCCATCAACGTTAAGTAAGTCAAACGCCTTGATGGTTCTGAAGTCAGTGGGTAACGCCAGCGACGTCTGAAGGTTTTCCTGAAGTGCGGCAAGTGCTTCGTTGTTTGCGTTGGTGCTTTGAGCGGCACTCTGAGCGCTATCCGTCTTGTCTACAATAAGGCTGAAAGTGACTACCCCTGTTACGAGGGCAGCGAGTGCAACAAGGACCATGGGAAGTACCTTCCCAGAGTGCCTGGTATCATGTAACGTACGGCGGTTGTTGGATATCCCTGCTTTCATTAGGGTCACTTTGCGGTTGCAGAAAACACTATGATTATACTGTTCTTGTCGTTTGTCAGACTTATTTTTTCAAGGGGATAGCTGTGTTGCTGCAACCTGTTGGACCACACACCATTGAATCCGCAATCAGGACGGCTGCATCCGAATTTGAGGAAAGAGGTTTGTGTTTCGGGCACGGCACAGAGACCGCAATTGATGAAGCCAGTTGGCTGATACTGCATGCCATGGGTCTGTCACCGGCCCACGAGCCTGATTACGCACAGGTTTTAAACGACAAACAGCGAGTCGCATGCAATGACATTCTGCAAAAACGTATCGAAGATCGAACTCCGGCGGCGTATCTAACTGGGCAAGCGTGGTTTGCAGGTCACCGTTTTTTATCTGATGAGCGGGCCCTTGTGCCTCGTTCACCGTTGGCAGAGTTCATTAACGATCAGTTTTTTGGACTGCTGGAAGGCATCGAAAAACCTGCCATTCTTGACCTGTGCACAGGAGGTGGGTGTATTGCTATCGCCAGCGCTTATGCGTCACCCTATGCGCTGGTGCATGCCAGTGATATTTCGTTCGATGCATTGGCGCTCGCGCAAGACAATGTCAATCTGCATAAGCTGCAATCAAGGGTGTCACTTATTCAGGGGTCGCTATTCGATCCGTTAACTGAGCGTTACGATCTCATTGTCTCCAATCCACCGTATGTGGATGCTCAGGATATTGCCGCCATGCCGGAGGAGTTCTCGCATGAGCCCATGCTGGGCCTGGCTGCGGGCGATGACGGTCTTGATCTGGTGCGCATCATGCTGCGCGATGCGGCTGAGTATCTAAATCCGAACGGGGTTCTGATTGTGGAGGTTGGTAACAGCTGGCAAGCACTGGAGCAGGCGTATAGCGAACTGGACTTCGCCTGGCTGGAATTCTCGAACGGCGGACACGGTGTGTTCATGCTCAGCCGCGAGCAACTGCTTGCTTGATGGATGGGTTTTGGTTGGTGTGTGTCTGGCGTCTGTCTGAGTACCATTACGTCTTTTTCGTTGCCGCTTCTGGCTGAAGTAGCATTCCAGGAGCTCGGCAGTTAAAAAGACGGCTGGCCTTGCGGCCAACCGAAAAGGGGTAATACGGTTACTGCGTGCGTATCTTCAGCTGGAAAAACAACACCGCGTTGTTTTGTTGATTTGCAAAATCCACCTGAGGTGAGCCGCTGAGATTCAATACGGCTCTGTCTGACATGCGAAACTCGATGGCTGGCAGGGGTACCAGTTTGGTCTCGGGTTCCGCATTCTTCTTAAACTGCTTGTGCAGAACGGTAGCGCCGATCATGAAGCGCAATTTGCCGTTTAATTTCGGGGTGGTGGCGTAGTTGATACCGCCGTAAGAGGATTGATAGCCAAAACTGTCTGATAAGGTTCCGACATGCCAACCGAGCTTGCCTGAAGGGGAATACTCCCAGCCAATCCCTGGTGTGAATGTATTTCTGTCGTTGAAGTTTTCGAAATGCAGTGCAATGGTGTTGATCACCAAAAAGCCGTCTGCAGCTTTCGCGCTGCCTGCGGTGCCGAACAGAAGACCTGCAACAAGGACACCGGCTGCTGCGAGTTTCTGGATTACTGCGTTCATCAATTTTCCCCTGATACTGCCGGTAAACACCGGTTGTGATACTGGTCTGCGCCAGCTGTTTAATGGTCGTTATTGATCTGTGTCAACAACTTGCCGCGAACTGTACTGTGCGAATAAGTGCAGTGCAAACGAGGAGGGGATAAGCGTAATTGCTATGAATTCAATAAGTTAAAGGAGTTGTTGATTAGTCAGGAAATTGGCGATAGCAGTTTCTTGAGCGTAAGTGTCTGTATCAACGAGGAATTTTCTCAAAACGATTAACTTTAAACGCGTGTTCGCAAAGCGAGAACCACGTGCAGTTTTACCAAAGGGTGTGTAACGATATGTGAACTGCCCAACGCTGGATTATCTCAGCAACATGCACAGGGTTGGGTGATTCCAGAGGTAACCGGTTTTCGACGCGGGCATTATTCCATTGCCGTCGCGGTAGCGACAACTTGTTCCTGGCACACAGGCCACCCGTCAGATGTCAAAGAAAACCGTTTCGTTGTCACCCTGCAGCTGAATGTCAAAGCGATAGACCGGCTTGCCACCTCGTTCGCTGGGTACTGCCAACAGCGTCTGGCGCCGCGTTTCCCACTCAATGAGGTTGATGACAGGATCAGACGCATTGGCAGCAGCCTCATCTGCAAAGTACATGCGTGTGTTGAGTCCCACATTGATACCGCGCGCTACGATCCACAGATTGATATGGGGCGCCATGGTGCTCCCTGAACGACCGTTCACAGGACCGGGTTTGATCGTCTCGAATGCCCATTCTCCGGTCTTGAAGTCGGTGATCCCTCGCCCCCATCCACGAAATCCGGGTTCAACGTTATTTACATTCCCAGCCCGAGCATAATGACCGGCAGCGTTCGCTTGCCACACTTCCAGCAGCACATCCTTGACTGGATTGCCTGTGCCGTCCCGCACCAGGCCCTCTACCCGGATGCGTGTTCCGGCGGCATTCGGGCCAGCGATATCCTGACCCAGTTCATTGTCATAGATATCAAACCCTGCAGCGCCCGGAGCCAGTCCGATATGCACATAGGGCCCTGCGGTCTGTGAAGGCGTCTCTTTCAGGTAGCGTGAATCAGTTGACATGGCTTAATCCCCTTGGCGCCGGTTTTCAAACAGCGTGGCTCGTCGTCCGCGCAGCACGACGTCAAAGTGATAGGCAAGTGCATCCAGAGGAATGGAGGCATTCATGTCCAGTCGCGCAATGAGCCTGTCGATGGCATCAGGATTGGGCAGAGAATTGATGATCGGGCATTTCGCGATCAAGGGGTCGCCTTCAAAATACAACTGAGTGATGAGTCGTTGAGCGAAGGCTTGCCCAAAAATGGAGAGGTGGATGTGCGCTGGTCGCCAGCTGTTGATGTTGTTACGCCAGGGATAGGCGCCTGGCTTTACCGTTCGGAAAACGTAGTAGCCGTTTTCATCTGTTAATGTACGTCCACATCCTCCGAAGTTTGGATCGATCGGAGCCAGATACATGTCCTTTTTATGACGATAGCGGCCCCCCGCATTAGCTTGCCAGAGCTCAACCAGTGTATGGGGTACCGGAGTTGCATTTTCATCCAGTACCCGTCCGTGCAGAATGATCCTCTCACCAATCGGGCTTTCTCCCGATTGTGAGTAATTGACCAACAGGTCGTTATCGATAGGGGCTATATCGTTGTGACCGAAGACTGGCCCTGTTATCTCACTGGGTGTGTTTTCCAGTGATATCAGCGGATATCGTGGAGAGCGTGTGACGCTGGTCTTGTAGTCTGGTGTCAGTGCCGGCGCATGCCATTGACGATCGCGTTGGTAAAACTCAAAATCATTTGGCATGCCAGTGTCCTCTTGCCAGCATCAGGGTGTCGATGAGCATCATGCTTATTCGTTCTCCATCTCAGCATAGGTTTGCTTGGCAAGTTTTAACGCCTGATTAGCGCGTGGTACACCGGCATAGATGGCCACATGCTGGAAGGCTTCGAGGACATCCTGTTTGCTGGCACCGGTGCGTGCTGTGGCTCGAATGTGCATGGGTATTTCTTCAAAATTGCCAAGGGCTGCAAGCAGTGCCAGTGTGAGCATGGAGCGCTCACGCAGGCTGATACCGTCGCTGGCCCAGACATTACCCCAGGCCGATTCGGTAATGAGCGTTTGAAACGCTTCATCAATAGGGCTTTTGCTGATTTCAGACTGGTCAACATGCGAATCACCCAATACCGAGCGTCGCACAGCCATACCCGTTTCGAATTTGTCACTCATGGCTGATCTCCGTGGTCAAACGGTTAACTTGCAAAACCTGTTTGTGTTGCAACGTAGGTTAGTGGCTCGCATCCTCTGTAACGGCTTATTGTGCGCACTGTATGCGCTCGATGGTGGCACTCTTGCGGTGCTTGGGCCTCACAATACCCGCTGCGCGAGTGTAAAGTAACGCTTGAACCGTATGCGATGTTCATCAATAGGGTAGCCCAACATAGTTTTCGGCCAGCATTGCTTGAGCGTGCCGATTAGATTTCATGAAGGCAACTTCGGCAGCCTGCATTTTATGATCAAACTCGGACTGGTCCGGAAAAGTATGCAGCATGGAGGTTAGCGACCAACTGAATCGCACGGCTTTCCATACTCGCGCCAGCGCTTTTTCCGAGTACTGATCAATGCCTTCGTTATCTCCGTTCAAGTAGTACCGGGTCAGGCCTTCATAAAGATAGTGAATGTCTCCGGCGGCTGTGTTGAGTCCTTTTGCACCCGTTGGCGGAACAATGTGCGCTGCATCGCCGCATAAAAACAGACGCCCCCAGCGCATGGGCTCAGTGACAAAGGAGCGCAGTGGGGCAATGGATTTTTCAATAGAAGGTCCAGTGATCAGAGACCTGGCAGCATGGCTTGGAATGCGACGTTTGAGTTCCTCCCAGAAGGCGGTATCTGTCCAATCGTCAGGGCTATCCGACAACGAGCATTGTATGTAGTAACGGCTCAGATTCTGGTTGCGCATGGAGCACAAGGCAAAACCACGAGGCGAGGAGGCGTAGATGAGTTCGTGGTTAACCGGTGGTGTCTCGGACAGGATGCCCAGCCAGCCGAAGGGATACACTTTTTCGTATTCTCGGCGCGCGCTCAAGGGAATAACTTGACGACTGACGCCATGAAAGCCATCGCAACCTGCAACAAAGTCGCAGTCGATGCTAAGCGTTTTTCCATCCTTTTGATATGTGACACGTGGATGATCGCTATCAGCATCATGTATTTGCACATTTTCCACATTGAAGATCAGCTGACCGTTGGCAGCTTCACGAGCGTTATACAGATCGCGAGTGAGTTCAGTCTGGCCGTATACCACCACGTGTGAGCCTGTGAGCGCTTTCAAATTGATACTGAATTGTTCGTCGGCATGTGAAATGACGATGCCATCGTGCACCATGCATTCTTGTTCCATACGCTGGGAAATGCCTGCCTTGCGCATCAGATCAACAGTGCCAGTTTCCAGAACACCCGCTCGAATGCGTCCCAGAACATAGTCACGGGTTTTGCGTTCCAGTACGACAGATTCTATACCTTGGCGGTGCAGCAATTGGCTGAGCAGCAACCCTGATGGGCCACCGCCGATGACAACTACCTGAGTTTTCATATTGATATTTCCACAGCCATTGTCTGGATGAAGTAAACCGTACGAGGCCTGCCCGGGAGATTCTGACAGCGTCAAACTCCGGTCCGGTTACATTGACTGTTTCAAACCGATATGTAAAATGATATGTAACGCCAGATGGTTTCTAAAAATGGAAAGTAAGTGGTCGATCGTCGTATTAAATTTCGCCACATACAGTGCTTTGTTGAAATAGCCAGAGAGCAGAGCTTCAAGCGAGCTGCCGAAAAGCTGTACCTGACGCAGCCCTCTATATCCAAAACCGTGAAGGAGCTGGAAGCCATCATCGGTGCGACACTGATGGATCGCAGCCGTGCAGGGATCAAACTGACCAGTCAGGGTGAGGTGTTTTTGCACTTTGCTCAAATGTCACTGGCCAGCTTGCAGCAGGGGCTTGCTGGCGTTGAGCAGGAAGGCAAGGCTATCAAGGAGACGCTTAACGTCGGTGCCCTGCCCAGTGTTGCGGCCTGGTTGATGCCTTGCGTTGCATCCGAGTTTTCCACCATGGCACCCAATGCGATGTTGCGCATCATGGACGGACCGCATAGCTATCTGGCCGAGCGGCTACGTCTGGGAGAGTTGGATCTGTTGATCGGACGAATGGCGCAGCCTGACAACATGCAGGGCATCTCGTTTACACAGCTGTACAGTGAAGAGGTCGTGCTGGTGGTGCGACCTGATCATCCGCTTTTAGGCTATCCGGATTTGGCGCGTATTGTTGACTGGCCGGTGATCTATCCTCCTGAAGGGGCTGCCATCAGACCATTGGTTGAGCGCGTGCTGATAGCCAACGGTGTTGGAGATATTCCCAACCGTATTGAAACTGTGTCAGTACCTTTTGGGCGCACGCACACCAGAAGTACCGATGCCGTCTGGTTTATCTCGGGCGGGGTGGTTGCCAACGATATAGCCGAGGGCCAGTTGGTGAAGCTACCGATCGACATGAGTTTGACTCAGGGCCCCGTGGGGTTGATGACACGTCCCAGTGCACCATTGTCTACCGTCGGGCAGGTGTTTCAGCTTGCCGTTCAGCAGGTGTTGCTAGTGTCGAATGATTGATCGACGCTGATAAGGGCGTACCATGTTATCAACCACTGCATCTGGCAGTTGCATACCTTTCTGGGTCAAAACATAACGTACGGAGTACAGGCCAATGAATTTTGAACTCACAGAGGAACAACGTGCCATTCAGGACATGGCACTTGCGTTCGGGGACGCTGAAATAGCACCCCATGCAGCGCGTTGGGATCAGGAGGGAACAATTCCTAAAGAGTTGCTTCGCAAGGTAGGTGAGCTGGGTTTCGCTGGAATCTATGTGTCGGAGGAATTTGGTGGTTCTGGGCTCTCACGGCTTGATGCTACGCTGATTTTCGAAGCCCTGTCCAAGGCGTGTCCTTCGGTTGCAGCGTTCATTTCGATTCACAATATGTGTGCCTGGATGATTGATTGTTATGGGTCGGATGAGATGCGCAAGCGTTTGCTGCCTTCGATGTGTTCGTACGAGAAAATTGCATCCTATTGTCTGACCGAACCTGGTTCTGGTTCAGATGCGGCGGCACTTCGAACCCGCGCAAGCAGAAACGGTGATACGTGGTTGCTGAGCGGCACCAAGGCGTTCATATCCGGTGGCGGTTACTCTGACATGTACATCACGATGTGTCGCACAGTTGGTGATGGCCCTTCTGGTATCTCAGCGCTGGTTGTTGAGGATGGTTCCAAGGGGTTGAGTTTCGGTGCGCCGGAGAAAAAGATGGGCTGGCGCTCACAACCCACCGCTCAGGTTCAGTTTGATGACTGCGAGGTGGCGGCGGCTAATTTACTGGGTAAGGAAGGCGATGGCTTTCGTTATGCGATGTCAGGGCTTGACGGTGGTCGGCTTAATATCTCAGCGTGCTCTCTTGGGGCTGCGCAACATGCTCTGGATAAAAGTGTTCGGTACACGTCTGAGCGCAAGGCTTTTGGTGCTTCAATAAACAAGTTGCAGGCACTGCAATTCAAAATGGCTGATATGGAAATCAACCTGCAAGCCTCTCGAACGTTTCTCTACAAGGCGGCCTGGAAGCTTGACAATCAAGCACCTGATGCGTCGAAATTCTGTGCAATGGCCAAGCGATTTGTTACCGATCAGTGTTTTGATGTGGCTAACGATGCGATGCAGCTGCACGGCGGCTATGGTTATCTTGAAGACTACGGCATAGAGAAAATCGTGCGCGATATAAGAGTGCATCAAATACTGGAAGGTACAAACGAAATCATGAGAATGGTGACTGCCAGGGCACTGATGGCAGAGCATGCTGACTGATGGTTTCCCCAACGGACAGCAACACCGATAAAGTGGACGTGGATAAAGTGGATGTGTGTGAGTCGGCGCCTGCAGAAGATATACGGGTCCGGATTGAAGGACGGGTGGGGCGATTGACCTTATGCCGTCCACATGCGTTGAATGCATTGTCACATCAGATGGCGCTGACCATCGAGAGTGCACTTCTTGAATGGCAAAAAGACGACACAGTATCGCTGGTGTTGATTGATGCGATTGGCGAAAAAGCATTCTGTGCCGGTGGTGATGTTGCGGTTCTCTATCAGCAGGGAATCGCAGGTGATATTGAAAGCGGGCGACAGTTCTGGCGCGATGAATATCGGCTCAATGCACTGATAGACAGCTATCCAAAGCCGTATGTGGCGATTATGGATGGCATTGTCATGGGTGGCGGTGTTGGTATCTCGGCCCATGGCTCACACCGGATTGTTACCGAACGAAGCATGCTTGCATTACCTGAGTGTTCTATCGGACTTGTACCGGATATCGGTGCCACGCATCTTTTGTCGCTATCACCGGGTTTTATCGGCGAGTTTCTTGCGCTCACGGGTGAGCGTTTCAACGCCAGTGATGCGATCCATGCAGGCTTTGCCGATGCTTATGTGCCTGTTGATAATCTGGACGCGCTCAAGAGTGCACTGGTTGAATCCGGTAATGTCAACGTTATTGACACGTTCAGCGAGTCGGCTCCGACCAGTTCGACACTTGCCGACAAGGAGCAAGAAATCAACAGCGTGTTCGGAGGCAAAACACTGGCGACCGTGCTGGGAAAGCTTGGGCAACTTGATGATGAATGGGCAGTTGATGCCGCGAAGAAGATCGCCTATGCATCGCCCCTGTCGCTTCAGCTGTCTTTTGATCTGGTGCGAGAGGCTCGCGCAACGCCCGGTATCGATAAAGCACTCAGCCGGGAGTATCGGTTTGTGTCTCGTGTGATGGAGTGTGGCGATATACTCGAAGGTATACGTGCAGCCCTCATTGACAGAGATCGCAAGCCCGTCTGGAAGCATTCATCGATCGAGTCTATTCCGCAGGAACTGATCGATCAGTTAAAAGACGAAGTCCCCGGGGATAGCCCGGTTTTCAAACCATTGCAGGGGTAGGTAGATGAAAATAGGGTTCATAGGACTGGGCAATATGGGCGCGCCGATGGCAGCAAATCTTGCGGCTGCCGGTCATGATGTGTACGGTTACGACACCGCCGATATCAGTGTTGCGGGCATAACATCGGTATCCGATGTGTCGGAGGCTGTCAGTGATATGGAAGCTGTCATTACCATGCTGCCTGATGGGGGCGTGTTGCAGAGGGTTTACGCGCAGATTGTACCACTTGGCAAGCCTGGCGCTCTATTTCTTGACTGTTCCACGGTTGACATGGTCAGCGCACGGTTGGCGCACAGTCAGGCCTCTGATGCTGGGTTGTTATCCGTTGACGCGCCTGTTTCGGGCGGCATCGGCGGCGCGACGGCTGGTACGTTAACGTTTATGGTTGGGGGCGCAGAGGCGGCGTTCAACAAAGTCAGACCGCTGTTGGACATCATGGGAAAACGTGTTGTGCACTGCGGAGAGGGTGGTGCCGGGCAGGCAGCCAAGATCTGCAATAACATGTTGCTGGGTATTTCGATGATAGGCACGTGTGAAGCTTTTGTATTGGGAGCAAAGCTTGGGCTTGATGAAGACAAGCTGTTCGAAGTCATGTCTACCTCATCGGGTTCATGCTGGTCGGTGAACACCTATTGTCCAGTGCCAGGGGTAGGTCCTGAGAGTCCGGCTGACAATGACTATACCCCGGGGTTTGCGGCTGAGCTCATGCTCAAGGATCTTCGTTTGAGTCAGAGTGCTGCCGAGCAGGTGGATGCCAGTACGCCGATGGGCTTGAACGCTACCCAACTGTACGAAAAATTTGTTGAGCATGAAGGGTTGGGCAAAGATTTTTCTGCCATGTTGCCAGCGATTGCGGCAAGCACCAGAGGGTAATCAGATGACTGAACAATCCACAACTGCGTGTGTGCATGTGTCGCATGAAGGGCGCGTTGTTATCGTTACTATCGATAGACCCAAAGCACTGAATGCGCTTAATGCTCAAGTGCTTGGCGAGCTGACTGATGCCATGGTACCTCTGGACAATGATCCTGGTGTGGGCTGTTTCATTATTACCGGTTCTGCAAAAGCGTTTGCTGCTGGAGCTGATATTGCCGAGATGCGAGACAGGACCTACCCTGATGCGTTCCTCACCGATATGCTAAGAGGATGGGAGGCCATAGCACAGTTGCGCACACCAAAAATTGCTGCCGTATCCGGCTATGCGTTGGGCGGTGGTTGCGAACTGGCGATGATGTGCGACACGATTTACTGTGGAAAATCAGCCCGCTTTGGACAGCCGGAGATCAAACTTGGCGTGATTCCGGGCATGGGAGGATCACAGCGTTTGACGCGATTAGTGGGCAAGAGTAAAGCCATGGACATGATTCTTACCGGTCGCATGATGGATGCTGACGAGGCTAAGGAGGCCGGTCTGGTTGCGCGTATCTATCCTGATGATGCCTTGCTGGATGCTGCGAAGGAGGCGGCTACTCAAATTGCCTCCTACTCTAAAACGACAGCGATGGTTGCAAGAGAAGCTGTGGATAGAGCTCTGGAGTCGTCGCTCAGCGAAGGGCTATTGTTTGAGCGCCGGGTTTTTCAATCGTTGTTTGCAACATATGATCAGAAAGAAGGCATGAGTGCGTTTATTGAGAAGCGTGAAGCGCAGTTCAAACGTTAGGGATCTTGTCGTGAACTGCCGATCACAATGATAATTCATGTTTGCGAAATGAGCAGATCACTACATAGGGTCCAGGGTATCGGACCACTAGTATCGAGAGCTTCGTTTCATGTTCAAATTGCCAAAACGACAAAAGATAATCCGTACTATTATTTTGCGCGCAAACGATGCGTTTCTGCCGGTGTGAACTTATCGGCCTGCATAAAGAACAAAGACGTTAAAACTATAGATACAGTTTTGGTAAAGGAATAAGATGTGGTATCTCAAAAGCCAGGGGGCTGATAGCCAAGCGATAGCACTGTAGTTGACGTTCAATAAGCCACTACCATTGTCAGGTATGGTCGCAGCCAGTCTGGTTCACATTGGCTATTGCGTTGTGGGAATCGGGTGGCTAATCTCCCAGAGCATCCTCGCGTTCAGCCTGCTAAAGTATGCAGGAGCCGCGTACTTGATTTACTTAAGTGTGTCGAGTTTGAGTGCAGAATCCGTAACGATAGAAGCTTCAGTCGATCAGACTGACGAACCGTCGCGTACTTGGTTCTTCCAAGGCTTCACAACTAATTTGTTGAATCCGAAGGCCACGCTGTTTTACCTCGGAGTGTTCACGACCGTTATCACTCCGGAAAGCTCCATACTCGCAACGATTGTTCTCATTACAGCGATGGTGACGGTTAGCATCTTGTTCTGGTTGCTGTTCGTGCAAACGCTCGGAACATTAATCGTTAGGCGTGTGCTGAATCGCGGTCAGAAAACTGTCAACCGAATATTCGGAGCACTACTTGTGATGCTAGGTGTACGGGTGGCGTTTGTTGATCAATAACGTATTGACTTTGGCTAACGCTATGCATCAATTTCGCCTCAAGTGGTCTATCCAGAGTTGATACTCCCGGCCAATAATCACACTCAAAAGGTTTGGGAAACATCTCTGTCGTAATGCAGAAGTAACTGCTCACCCCCTCAATAGACTGCTGAGCAATTTAGCAATCAATTCCAAACTTGCATAGTCAGAGTTGTGAGCTAAATAATTATGCGTGGCAAGCGTCAATACAACATCAATTCGTGAGGAAATCACTCACGTTAAACAACAACTGGACGAACAGGTTCGCTCTGGCAAGGTAGCTGATGAGACACGTATGCTCTTCAGCACCTTGCTGATGATCGTTGACATGCTGGTTGCGACCAAGGTACGAAGTTGCTGGCTAAAAACATGCTGCAATTCGAAACTCCAAAGTCGTATTTCAACGATATGTTGAGGGTCTTGTACTCCGAGAACAGTGGTGCGTTTCTCGGGCTTGGTGATTTACTTCCACCGCTGATTCAGACGTTATTGCTTCAAATCATGGTAGCGATAATTCTTTGTCTTTTACTAATTTATCTTGTGACTAATAAAAAACTGGATAAAATGGCCGTTACGGGCTTGACCCTTTTTTTTGCTGGTGGAACAAGTAACTTAATCGACCGAGTTACAAATAACGGAGCGGTCGTGGACTTTTTGAACGTAGGAGTAGGATCAATCCGCACAGGGATATTCAATATCGCTGATCTGGCGATTATGCTAGGTGCCATATTGTTCTATTTTGCTCAACGCAACAGTGATATAGGTAATTCTGAGGGACCGAAATCCGAGAGTAGGAATGACAGATGACTGTCCGCTATAGGCACAAACAAGACGTACTCCACATTTGGAAGTCAACGTTACATTTCTATACTGCAGGATCACTAAGACTGCTGCATATAGCCGATGA
>CAYGSW010000045.1:22082-27520 GCA_964352535.1 uncultured Granulosicoccaceae bacterium | reverse complement strand
ACAAGACGCGTATTACTATACGTCTTGATTCCGACATTATTGATCACTTCAAAGGGATTGTTAACGAATCTGGTGGTGGAAATTATCAGACTCTAATTAACAATGTACTGAGAGATCACATCGAGGCGCGTGATGAAGGGTTAGAGAAAAAACTGCGCAAGATTGTACGTGAAGAAATAAAGAGGGCCGGATAGAAACCTAGTTGATTAAATAGTAATTTTGGCACCGGTGGGTTCAGCCGGTCAATGCAGCACTTGCAGAATACAGTCTAACGGAGTTCTGTAATCAAGTGTCTTTCGTGGTCTAGTGTTTAGATCGATGGCTACCTGTTGTCGTGCGGATTAAACCGTAATCCGCATAGTCATTTTTACTTCACTAATCCATTCTGTATTCGTTGGTAAATCGGTTTAAACCGGTATACGGTGGCTGCTGGCAACGAACGCCAATATTCAGTCGAGCAGTGCGTAACCTTACCCGAGTGTGATTTGGCACACTTGGGATATCGGCTATCAACCCTGGGAGGAAGTGGCCCGCCACGGTGCGTCCCGTGCGGGCCGTGTCCAGTGCTGTGCAAGTGCGTTTGGCGACGCTAAGCACTGGCGAGGACTACGTTACCGAGAAGCAGTGGCTTCGCGCAACCCTCAGGGCATGCCCGTGGCATCCCGAAGGCGGTTGTGGCTTCTGCCGACACGGCACTTACCCGCGTGTGCGTCCGCGCGAAACGTTGATCGCTCGCTGGTATTGCCCCACTGCAAGGCGCACCGTCAGTGCGCTGCCTGATGCGCTGGCATCGCACTTCTCTGGCACCCTTGCCGAGATTGAAGCACACGTTCTGGCTGTTGAACAGTCGGCTTCATTGGCAGCGGCAGCCAGTACCAGGCGTCTGGAGATAGAACTGCCTGGAGCGCTTCGCTATCTGTCGCGCCTATGCAAAGCGGTGCACAAGGCTCTGAACATCTGCAGAGGCTTGCAGCCAACAGCGTTATCTGGCGTTCCTGCCACCCTTGTTGGCTTTGCGCACGGTTTGGATGAAGAGCACGTATTGACCAGGCTTCGTCATTTGATGACTCCATATCTATTGCACGCCTAACCACACCAAAGCATCTATGGCACCAAGCAATCATAAAAAATTTTATAGAAGCAGTGCGCGATGGACATGATCCCATGGTCACAGGTCATGCGGTATTAGCTTCTCATAGATTAATCGAAGCTATCGAAAAATCGTCAAATACAGGAGCGGCTATTGATCTTTGTGCAGAGAGAGATTAGATCTCGTGGCTTTTGTTGGGCGTTCCAGATTCACTGTCGAGGTGGCAGCTGTATCGTCGGTTCTGATGGTCAGTTTATTATCGAGCCTCAAGCGGGTGGAGAAATTCTGTTATCAGCTGATTTGAATTTTAATGACATAATCAAAGCCAAATACAGTTTCGATGTGGCCGGACACTACCGACGTCCGGACGCATTCAGCCTGAGTTAACGAAGCAGTACAATCTCAATCGAAAGGTGTCGACCATCAATAACCAGCACACAATGAGGGCAGCCCTGCTTGATCGTCCGGGAACTGATCTTGTTGTTCGGCAATTGCCGGTTCCCGAGCCACAATCTGGTCAGATATTGGTGAAGATGGAGAGCTGTGGCGTTTGTCATTCAGATCTTCATTTGCGTGATGGGGACGAGTCGTTGCCGTTGGAGAACTATCCCCTAGTGCTGGGCCATGAAGGGATAGGTCGCGTTGTCAAAGTGGGAGAGGGTAATGTTGCTGCGCCTGGTATTGGAACTCGAATAGGCTTGCCGTGGATTTTCTCGACCTGTGAGACGTGCAAGCCCTGTCGCAAGGATCAGGAGACTTTATGTGAATCACAATCAGTGCGTGGTTTGCACACGCACGGTGGCTTTGCAGAGTATGCGCTGGTAGATACCCGATTTGTTGTTGAGATTCCAGAGGAAATTGATTCGGTAAAGGGTGCTCCGTTGTTGTGCGCGGGTTTGACAGCCTGGTCCGCATTGAAAAAAACTGCAATTACTGCAGAGTCCACCGTGTTAATCGTCGGAGCAGGTGGGTTAGGGCAGTATGCGGTTGCTATTGCCAAGTCAGAAGGTGCAAAGGTATGGGTAGTTGATCAGAATACTGATCGGCTGAAACAGGCGCAAGCTCTGGGGGCGGATGCCGTGTTCGTCGCACAACGCGATACAGCTGTGAAAATCAAGCGTGCAGGGGGTGCGGATATTGCGCTTAATTTTGCACCTTACACGTCGGCGTGGAAGCTCATTGAGCAATCAGTGAATCCCATGAGTGACATTGTTTGTGTCGCGTTGGTTTACGAAGCTGTAGATCTGTCAATGATGTGGTTGATTGACGGAGGGCACCGTCTGATTGGATCGTCGGTGGGGTCCAGAGCAGAGCTGAGGGAGTTTCTTGATTTTTCAGTTACTCATCAACAGATGGTAGATGTTGAGTCAGTCCCAATCAGTGATATCAACTATGCCTTGAATCGGTTGCAGTCCGGTGATTTCAAAGGCAGGCTATGTTTTGATTTCAGTATTTGATAAAGACGCTGCCGTAATTCGCTTCCCTGGTTGCACCTTAGTAAAAGAGCGGATGTTTGATAATGGCGTTGGTCTGTTTATCTTCCCTTGAACCTACATTATCGTGAACCAGGCTAGTCTTACAGAAGCGCTTCTGGAATTGCGCCATAGTTGCAACCGAATGCTCTGGCGCCAAGGCGCGATTTGTCAAATACTATCGCGATGACTTCAACGCAGCGGTCGGTCTGCCACCAATACTTGGCATCTAAGCGTGACGAGGGGTCTGTCATATCGCGCCTTCCTTTCTTAGGTCCGAAATCTGTGCATCGTCATAGCCAAGCTCGGTCAGAATGTGGTTGGTATGAGCGCCCAACGTCGGGGGCGGAGAATCGACACTTGGTGCAATTCCATCAAGCTTGGCACCGATCCCAACCAGTTGCATTTCCTCGTCACCAACACGGTGAGTATGTAGCAGACCCCGATCCGCAATTTGCGGGTGCGCAAGCGCATCAGGCACCGACCAGACCGGGCCAGCGGGAACACCCTGTGCAGCTAGTTTTTGAATCCAGTCCAGCGTGGGGGCCTTTGCAAAGGCCTTCTCCAGTTCGACGGTCAGGGCTGCTCGATTGGCAAGTCTGTTCTTTCGGTCGGCAAAGCGTAGATCCTGTGCCAGTGCCGGGTTGCCGATGATGTCGCACAGTGCCTCAAACTGTTCCTGTTTGTTGGCGGCGATATTCATCACCCCGTCGGCGGTTCGAAACGTACCGGACGGGCTAGCGGTGAAATTATCATTGCCGTTCGGGGCAGGGTGCTGTCCGGCGATCAGGTGGTTCGACACCACCCAGCCCATTGTCGCGATTACGGCTTCCAGCATCGAGACATCAATGAATGTGCCTCGATCCTGCGCCTTATTGGCAAGGGCGGCGGCAACAGCGAAGGCCGCAGTCAGGCCACCAATGGTATCGGCCATAGGATAGCCAACTCGGTACGGGGCAGTGTCGATATCACCGGTGATCGACATCACGCCACTCATCCCTTGTACGATCTGGTCATAAGCGGGTAGTGTCGCCAGTGGGCCATCCTGACCGAATCCTGAGATCGCACAATAGACCAAACGGGGATTTTCCTGTTGCAGCGTTTTGTAGCCAAGGTTCAGGCGTTCCATCACCCCGGGGCGAAAATTTTCGACTAACGCATCGGCCTTTTGCACCAACTCCCGCAGGATACGTTTGCCGGATGTCGATTTCAGGTTCAAAGTGATCGATCGTTTGCCCGGGTTTTGCGCAAGAAAAGATACGCCCATCAAGTCAGCGTTGCGTGTGGAATCAGCACCAAGCTGGCGTGCAAGATCACCACTGCCCGGAGTTTCAATTTTGATCACGTCGGCCCCCATATGCGCCAATTGGTGGCAACAAAACGGACCTGCCAGCACATTGGTCAGATCAAGAATGCGAACGCCCTTCAGCGGTGCCTTGGTCATGTCTGGGTCATTGTCCGCGTACCGAGTGTACAACCAAGGCAGTGGTAAAAAACTCGCGACAATACACGCCTTTTTCCGGTGCGCCAAAAGGCCCATCAAACAGCCGATATCTCCGTTGGATCAATGGCGTGTGGAATGTTGTATTCGCAGCAGTCATGTCGGTACGTGTTCCTTGAAAGTTAGGCGATCCGAATGATCAATTTCGGATCCCAGTCGAGCATAGATAAATAGTTGGCGGTAGGTACAGTCGCTTTATTGTGCCGTTTTTCCAACGCTTACAGGGCCACAATGTCGATAGACACTGTGAATATGGTCTGAGTACCAAGCCCAGGCGTTGTGGCGGATAGCTTCACGGTAATTCTTGCGTTTGGCATAAAACGGTCGACTTTACTACGCAGATTAGATTTCCATTGGTGGATGCGGTATCCGACCAACAAGGCCTATGCAGTTTAAGAATGACTAATTTCCTTGAGAACCTCAATGTATAAAGACAAGCGTCGGGTGTGGTTTTTTGTTGTATCGTTTTTATGGTATTGAGTTGTCTCAAACTGGTAAATGCTGAATCCCAACAAGCCACCTACCACATTGAGCTACGCATAGAGAGGGACCAGAGCCTTGCGCCGTTTGATTATCCCGATGGGGCGCATATGTCCTCATTAATTGGTTTAACCCATCAGGATGGCTACCGATTGTTTGAAGATGGTGCAACGGCATCCTCAGGTCTTGAGCTGCTCGCAGAAAACGGTCGTTTTGGTATCCTGAGAGCTCAATTTGAAGAGCTGGGACGCAAGCAACGGGTAGGCACAGTTGTGACCATTGATGGAATTAAGAAGGTGCCTGGTAAAATGTCCACCACCTTTGTAGCGACTACAGATCATCCTTTGTTGTCTGTCGTAACCATGTTAGCGCAAAGCCCTGATCGGTTTACCGGTGTGTCTGGTGTGTCTTTGTACTCCAATGGTGAATGGATTGATGAGATTAGTCTGCCACTGTGGGTTTGGGATGCAGGAACGGATAGCGGTGTGAGTTTTAAATCTCGTAATGAGGATACGCAGCCGCGTGAGTCAATGCGGTTACTCTTCACCAAACATTTCCTGAATGATCAAGGACTGATCAGATTTGGAAGTATCTCTATAACGCGTCAGCTCTTAAGTGGGTGGAGCTTAATATAACGGCCTCGCAACTTGTAGAAGGAAGGGCTTGCACGGCCGGTACGTTAGAATGCTAAATTGGTGTTTGCTGGTGTTTGCTGGTGTTGCCCCCTGGAAGGAGGTGTAGCAACCATGGAATATTTTCAACAGGCAGCAATAGTACCGAAGGCAAGTGCCAGCCAGTTATTGCAGACTCCTGGTTCATTTGTTATCGGTATTTTGCCAATGATTGGCGCATGTCGATAATGACAATTCTGTTTCCAGAGGAACGTATGAACATC
>CAYGSW010000045.1:5293-22072 GCA_964352535.1 uncultured Granulosicoccaceae bacterium | reverse complement strand
TCACTCTTCGAGAAATTACCAAGGATAACTACGAAGATGTTTGTGATCTGGCGGTGGCAGATGATCAAAAAAGGCACTTGTCATCGAACATGCAATCGATCCTGGAATCGAAATTTCATGAAACGCTAACGCCTCGTGCAATCTATTCTGATGATGTACCTGTGGGCTTCATTATGGGAGAGCGAACATCTGATAAAAAGGTAGAAATATTCCGTTTCATGGTTGATCAAGACTATCAAAAAATGGGAATTGGTCGCACAGCACTGGAATTGGCGATTTCAGAAATCAAGCAGCTCGTTGGTGTAACACAGGTTCAAATCTGTTATCACCCTGACAACACCATTGCAAAGTCGCTGTACCTGAAAATAGGATTCAAAGAGATTGGTATGAATGATACAGGTGACGATATACTGGCGGTGATGTCGGTGTAAAGATGGCATACCGTTAAAAACTTCGTTGTTGCCAGGCGTTTTGTCAGCGCCTTGATCTCTGGGCCACCACTGTTTCAGCAAGGGCCAGTTTCTGACAAGCCCAATGAAGCCTGTCAACGCTAACCAGACTATTCTCTGCTTACGGTGACTGAATCGATCGACATTTGATTACGCCAGATTGATTGGAGCAGCCCAGCCTGCGAACAAACGATTGGTCTATACTCACTACCTGTCCCCTAACCATCAAGCGAGCGGCCCGGTGTACCCGCACCCGTGGTTGCCATCAGGAGTCCGTACTTGTCCATCCAGTATTCTCACAACCCGCTTAACCGCAGCTTACTCGCTGTTGCGCTCCTAACCACCTGTGTGATGGCAGCGGGATGTTCCACACGCCAGGTGGTGGATCCACTGTCAGGCTCTACTGCTCAGCGACTGGTAACGTATAGCCTTGATCAGTTCGTTGAAGAGCTACTAGCGCAACCGGAAATTGTTGCGATGGCTGGCGAGACCGTGCAGTTGGGTGTGTATTTCCTGCGAGAGCATCCACTGGCCGATTACTCGGAACGATTGATCGATGCTCAGCTGCAGCTGACTCACGGAATCAGGGTGGCAGGGCCGGAAGAATCCACGTCAGTTGAGCTGGATGTGTTCTTTAACTCCATGGGTACGGATAACGATTCGTTCGGTTTGTCCGTACCCACACTGGGTTTAACACCTGGTGCAAGCTCTGTCGATCTGCTTGCGCTCGATATGTATCATGGTATTACTGAAGGCTATGCCGTGGTCCGATGGGAAGAGGGCGGTAGCATCCAGAAGACTGAAAGACTGCTGGCGCGAATTCGACGGGACAACGTTTCAACACCGGTATTCGATTTTCCTTTCAATCAGCTGGATTGAGTGCTGGCCTGGAATGTGCCACGTAGGCAATCCAAGTCAGATATAAACTGCTATTTCTTTTCAATCGCTATTGGGCGTCGGTGTCGGTGCCATAACAAATCATAGATGATTGGACATGGCATCGATAGACTCCTGCTCGCCACTGTTCAGGCGATGCAAGAGTACTTTCGATAGTCAACTGTGCAATAGTCAACCGCGAAGTTGGGTACCAGGAACCTGATTCGGAAAGTAATCCTCGCAGTTTCCTTCGCGGTATACATCACCGGTAGCGCAGTGTAATCCTCCGCCAAAAGGATACGCATCTCTGAACGGCATCGGAATAACGTTCATGCCGAGTTTGTCCATTTGTTCCTGTTGATACACTTCGCTGGCTTCAACCACGACCGTTTTATGATCGATGATCAGGCAATTCATGGATAGCCAGGTGCTTGAATAGCAAAGGGGTGGTGGTCGATTGTGAGATGGTGGTGCAGCGTCGATTATTTCCCAATCATTGGCTTTGAAGATCTTCTGTTGCTCTTCAGGTAAACGGCGATTGGGGTTGTTGATGATCAAGCCTGGGCGTAGCGGTACAAATGTGGCGTCGATGTGAATCGGGTAAGGGTCGCCCGGGAAGTTAACGGCATGCACACGGTGATCCGGAAAATGACGTTGCAACCATTCCATGCCTCGTCGATTTGTGGTCAGTCCATGCTGAACGAACAGGTCCTTACCCAAACGGCACACATCAGCTGCATCGAATAGCGGCTCGTGTTCGGTGGTGACAAAGTCCAGAGCTGCAGTACGCTCCAGTCTTTCATCGATGGTGATTTCATCGAAGTAGCCGGGTTGGAAGGACAGCTCGTTCAAGCGTGGGCGTGGCGCCTGTTCCCAACGAAAATTTGGGTCCTCGTCAAAATAGCGCTGCATCAGATCATGGTAGGCCAGATATTCAAAGTAGCGGCAACGGAATGACATTGGCGCCGACAGAATCTCGCTACCAATGGTTAACAGAACATCTCGAGGAGGCATACATCCAAACTGACTGCCTGTGGAAAAATCGGGGGTATTGACGGCCTGATTCCATTGAATCGGTGTTGGGCGATCCACCTTGATGCCAAGCTCTACCAATGTGTTGGCAAAATGATCAAGCTGGGCATTGGCCTTCTCCACCGTTTCCAGCGGACGTGGGCCCCACATGCCACGCATGTCACTGTCTTCAGGTACTTTTGCCTCGGTTGCAGGTTCGCTTGGTGGGATGCACGTGTGGTCAGCCCGACCAACGATTACATGCTTCAGCGGATCGAACTCGTTCCAGGAATTGACGACGGTTTTACTCATGGGGTAACTCGGTTCTCAATGTAATGTGGCAATACAGGCGCAAGGCCAGACGGTCATCTATGGCTAGCAGGCCGAGCCAAGGATTCTAAACAGAAATTACAGATATAACTAATCTCTCGAAAAAAATAGTATTCAACGAGAGGCGGTAGGATCCAGCCTGGCAATCCTGTCCGCCCAGGCTCTGCCTGCTCGTGTAATTCAAGAAGCCAGCCACTCAGCAGCTTGGATATTGCACTCTTTGCGACAGGAGTACCAGATTTTGAGGCTCTAGTAGTCCGGTTGACGCGTTTTAACAACGAT
This sequence comes from uncultured Granulosicoccaceae bacterium, assembly GCA_964352535.1. Lineage (GTDB taxonomy): Bacteria > Pseudomonadota > Gammaproteobacteria > Granulosicoccales > Granulosicoccaceae > Granulosicoccus. The sequence goes on along the minus strand of CAYGSW010000045.1, from coordinate 19,124 downwards.
TGGGATTGGCGTTTGTACCGTATAGCGACGTAATAGACGTCAAAGAGAAAGCAGATGTAAACTGACATACGCATCTACAAAATCTCGAAGATTACTATGTCTGGCAACAATCCGTTCGACGGTCCTGCTTTAAACGATTCCACCTTCGACAGGGCCAGTATGGTGAATTCAAAATTCAACGGTGTGGATTTAACTGATTCATTTTTCTTTGCAGTATTGAGCAATGTAAAATTCAGTGATTGCAATATGCACGGTTTTGACTTTGACGACGTGAATATGGGTGGGTCTTCGTTCAACAATACTAATCTGACTGCCGCCAAATTCAACCTTATCAATATGGATGACGTCGGTATAAGCAGAGTCCAAATGCGCAAAGCTCAATTCAATGACGTTAATCTGACTGAAACGACATTCAGCAATGTCGATCTGACCAATGTCGAGATATCGGATGCGAATCTGCATGGCATGAAAATAAACGGAATACTCGTAACTGACTTGCTGGCTGAATACCAGACAACATAGTGATTGCCACGGCGAGTTCGCTCTCTACCTGATGTTTGATATATGGCATTCGTACTTGACGTGATAGTCACTACTGACACAGTCTCTCTGTAGGATTAACGTCATATGACCAAAGTGCTGCTTCCACATGATTCGGTAGTTCCCACTCATCTGCGGACTCATCAGTTTCAGTTTGAAGTGCTTGTGCCTGAGTTTGTCGAGCAGGATTAAGAGGCTGTAATGTCGATTAGTGAGCGACTGACTAACGTTTTCAGGGAAAACGACACCTGGCCATCAGCTTCACTGACATTTGAGCAGAACACTAAAGATCTCAAGCGCCATGAGGCAGAGTTCCTGGCCCGTGAGGCATTTGCCTGTGCAATCTTTTCTACATACATGGAATAATTACAATGATCAGCATCGCAGACATGATTGCCTACACCATTGCTTTGGGAATTGCGGCCGCTATTCCGGGTCCTGGCATCACGGCGCTGGTGGCACGTAGCGTTGCAAGCGGCGCCCGTGCAGGTTTTGCAATGCTGGGAGGTCTGATAATTGGAGACCTGATTTATCTGTCTTTTGCCGTGTTTGGCCTGGCGATCATTGCCCAGCATTTCAATGCGCTGTTTGTGTTTATTCGTTGGGCAGCCATCGTGTATTTGCTGTATCTGGCCTGGCAGTTCTGGCATGCTGAACGTTATGAGATGGCAAGCGGGAGCTCAGGGCGTAAGCAGTTGCGTGCTGCGGCAGTGTCTGGTCTGGCAATTACATTGGGAAACCCCAAGACAATTGCATTTTATCTGGCACTGTTGCCGCTGGTACTTGATCTTGACGCTATCACCATCAGTGCCTGGGCAGGCGCGCTGGTGCCTCTCACTGTGATGGTGCTGCTGGTGGTCGGTGGCTTGTTCGTGTTGGGGGCTGTGGCGGTGCGTGAGTTGCTATCAGGCTCAAGGGCGCAAAAAAAACTACACCGTGGGGCCGCAGTGGCGATGGCAGGAGCTGCAGGAACGATGCTCTTGCGAGAGCTTTAGTTCACTCACTCCCGCTGTTCATGCCGTGATCGTTTTTGAAATTTATTGGCACACCTGCTTGCAATAGTCCACGAAATGCTGGCAGTCTGCGGCAATCATTGGTATACCTGAACACCGTCCATACACACAGTCAGCGGTTCTGCGGGAGAATGCAATGTTGCCAGAGCATGAGCACTTATCGTTTCAGCCAATTTCCAATCCAACTCCAAAGACACTGAGCGCTGCGCACATTCAGCAGTACAACAGTCTTGGGTATATGGCGCCGTTTTCTGTTTACAACGCTGATGAGGTCGATGCCAATCGACAGTACTTCGACAGCTTGTTAGCCCAGCTTGAAGGGCGTGATGCGTATTCGATTGATTGTTATCAGGCGCGTTGTGAAGGTATATGGGATATCTGTACGGAGCCTCGCATACTCGATTTGGTAGAGGACGTTATCGGACCCGATATCGTCTGCTGGGCTTCCCATTTTTTCTGCAAACTGCCCCTGGATCGCAAGGCTGTGCCCTGGCATCAGGATGCTGTTTATTGGCACCTTGCACCCGCGCGCACAGTGACTGTCTGGCTTGCCATTGATGATGCAGACGAAGAAAATTCAGCCATGCAATTCTTGCCCGGCACACACAATCGTGGAGTGCTGGCCTGGCGTAAACCCAAGGGTGATGTGGCAACCGTACTGGACCGAGAGATCGTTGGTCTGTCAGATCTGGGTGACCCTGTTTACAATGCGCTGAACGCGGGTCAGGTGTCATTGCATGCTGATATGCTGGCACATGGTTCTCGTCCTAACGATTCCACTCGCAGGCGCTGTGGATTAACCTTGCGATTCTGCCCAACGGATGTAGGTTTCACCGATGAGCGCTGGGCAAGTGGCGTTGAAGCCATTATCTGTCGAGGTGAGGACCACACTGGCAAGTGGCGGCATCATGAGCGGCCAGTGGGCAACGATGTATCCGTCAAGAATGGTCCGGGAAATTTCGGTGCTAACTAATCTTACGAATCTGAATTTACAATACGTCAGCACTGATACTGTGGTGATTGTTAGGCTGCACCTTCAGATACTATAGGGATGAGCTTGCATTCATGATTCGCCAGCAACGTCAGGTGCGTATCATGTCTATCCTGCGACAGTACGATGTGATCAAGTTACAGAGCCTGCGCGAATGCTGTTTGATGTTTCGGCGGTAACGATACAAGTTAATACAGCGGCTTTAGCAGAAGCAGGAGCGCTGCGGAGAACTCGGGGTGCTGCGATGCTACCCGCCCGAACATTAAGTTTGGAGAGTTCGTTGGCGTCAATGCCTGAGCACGTGACTCAGAGCGACGCCATATATACCGCATTGTCTTGATCAGTTTGCGCATCCGAGGCATGATGACGTCGTTCTGCCACAACTCACAGGCCGGAGGTTATGGGAGCTCGGTTTGAGTTTCCACGTCAGCCACCTTATTCGGGTAAACATCCCGATACTGCTACCGGCTGCAAAGTGCTCAATGCTGACGGTCACGGTGTATCACACAAATGCCAAAATCCCAAATTATTGATCACAGGTGGGAGAACTTACATGATATCGAAAAGTCATGATTGTTCGCGACTGGCCGAGAACGCCAGGTGCATGGGATTATAGCGAATAGCTGGAGAGTGTCCGAAACCGCCGGTCAGTTGCTGTTAACTCGCGTTATCCCTCTCGTCTAGGGGTCTGTTCACAATACGCGTAAAAAGTAGACAGACAGTTTCAATTATGCTTTATCGGCTGCCTGCGAAGGCCAAATACCCTGATTTATGTAAAGCGAAGTTACGCGCACGGAAGAAAAGAGCTGGCTGTTCTGTTCTTAATTGAACTGAATTGGTGTGCTGAAAGATCCCCATTTGAGGTTCGGCTCACATAATTGACCTATTAATTTAGAGACTAATAGGCAGGCAGTCGCTATCCCTAGCAGACGCAAATATGCTGTCATTCTTTAACTGTAGAAACTGAAAACTGGGAAACTCCTGAAACTATGATGGGTTCAATTGACGCCAGTCAGATACGATGTAGAAATCGGCTGTCATCAAGTTCCTCCGGTTTCTCGTTGCTGGAAGCCATAATAGCCCTTGCGATTCTGGCTATCGCCTTAGTTAGCTACCTTGGATTAATGACCACCACGCTCGATACTGAACGTATCGCTACTCGTAAGAATGCAGCGACCAATCTGGTACTGGACAAACTGGAGGAAATTCGTAGTAGTAGCTTTGCCTCTGTTATCAGCGGAAGTGACCCCCCTTTGAACAGTGCTGGTCTCGAAAATCAAAGCGATTCGTTTTTTCTGCGATCATGGGTGGTGTCGGATAACACGCCGATGACCAACACCAAAACGGTTCAGATAACCTGTTCCTGGACGGAGAAAGGCACCGCTAGATCGGTAAGTGTCAATACCATTGTGTCGTTATGATATCCCGGCATCAAGAAGAAGGGTTTACGCTAGTCGAGATTTTGATCGCCATGTTGATCTTTGCCATCGTCTCATCGGGCGTTTTGGCATTCTTTCTGACGATTAAACGCACGGCAGAGGCTGAAGACATTAGCTCGAATCTGACGGCGAATCTACGTATTGCCAATCAACGCATTGTCACTAGCATAAGAAATGCTGGCTACGGTTTGCCAAAAACAAATCAAGCGAACTGGATCCCCTGGCTAGCTGGCTACACTGGTGGTTCGGTAGTGATTACAGAGGGCGCAGGTTCCGATCCGGATACGGTAACGTTGATTGGCTGTACACTCTCAGAGATCACCTCAATTTCTACTGCAACGGTCGCCGACACTGCGATTCTGCCGGTGAACAGTACCAGCGGTTTTAATACGGCATCCAAGCGCACCCTGATGATTGATGACGCTGTCCATGCACAGGTCGTCTTTGTCGGTACCGATCAATTAACGATCGATTCGGATCCTGTGACTAGCGGCACACAGACTCTAGCCAAACCCTACCCTGCAGGAACACCAATCTGCCGTGTCGATGTAGTGAGTTACACGGTGGATACACAAACCCTGACCTTACAGAGAGATCTGCATGATGGAAATGGATACCGGGTAGTCGTCAATGAAATCTCGGATCTGCAGGTTGCCACAGAAATCCCTGGAGAGCGCTATAGCATCACCCTTACAGCGTTATCACAGCGGCGCAACCCTATCACCGGCATGTTCCCTACGACGAGTACGAAAATAGCCATGAGCTTGAAGAACTAAGGACGCAAAAGCCGATTGAAAACAAAAGAAAAGAGTGCTATTCGAGCGAATCAAGCTGGGTTTTCAAGACATATGCAGAGTGCAACATCAATACACCAACAATCGCAATCCGGGTATGCGCTGGTGTTTGTTTTGATGCTTGTATTAGTTTCTTCTATCCTTGTTCAAAGCCAATCCACAACCGCGCGAACAGATCTAAAAATTGCTCATAACAATGAGCTTGGCGTACAAGCTTTTGCACTGGCTGAAGCGGGCATTAGCCACGCCTACCAGATACTGCGAGAAAGTGACGATAGTTTCAACACGCTATTGGATAATGACGGTACGGGTGGGGATCTTGCAACGCTTGGGAACGCTGTTGAGCTGGATGGTGCCGGCATTACCTTTCGCCATGTCAACTTTGGTGGGCTCAACAGTAGCGATGGCTACTACGTTCGCCTGATAGACAACAACGACGAGGTACCTTCAAATGTTGCAGTTGATGCCGATAATGTCGTTCGACTTCGATCGCATGGACGAATAGCGACTGCAGAGAGTATTATCGAGGCTAGGCTCACGAAGTCCACTGGATATGGGCTTTTTGCTAAAACCAAACTGATTATGTCAGGAGACGCTAGGATCGACAGTTACAATTCTGCTCAAGGTACCTATGCTCAGACAGTGGGCAGCAATGCCGTTGTGGGGAGTAATGTCAATATCAATTTGGCTAGCTCAGGCGTAATAATTGCAGGAGATGCGATTTCAGGTGGAACAATAACGGGGACAGGGATTGGAACAATTACCGGTAACAGTGTGACGGGAGCACCAGCAATAACATTCGACTCTGTTGCACCTTGTGGTCCAGGCTATTCGGATACAACAGGGCTGAGCGGTGTATTCTCATATAATGGTACAACCGGTGGTGATATCAACGTTTCCGGTTCAAACTCCATTACCTTTTCACCCGGTGTGTACTGTTTTGACAAAATAACCCTGTCAGGGACCAGTACTCTTAATGTACCGGTCGGACCAGTCGAAATCTATCTTACTGGAGCATCCAATCTAAGTGGTGGTGGAATCATGAATACCGGCATGAATCCAAACGATTTGAAGATCTATTCCAGTCATACGAGTTTAACCGTCAGTGGAGGATCAGGTGCTTATGCGTCGCTCTATGCACCCGATGCCAAGATCAACATCAGCGGTGGGAGTGATTTCTACGGAATCGCCATTGGAGACGAAATCGCAATGAGTGGTTTAGCAAAGTTTCATGTTGATAACAGCTCGACTTCTGGAGGAGACTTAGAAATGTTGTCTTGGCGCCAAGTGCAATCAGTAAACTGATGATGGGTGCACATCGCGCTCATGGCTTCACGCTAGTTGAGCTGCTTATCATTATCGCCATGGTGTCGATACTGGCTGCGATTGCAGTTCCAAGTATGGGTGAGCTTCACAGACAGAATAAGTTAACCTCGGTAATCAACAATTATAGCGCTGCTCACCGACTGGCTCGAAATGAAGCCGTTGCGCGAGGCAAGGCCGTTACAGTATGTAAAAGGAGTACAGCGGATGCCAACATTATCGCGTGTGACGCCGATAACAATTGGGAGTCTGGCTGGGTTGTATTCGTTAATACCGACAGAGATAATCCTGCGGTGGTGGACGCCGATGAAACGGTACTGCAAGTTATACAGCCCATTCCTGTGAACTATACGTTACGTAGCAGTGGTGTTTCTGGCAATCACGTGACTTACCACCCTACTGGCGATACGCAAGCGTCCGGTACGTTCGTGTTGTGCAGCAACGGGTTGCTAAATCAGGCCCGGATGCTAGCTATCGATGTCAACGGTAGGATCCGCGTATCTGAACTCAGTACCAACAACGTCCCTCTAGATGATACAGGTACGGAAATTACCACGTGTATACCTTAATGTCGAGCTGGTCAAGCGCTATGAAACTGAAAACCCACGTTGTAAAGAATCGAGGTTTCTCTCTTATCGAATTATTGATTGCCATAGCCATTTTGGGCATTCTGATGGGCATTGCAGTACCTTCCTACAATCAATACATGGTCCAGGCACGTCGTTCAGATGCGACTAACGCGTTGTTGGATTTGGCTCTGCGCTTGGAACAGCGGTACAGCTTATTGAATAGTTATGCCGGTGCAACCATAGCAGCCAACGATCCCACAACTGATGTGCTGTCTTCCTCCAGCTCACCAGAAGGGCATTATACTCTGTCAATAGATAGCGCAACGGCGTCTGCTTTTTCTATTACCGCTACAGCCACAGGGTCACAGCTAAATGATTCAGAATGCAAGAATTACACGCTAACCAATTTGAGCGTTAAATCAGTCTCTGGCACAGGTGGTCAGTACGATTGCTGGTGATACAGTGCTGGCACGGGTGCGTTGCTTATCCACAAAAGGGATATTAGTCACGGTTGCTAACAGTTGAATCATTACGCCGTCCATGCGCCGAATCTCCACTACAGTGCCTTATTCACAGTGTTCCACATCAATTCTGATTATGGCGATTTCGCACTCCAAAGAAGGGGAGTGAACGGCGCTGGTGACTCCTCTCACTTACACATCGTAAAGGCACTTTCCTGGATCATGATGGGCTCACTATCTGGATAGGGTTAATAGCCAACAGCGCGTTCAACTGGCGTATCAGAGTGAAAAATGTGGACATAAATATCGGTGGGGTTTCATACGTTAATAGGATCGATATCATCAGGGCAAGCTGTGGGCACACAGGCAAAGTCTGTGATTGCTTTCATGAAGACGTGAAAGCCAGGACGTGACCCTGTCTCGTCGGATCGACGGCGATTATCGTCCGAGTGAATCCAAAAATCGAAAAACAGATTAATGACAGGCCATGCCTTGCGCGCCTGAATACTGAAAGGATTAAACGCGTGAGAGATACATCACCGCCACAACCGCACAGCAAGGCATCGGTTGCCATAGGATTACAGATAACGAATGTGCAATCGGTAGTTGCCGGGAAGATACAACTGGACAGGGATTTAAAGCCATTCTCGAATATCTGAGTGAATTTGAGTTCACTACATCGAGCACCGTGGGCGCTCAACCATCTGTTGACTTATTCGATATCCATAAGCCAAACATCAGGCCTGGAACCGTTACGCTGCTTCTATAGCAGCAACGAAAGACCGGTGGCGGCCCCGGCTGTCCGAGAATAAGATGATCGTACCGAAGGCGGCCCCCCGACGACGCGATATTTTGGCGGGGCTGCCTCCAGCCAGATTTCTACGTAAATCTCGGCGAACATAACAACTATTCACCTCAATTGACACGAAAATCTAACTCTCACACTTTCGCGGGGCCGTCTTCGGCCTCGATCGTTATTCTCGGACAGCCTCTTAGGGGGCAAATGGCTCCGCCTTACAATTCTACTCTACTGGCCGCGGTCTCTGCGTCCCCTGTGTTAGGGGTGCCTGTTGGCTCGATAAGCAGTAAATGAACTTCCTCGTCCGCCACCGGACAATGCTCAACGCCTTTGGGCACGACATACATCTCTCCCTCGTTCAGGAGTATGTCTCCATCCCTGAGTTTGATCGTAAGCCTGCCTTTGAGCACGAGAAAGAAGTCGTCTGTGTCTGGGTGTGAATGCCAGTTGAACTCCCCTTGTGCCTTGACCACCATAACGTCATGGCCGTTGAAGCTGGAGACGACCTTTGGCGACCAATGTTCAGTAAACAGCGATAGTTTTTCAGATAGATTTACGGCAGACATAGTGAGTCCCCTGAGTTATTTTATGATCCAATCTCAAGGAGTGTATCGCTTACACCCAAGGTGTAGAAAGCTATCAAGCCGATGACACCCGCAAACAGAAAATAATAGAGTGTCGGTAATATGGTTTTGCGTAGTGTTTCACCTTCGCGCCCCAACAAGCCAACGGTTGCCGAAGCCGCCACCACATTGTGAATGGCAATCATATTGCCTGCTGCCGCACCGACAGCTTGTAATGCAACCATCATGGTTGTGGATAGCCCCAGTGCATTAGCCACGTTGAACTGAAAATCTGACAGCATCAGGTTCGACACGGTATTGGAGCCTGCGATGAAGGCGCCCAGACCACCGATGGCCGGTGCAAACAGTGGATAGACACCGCCGACGTTGTCGGCCACAAACTGCGCCATGGCAATGGGCATCGATACATTGTCAACCGCATTCACACCAGAATTGATGAGTATTCGCACCATTGGAATGGTGAATATCAGTACAAAGCCTGCGCCTAACAGGGTGCGGCTTGATTCGCCGACAGCCGCTGTAACGTCTGACAGTCTTACGTGATGTAGCACGATGGAGACAATGACCACCAGCAGCAGGATGCCACCGGGCAGATACAAAGGCTGAACGCTACCGGAGATGCCGGTTTCTCCCAGAATATCGGCCCACGTCAGACTGATGCTGGTGAGCCAGGATTTCAGTGGCGCAATGGTGCGTGACATGACCAGAAAGATGGCAAGCAGTATGTACGGAAGCCATCCCATGAACGTGGACATGGGTTGTCTGTCGGTGCGTTCATCCAGTTCAATGTTGAAAGAGCCCAACCAGCCGGATGGCCATTTGTCTTTTTTGGGAAAATCCCAGGATTCTGCCGGTATCAGAAAGCCACGACGGGCTGCAGGAACAACGATGCCAAGGCCAATCATTGCGCCAATCATGGAAGGGAACTCAGGACCCAGATAAACCCCAGCTGCAACATAAGGAATGACGAATGAGGCACCGGCAAAAAGCGCAAATGGCACAACGGGCAATACGTCGGTAAAGCGTTTTCTTTCGCCGAAAAAGCGCACCATGATAGCTACCAGCATCAGCGGCATGAACAAGCCGATCAGACCGTGAACAATTGCCACCTCTGACACCACTTCCTGGAAATAGACTGGCCAGCTACCCCCGGCAGCCTCCAGACTTGCCGTGATCCCGTCGCGGTTCAGACCACCGGTGACACCGACAACCAGTGGTGTTCCGACTGCGCCGAACGAGACTGGCGTTGACTGGATCATCATGCCGACAACGACTGCAGCAAGCGCTGGAAATCCCAGCGCGACCATTAGTGGTGCGGCTACAGCTGCAGGTGTTCCGAAGCCTGACGCGCCTTCAATAAAGCAACCGAACAACCAGGCAACGATGATGGACTGAATGCGCCGATCAGCGCTGACTCCGGAGAACCCGTTGCGTATGGCAACGATACCTCCTGAGCGCTTGAGAACATTGAGCAGCAAGATGGCGCCAAAGATGATCCACAGAATGGCAACGGTGAGTATCAACCCTTGAAGCGTTGACGCAATTACACGCGCGGTGCTCATCTGCCAGCCAAACAGGCCTATCAGTGCCGCAACACCAAAAACAATGGGCATAGCCACCCGTGCAGGTTGTCGCAAGCCGACAAGCAGAACGCCTGCCAGCAGAATGGGGGTGACCGCAAGAAGCGCCAGTATGTTGTTCGACATGGGTAGATCTTTCCTCGGTGAACGTGCGTTGGAACAGGTCAGGATTGCGGGTAGGGCGTGTTTTTATTGTTCCCAGGCACCCGTGTGGTGGAATCAGTTAACTCCCTGTTCACAGTTCGTGTATTGATAATTCTCAATCACGGGCAAGTTTGCACATTGACAATTGTCAATACGCAGATTGGCTTCAGAGGCTACTGTGGCAGTCCATAGGCAAGACCATTTACCTACGGGTAGAAAAGTGATGCAGAACAACGAATTCATTCAATCATTGACCGACATCGTAGGCTCAAGTGATGTTCTTACTGAAGATAGTCAGACGGAGCGCTACCGCAATGGCTGGCGATCAGGTGGTGGGGAGGCCGAGGCGGTGGTTCGGCCACGCTCACTACTCAGTCTCTGGCAAGTACTGGAAGCGTGTGTTGAACATAATCGTATTGTCATCATGCAGGCGGCTAACACCGGCCTGACAGAGGGGTCCGCACCCAGCGGCACTTATGACCGTCCTGTCGTTGTCATTAACACCCTGAAGCTTGATCGGTTCCATCTGGTGAGAGAGGGCCATCAAGTGATCAGTTTGCCAGGCGGTACGCTCTACAAGCTGGAGGCAGCGCTCAAGCCATTGCAGCGGCAGCCGCACTCTGTCATCGGTTCATCCTGTATTGGCGCGTCCATCATGGGGGGTGTCTGCAATAACAGTGGAGGGGCGTTGATTCAACGTGGGCCTGTGTACACTGAATTGTCACTTTATGCACAGCGCAAGGCTGATGGTTCACTGGTGCTGGTGAATCATCTGGGGATTGATCTGGGTGATACGCCTGAAGAGATGTTAACCCGCCTTGATGCTGGTGATTTTTCCGACGCTGATATTCGCGATGATGCAGGCAAGGCGTCTGATAGCGGATATAGCGAGAAGGTACGCGATATCAATTCACCCACGCCTGCCCGTTATAACGCTGACAAGGAGCGTTTGCACGAGGCATCGGGATGTGCCGGCAAACTGGCCGTATTCGCGGTCCGTCTGGATACGTTTCCCGTAGAGCCTGAAACCCGTGTTTACTACATTGGTACTAACGACACAGCGCAGCTGACTCAGCTGAGAAGACGCATGCTCAAAGAGCTTGATGTCCTGCCCATTAGCGGGGAATACCTGCATCGCGAGATGTTTGATGTCTCTCATCGATACGGTAAGGACACCGTGCTTATGATAAGTATGCTGGGCACTCGGTTTCTACCTCTTTTTTTCGACTGGAAGGGCCGGCTTGATGCGACATTCTCGCGCTGGAAATTTACACCTGACAACCTTGTTGACCGTGTGATGCAAGGGGTAAGCCGGATATGCCCGGAACTTTTGCCTAAACGCATGCTGAATTTTCGTGATACGTTTGAGCACCATCTGATACTCAAGGTGGATGGTTCGGTGACTCGGGAAACTGAGAGTATTCTTGCCGATACAGTCGGCGAGCGGGGGTGGTTCTTGTGTGATGACAAGGAAGCAGGCAAGGCCATGTTGCATCGATTTGCAGCTGCAGGTGCTGCTGTGCGGTTCGAGGTGCTCAATGAAAGCAAGGTAGAAGGCATCATTGCACTTGATGTCGCCTTGCGTCGTAACGATGAACAATGGTTTGAACATCTGCCACAAAGTATAACCAGTCAACTGGTTTCAAGCTTGTATTATGGTCATTTCTTCTGCCATGTTTTCCATCAGGATTACGTTGTCAGGAAAGGGACTAACATGCCAGCGCTAAAAGCTGCCATGCTGAAAATTCTCAGTGATAGAGGAGCTGAGTATCCGGCTGAGCACAATGTGGGGCATCTGTACGAGGCGAAACCCGATCTTGCCAATTTTTATGAATCGCTGGACCCTACCAATTCGTTCAATCCGGGAATTGGAAAAACCTCCAAGCAGCAACGTCTGCCAGTGGAGCAAGCGTCATCAGCTGAAAGTGCTACCGAACAAGTGAGTGAACCTGTTTAAGCCCACTAGCGTTGTTGTTGTTGTGCCATGGCTGGTCGACGATCTGACCACGGGCATGCCTGTTCCAGTTCAGCACTGAGCGACATTAGCTGCTCATCTTTCCCGAACGCACAGGCCAAGTGAACACCAATGGGCAGCCCGCTATCTGTCCATCCCAGAGGTAGCGATACAGCAGGTTGGCCAGATGCGTTGAAAATGGCGGTAAACGGGGAATAGGCAAAAACACCATCCGGGCCAAGCCGATAGTCCAAATAGTCCTCACGGCTATGATCAAAACGCCCGATGAGCGCGGGTGGTTCAGCCAGTGTGGCTGACAGGATGACATCCACACCTGTGTCTGTGTCAGAAGGGCAAAAGAGCTCCGCCATTTCACGACCAAACGCATGAATCTGTTGAACAGCTGCCAGATAATCGCTACCCGACAGACTGCGAGCATAGTGATGTGCAGAACGGCAAACTGGTTCGATATCATCCTCTTGCAAGGCGCGACCTGATTGAGCAATGGCTCGATCTATCCATAGTGCGGTACCGCAGGCGACTATCGAGGTCCATGCTTGCATCATTGCATCGATGTTTACGCTGGGCTGCATCGGTTCAACGTGGTGTCCCAGGCTTTCAAGCAGCGTTCCTGTTTGCATGACGGCCTGGCGAACGGCAGGATCTATGGCATTGCCTGAAAAGTCCGTGTCGACAAGGCCGATGCGTAATCGGGCGGGTGTGGTGCGTAACGCTGACAAAAATGATCCAGCCATGGGAGGAGCATGATATGGCGCACCTTCGTCTGCTCCAGCGACGGCGTCGAGCAATTGAGCTGTATCGCGAACGCTTCTGGTAAGGAAGCCATCAATAGCCATGCCTGCCCATCCTTCGCCAGAAAAAGGCCCTGTCGGTAAGCGCGCACGTGTTGGCTTGAATCCAACCAGCCCACATGAAGCAGCCGGTATGCGCACGGAACCGCCACCATCGGACCCATGAGCAGCTGGCAGGACACCTGCGGCCACAGCAGCTCCCGCGCCTCCCGACGACCCGCCAGGTGTTCGCCGGGTGTCCCACGGGTTGCGAGTGGGGCCGTCGTATACACGACTCTCGGTTGCCGAGCCTATGCCGCCTTCTGGTGATGTGGTGCGACCAAAAGTGACCAGGCCTGATGCATTCAGTCTGTCAACCAATGTGGAGTTGCGCGAATACCGTGTGTTGAAGAGTAGGCGTGATCCGTTGTGAGACGGCCAGTCGACGGCTTCGGTGCCCAGATCTTTCAACAGGAATGGCACGCCCTTCAGTGGTCCGTCGGGAAGTCCCTTGTCGATACACTGGTGGGCAAGCTCAGCATTCACATGTACGAGTGCATTCAGTGCAGGATTTCGACGCTCAGCCAAGGACAGTGATGCATCCAGAAGCTCGTGGGCGCTGATGTCACCAGAGGCTACAAGTTCGGCCAGTGCTGTTGCGTCGTAGCTATCGAAGTTGTCCATTTCTGGCATTGCTCCACTTCTGGGGTAGTTGGGCTGCCTCCGAAGAGGGTTGAGTCAATGTAACCTACAGCGGCGTTGAAACCAAGTGAGCAGGATAAGTACGCAAACCGAATGAGCAGGTTACATGAGAAAGACAAGTGAGAAAATCAAGTAAGCAAATCAAGT
>CAYGSW010000045.1:4028-5193 GCA_964352535.1 uncultured Granulosicoccaceae bacterium | reverse complement strand
AAATCAAGTAAGCAAATCAAGTAAGCAAATCAAGTAAGCAGACCACAATAGTAATTGTTCACTGGATTGATTGGCCAATCTGATGAATAATCAAACGCCGACATCTTATGACTCGCCACCTATTCCCATGGGATACATTGCAGCCACTCCATTGCTTGCCCCTGTGTTGTACTTGCAAGGCAAGCGCCTTCGGCGCAACACGGTATCGTTACCAGGGGCGAACGGTCCTCGTGAGGGTGTCGAAGGGCAGGGACCATTGATTCGTTTGTTGGTACTGGGTGACTCGTCTGCTGCAGGCGTTGGTGCAACTACTCAGCGAGAGGCATTGGTTGGAGGTCTGGTTGAAAGGATCTCACGGCACGCTCGGGTAGAATGGAAGCTAACGGCAAAGACAGGCGCTACCACAGCGTCCACTTTGCGCCATTTGGCAAAAAGAGCCTGCTACACACTACGATGTTGTAGTCACCTGTCTTGGTGTAAACGACGTCTTGTCTTTAATGGGTTTGCGCACCTGGCTGGAAGATCAGCGCCAATTGCGTTCGGTTCTAAGAAGTCGTTTCAAGGCAACGCACATTCTCGTCAATGAGTTACCGCTGATGGGTAAATTTCCAGTTCTGCCGCAGCCGTTGCGTTGGTTTTTGTGCTCAATGGCTCAGCGTTTCTCGTCAGCACTTGAAAAAGAGCTCAAGCTTGAGAACGATTGCCAGTTCCAAGATCTTGGATACGCTAACGATGTATCGCTGATGGCCGCAGACGGGTTTTATCTGGAATGAGCAAACCTTAGTTCGAAAAAATGCCGTGCGCGACTGCTATCACCGTTCTATCACGTTTCCGACTCGCGATTTTTTGTCTCATTGAGGTTAATCCAGGGCAAAGTTTTTGGCATATTCACCAACGGTTATCCCTAACACTCGCTTGAAGCTTCGCTGCATGGTCTGCTCGTGTACAAACCCACTGCGCCCTGCTACCTTGGCAGGCGGCATACCTTCACTGATTAAATCGCTGGCTATGCGTACGCGGGTTTTCTCCAGTATCTTGGCAGGTGTCATTCCAGTGCTAGCCTGAAAGCGCCTACTCAAGGTGCGAGGGGTGACATCCACTTGCGCTGCCATGCTCTCAAGGGACCAGTTTTTCGTAGGTGTCTCGTTTAACAATCTCATTATCC
>CAYGSW010000045.1:0-4018 GCA_964352535.1 uncultured Granulosicoccaceae bacterium | reverse complement strand
CATTATCCTGGCAACTACGGAATCATTGCTGAACTGACCTGCCAGCAGATCATTGAATTGTTGTTGTCCACCGCTTCGACGCATGGATATCACAAGTTCTCGCGCAACTTCCAGAGCAGTTGCACCACCGTGATCCTCCTGGATGATGGAGAGAGCCAGATCAATCCCTGTTGTCACACCGGCTGACGTATACAAGCGATTATCATGGCAATAGATTCGGTCGATCTGCCAATTAGTTTCACTAAATTGTTCAAGAACCTGGTGTTCGCGGCTCCAATGGGTGGTGGCCATACGGCCATTCAGCAGACCCGTTGCAGCTAACAGTAGCGCTCCCGAGCATACCGAGATAATCCTGTTTTCAGAGGCAGACCTTGCGTACTGACGAATGCACTTCAGGATTTGTGAATCGTTGAGTGCGATATCAACACCATCGCCACCGGGTATCAGCAAATCAGCAACGCGTCGTGATCGGACGCTTCGTTTTTCACTGATGACGGATAATCCGCAACTCGCTGCAACACTGCCACCTGAGACGCTGACATATCGCAAGGTGTAGAGCGTCGCTCTATCTGGTTTTCGTGCTTCACTAAATGCCTGTACCGGTCCAGCCACATCTAGCAGGTTGAAGCCGTCGTAGAGCAATACATCAAGTTGTCGAGGGGATTTGTCCATATTTGATGATCATATGTCAAAAAAGACATGCAGTAAACAGGTAAGCTATGGCTTCATCGGGTAGACCCCCGGCAATGGTTTGCTACATCTCGATATGTTGACGAGAAACTTCGGTCTCTTAGTGCTCACCAATATTGTGCTTGGCATGTCCATGCCCATGCTGATTGTTCTCGGTGGGTTGGCGGGTGCATCGCTAGCGCCTGTGCCCTCGCTGGCAACGTCTGTGATGTCTGTGCAGATGCTTGCTGGCATAGTTGCCGCCTCACCGTTGTCTTTGTTGATGGCCTCTATTGGACGCAAGCTCGGTTTTGTGTGCGTCGGTCTTCTAACCTGTTCCGGTGGTGTGCTGGGGGCACTTGCCATGGGACATGAGAACTTTGTCTTGCTGTGTGTTGCACACTTTATACTCGGTGCTGCGCTCATCGGCGTTAACTTTATTCGCTTCGCTGCCAGTGAGAGTGTATCCGGTGAGTTCAAGGCGAATGCCTTGTCGCTGTTACTGGCATCGGGCCTCGTTGCCGCTTTGCTTGGGCCGTCGTTGTTTAATGTCAGCAAAGATGCGTTAACAGGCATTGAGTATGCCGGTGCCTACTTGGCTATTGCCGTCTTGGGCTTGTCAGGTTGCCTGCCAGTATTAGCCATGCACGATAAGGTCGATGTCCAGAAAAGTGATGAAGTGGTTCAGTCCGCGGTAACGGCGCGCAGTGTTCGTCAAATACTGGTAAGCCCCAGGGTTGTTGTTGCCATCATTGTGGCTGCCGTCTCTCAAGCAGTCATGGTGATACTGATGGTGCCTACACCTCTGGCAATGATTGACCAAGGGTACTTTTCAGCCGACGCATCGAATGTCATCCGTTGGCATGTGGTTGCCATGTTCGCGCCAGGCCTGTTTACCGGTACTTTGATTCGCCGTTGGGGTGTTATGGCGGTGATAGGTATTGGGCTGGGTCTGATGGCAATGGCCGTTGTCGTGGCGCTTGCAGGCATGGCGCTTGACTATTTCTACGTTTCATTGATTCTGCTGGGTATTGGATGGAACTTTGGCTACATCGGAGGTACACACTTGCTGCAGCAGTCCATCACCGAGAATGAGAAAGGTGCCGTGCAAGGTGTCAACGATACAATACTCGCTGCCTGTGGATCATTTGCGTCCATTGCTGCTGGTGTTGTGTACATGGGTGTTGGGTGGGACTTTGTGTCTTATGCTGCCATTGTGTTGCTGGTAACAGGCAGCGCTGTGGTTTTATGGATGTCCGCTAGAATTAGAGCTCAGCATAGTGTGTAGATTTACTAGTGGTCCGTCCAGCTGCAAAGATCTAGCTACCAAGATGGTTAAGGTAAGCCTGTTCATCAAACCCTAACAACAGCCCATCACCGTAGTCGATAACCGGGCGCTTGATCATGCTGGTGTGTTCCACCATCAGATCAAGGGCACGCGTTTCGTTGATATCAGCTTTATCGCTGTCATCCAGCTTTCGCCAGGTTGTGCCCCGACGATTGAGCAACGCGTCCCAGCCTAACACCTTGCTCCAGCTTTTCAGGGTTTTCCTGTCGATACCTTTTTTCTTGTAATCATGAAATTCGTAGTTGACGTTGTTAGCGTCAAGCCACTTTCGCGCCTTTTTCACAGTGTCACAATTCGGAATTCCATAAACGGTTAGTGCAGGCATAGCAGATCCTTGAAGGCGTTGTTGTTCGGTCAGCATTATCATGTTGACCGAGCATTAGTTGCAGGTGTTAATCAACTAGACGGAGCAGCTCGTTAATACCGACTTTGCTGCGCGTTTTCTCATCCACGCGCTTTACAATTACCGCGCAATACAAGCTGTATTTCCCATTCTCGGATGGAAGGTTGCCAGACACCACAACCGATCCTGCAGGTATGCGTCCATAGGTGACTTCATCGCGTTCACGATCATAGATACGTGTGCTCTGACCGATGTAGACGCCCATGGAGACAACGGAGCCTGCTTCGACAATTACACCCTCTACCACTTCTGAGCGTGCTCCAATGAAGCAGTTGTCTTCAATGATAGTGGGTGATGCCTGCAAGGGCTCAAGTACACCACCAATGCCAACACCGCCAGACAGATGTACGTTTTTCCCAATCTGGGCACATGAGCCAACCGTTGCCCAGGTATCAACCATGGTGCCCGAATCAACGTAGGCGCCGATATTGACATATGATGGCATTAGCACAGTGTTGGCTGCGATGAAGCTGCCTTTGCGAGCCATGGCAGGTGGCACAACGCGCACACCGGATGCCTGGAATTCTTCACTCGTCATGTCACCGAATTTGCTGGGCACTTTGTCGTAGAACTGAGTGAATCCACCAGCCGCTATGGGCACATTGTCTCTGAGACGAAACGATAACAGCACAGCTTTCTTCAGCCACTCGTTAACCTGCCACTGGCCTACACCTTGTGGTTCTGCAACACGAGCCTTGCCAGAATCCAGCAATGCAATGGCTTGCTCGACAGCCTGACCGACCTCACCACTCGCTTGTGCCGGGCTGATGTCAGCACGCTTTTCCCATGCATCGTTGATAATGCTTTCCAGTTCGCTCATTGTTCGTTTCTCAAAAAGTGGGTTTTGGCAGTTTGCCGGTGGTAGTGATGTGGTTGAAAGTGTTGGACGGGTTGTTGCTTTCAGCTTTTGCTGCGCAGACACTCAACAATTCGCTTGGACGCCACTATGCAATCTTGCAGTGGTGCTACGAGCGCAAGGCGTAATCGGTTGCTGCCCGGATTGGCCGTGCCGTTGTTTGCGCGGGCCAGATAGCTGCCGGGTACTGCCCGCACGTTATATTCCTGTAAAAGACGCTGGGTAAATATCTGATCATCAACAGGCAGCTGAGGCCATAGATAGAAACCGGCTGGCGGTATGCTCACATCCAGCACCGGTGACAGTATATCGATGACAGCCTTGTATTTTTGATCGTACGCTTCGCGGTTTGATTTTACATGCGCCTCATCATTCCAGGCTGCAATGCTGGCCTCTTGCACCGCACCTGACATGGCGCAGCCCTGGTAGGTACGGTACTGCACAAACTGCTTGATGATGTTGGCGTCCCCGGCTGCAAAGCCTGAGCGCAGCCCGGGCAGATTGGAGCGTTTGGACAGGCTGTGAAAAGCGATGCAACGCTCAAAGCCATTCAAGCCCATGGCATGCGCAGCCTGCAATAATCCGGCAGGTGCGCCCTGGTTCTCGCGATAGATTTCGCTGTAGCATTCGTCGCTGACAATAATAAAGTCGTGTTTGTGGGCTTTTTCTATCAGGCGTTTAAGCGCTTCGATAGAGTTCACTGCACCTGTGGGATTACCGGGTGTGCACACGTATATAAGCT
>CAYGSW010000044.1:0-28355 GCA_964352535.1 uncultured Granulosicoccaceae bacterium | reverse complement strand
CTAGAAATGGGCTGGCAGCATTACTCTGGAATGAGTGGCAGTTTTCGCCTGGAATCAGTGACAACTTTGCTCTGGAATATGCAGTTAATGCGCGGGTGCGTTGGGGGTTGGTCCATTCCTACAAGTTGGGTATTTTCCTGGAGTAGGGTGCTTTGTAAAGAAACTACTCCAACTATCAGGGCGGCGGCATCCACTTGCTGGAAAACTATCAATTAGACGTTAATCAAGCCAAAACTCCCCATTTTTTAGTCAAAAGTTCAGGCGCAAGTACCCGCAACTAGTTTCCTACAATTTTATAATCTGAGTCGAATACACTCAACGGTTGCCGACGATCCAGTCAGTAACAAGCCGGTAGCGCGGTTTTATGGGAGAGCTGGGAATGGAAGACGTTGTAAAGGAACGGACGGGCAAAACCAGCAGTGATGCCGGGAGTGCTTCGCGGAACTCGTTGGATACCGCTTCAACGCACCAATCGAAGAATGTGGGTTCAGTAAACTCGGATTTCACAGAGGATAAGCCACCAGTATCCAGTAAAGCCATTTGGTCGTCTAAAATGCAGCTTAGTGATCGACAGGAGATGGTGCGCATTATCAGTAACCGTTTGTTTGTCGCCTTAACCTTGCTTGTTGGTGCGTTCATGATCGGTGGTTTGCTGACTTGGAATGGCTTGATTAAAGTTGGCGCTACTAACTGGATGGTCATGCTCTGTGGCGCTATTGGTGGCTTTATTTCTGTCCAACGGCGACTAAAAAAACTGGCTCAGGAGGATTTGATATTGCTTGCAAGGTCATGGGTATATGTATTGCTGTCACCGCTGGTCGGAGGTATTCTGGCATCGCTGCTGTTTTTTCTTTTTATTTCCGGGCTTCTTGATGGCGATCTGTTTCCTAACTTTACAAATGCTGGTGGTGAGTCCGAAGCAATAGGATTACTCAGCCTGTTCGCGGTTTATGGAGAGAGTTATACAGACTACGCCAAGCTTATCTTCTGGTGCTTTCTGGCTGGCTTCTCGGAGACTTTTGTAACCAATATCATCAGCAGGTTTGAATCCAGTGAGGATCAGTCCAATTCGGTCCATTGAAAAGGGCCGGGCAGATTGGTTCAGCATTTCGAGAAGCACCTGGTACACCTGCTTCAGCGAGCTTCTCTTGACTACGAACTGTACACTTATTAACCAAGTCTAAATACTGTTTGCGTTCAACCACTTCCTATTTGAATTAACAGAGTTATCCCACGGTACTGTGGATAAATAGTGGTGCTATTTCAGCCGGTATGATAAGTGAAAAATAGATCTGAAATTTTTAGCTGACGCTCAGTCAGTACGCCCGAACCGGATGTATCCTTCACCAGTAACGGGGTTGATGAAAACGGTATCGAGGCAAATTCAGTAACGAACACTTCATTAGCTTCGTCGCTGCCAAGCATCCCCTGCGAGTTTTGGCCCCAGCAGGCCACACGTCCACCCTTCAACAACGCGCAGGCATTGGTGATTGAGACGGAAATCTGCCTTACATCGCTTAGATACCCGCTGCCGTTGATATCTGGAACCAGTGCCGGTGTTGTCGATACCGGTAGACCCTCTGCATCCACTTCCGTCGTATTGATATTGCCCAGCTGTCCGCGCTCATTAGCGCCCCAGCAAGCAACTTGACCGTTGTGCAGCAAAGCGCAGACGAAGCATAGATCACGCATCGCGATCAGACTGCCAAACCACAAAACGCATCAAGGATAGCGAGATGCATCGTCTTCATCAGTAATACAGCTACAGGTACTTTCCCATACACTGTAGCTCGCAATTATTGTGGCAACGTTGATTTACTGTATGTATCGCCGATCGTTACTGCATCAGCCAAGTTTCAACCATGTTGCCCGAACCGTTTCCAGCTATCGTTACAGTCATCACTGATGTCGCAATTTACGTGTGGTATTGCGCAGAGCTGTCAAGAAAGTGGACACCGGGAATTTGTCTCTTCGAAAACAGGTCGCGCTTTACATTACGAGTACCGCCTGCGGTGGGGTTGTTTACCTGATTATAGGATTCGATCAGATCCCCTACATTCAGTCGAGCATGCTGCCAGTGAACGCCGTGCGGCAGATTACATCAATGCCCTGGGCATCTACGCTAGCCAGAGCCATGTGCCCAGTCCGGCCAATTTTCCGATTGATGTCACGCTGATCAGCGGTCGCTTTGAAGTAGTAGATGAGGATGGTGATGCGATACCTGCGGGTGATAAAACCTGTCTCCAAGCTCCACCCGAGATAGCCCCATACGAGTCGTACTATGAAACTCCGGAAACCCGCGACTATAACGGTGATGACAACGATGATCATGTCAGCGAGCTCGGTGCGTTGACTGATCAGTTCATCACCGATGTCACCGATGAGGATCGCGAGAAACTTTACGGTGTGTCCAGCGACAACTATCCTGGCCGGTCGTCTAATCATGATTGTCGCGCAATATCACTAGCCGTAGTGCTTCAGAAAACGAACTTTGACAAGATCTGCAACTCAAGGCATCAGGCTGACTTCAACACGTCGGTTCAGACGTCGGCCCTCTGCTGTGCTGTTTGGGGCGACGGGTTGTGATTCACCGAATGCGAATGCTCTCATTCGGGCAACTTCTACACCATTGGCGATGAGACCTTTCGCAACGCTCCTCGCTCGGATTCTTGATAACTCCATATTTCCCAGTGCCCACCCGCGATTGTCGGTATGCGCCTTTATCATGATGATTCTATCCGGATTGGCCTCAGCCTGCTCCACAAGGTCTAGTAAAGCGGATTGTGAATCGCTCTCCAAGGTCTCAGCGCCAAAAGCAAAGTACAAGCGAGTGATGCCTTCAACCATGGACTGATCCTCATCACCGGTTTCAATGATGGGTTCCTCAGGTTGGGTCAGATCAACGTTGGCACCTTGCGCGTAAGCGTAAGATCCGATGTTGGCTAGGGCAAGTCCGACAATGCATGCATATCCGAAATTGACGAGTTGCGGGCGTAGTTGACAAGTCTTAGGCAGCACGGTGGTCACACTCCGATGTGTAGGTTAATGCAAGGTAGGTTAGTGCTTGGTGAATGGTGATTCCTTTGTCCAGATCACACACGTATGTCAATAATACAGTGCGAATGTGCTATCTCTCACATAGCAGCGATTTGTTTTTTAGAATTAGTAGAGCCCGCCTCGTGTTTTGAGGGCCTCCAAGTAGGTAGCGCGAGTACTTTTGGTAGAAGAGCATCTTTAAAGCTCTGCGGTTGAACCTGAGCATCATTTGCCTCATGTAATCCGTATAGCTGAGCTGAGAAATTCCCGCCAGCACGCTTTCGAATTTTACACGTAACGAAACCACTGCCCGATTTCGTGGAAATGGCAAATATTTGCAGAGTAGAGCGGCGTTTGAAAATCGCGTTAACATGGAGTGATCATAGCTTTATACGTTCATGAAATTTTCGGCTTTTCACAACTTTTCTCAACCCCTTGTCATCCCCCTGAAAACCCCAAGGAGCGCGTCAAATGGCAACCGATCCGAGCTCGAAACCTACCCCCAAGCAGCAGCCGTCAACTGAAGATGACATTGCTGTCGCTGAGATAGGGAAGACGCAAAGCAGTGAGAGCCAGTCCATTGATGAGCGCGTTGGCAGGCTCAGCGATGAGAATCGGCAAAATAATCCACATGCATTTGTTGTCATGCCGTTTGGTGTCAAGCCAGGACCTGACGGTCGGATGATAGATTTCAACTCCATTTATCGATCATTGATAAAACCGGCATTGCTGGAGGCTGGATTTAAACCGTTTCGTGCTGATGAAGAGACAGTCAGCGGCGACATACTGACCGATATGTTCCAGGAACTTTTGCTTGCTGATCTTGTTGTCGTGGATATGAGCATTGACAACGCTAATGTCTTCTACGAGCTTGGAGTGCGGCACGCATTACGCAAGCGAGGTGTCTTACATTCAATCCGGCCGAGACTACATGCCGTTTGATGTATTTAGCGTTCGCACCTTGCCATACCACATCAATGATGATGGCGTGCCCGACCTCGAGCATCTGGAGAGAGACAAGAAAAGCCTTATTCGTATTTCACGCGATACCTGGGCCTCCAATAAAGAGGCGATCCACAGTCCTGTATTTGGATTACTTACCGGTTTAAGTGAACCTGATTCGGGATCACTACGCACACCCCTGGCTACAGGCTTCTGGCGAGAGTTTAATGAATGGGAGCAACGTGTGGCGGTTGCACGGCGGCGAAAACGCGTAGGTGACATCTTGCTGCTAACCGATGAGATAAACAATCCGTTATGCAAGGAGGAGGCGGTTATTCAGGCAGGTTTGGCGCTTAGTGAAATGGGTCGCCCCGAACTGGCATTGCAAGAATACTGCGAGGGGTTGCTGGTGAGCCCTGGCAATCAGTTTTTTCGCCGTGAGGAGGCGCGACTTCTCAATCGAATAGGCAGGGTGGATGAGGCAATTATCAAACTTGAAGACTTGTTGCGCGATGTGCCGCACGACACGCGGGCCACCAGTCATCTGGGGCGTATCTATACGAATATATGGCAGGACTGCTGGGAGCCTGCAACTGGTCACAAAGTGGATTCTGTACAGAAAGCCGCCTTCGATTCCTGTCACTGGGCGATAAAGTCAATGGATACCTACCTTCGCGGTTTCAATGTTGACCGGAACAATCTGGAGCCTGGGATGAAAGCGCTGACCCTGGCCAGTCTGTTAGTGCCGTTGGCTGACCGATTTGATGATAAAGACTATCCGGATACAGATTTGCAACGCGTCCGGGAAATCTTCCCTCTGTTGAAGAATAGCCTGCAATTCGCGCTGCGAACAAATGCTGAAAGCAAGCTTATTGACTTCTGGACTTGGGCATCCTTCGGCAACTGGCATCTTATTAATTCATCATCCGCATTGGTCATCGGCCGCACCTATCGTAAAGCTTTGTCCTATGCTCGCAAGAATGTATCGCAACTCAGAGCCTGTCTGCGGCAAGTGGAGTTGTATATTTCTTTGGGGATTCATACGGAAGAAGCACAGACTGGCGCAGATGTGCTTGAATGTGAAATCAATCGTATCGAATCGGGTGAATCGCTAATAGACTCCACGGCCTATCCACTGCCCAGCACCGATGTACTGGCTTTTTTGTTCAGCGGTCACATGCTCGATCGAAGCGCAACCACCCCCGCACGTTTCCAGCCGACGCTTGAAGACGAGGTACGTCGTCAAGTGGATTTGTCACTTGATAGGGGCAAGGCTGACGGTAATGATCATGCTTTCACATCAGGTGCCGCGTGTGGTGGCGATATCATATTTATTGAGGCATGCCTTGCCCGCGGGATGCAGGTACACGTGCACATGCCCTGCGCCGAAGCCACGTATGTCAGTCAGTTTATAAGCTACGCTGGCGAATCGTGGATTGCTCGCTACTATGCTTTGCGTAATCATCCAAGCGTTCATCTTTATTATCAGGAAGAGAGAGTGGGCTTGGCAGCTGATGGTGTTGATATCTATGAGCGCAATGCGCGATGGGCACTTTATGCCTCATTAGTGCTGGGCGTTGATAGGTTACGCTTGGTTGCGCTGTGGGATGGCAAGGCCTTGCAAAGCGATGATAGCGATGCAAAACGTGTCAGCACGATGGTGGATCTAACCCAGCAGATGGGTGGCATAGTTGACCACATTGATATCAACAAGCTGGAGTACTTGTTTCAGGAGGGCGCCACCGATCTGGATATTAGTACAACCTATCAGGTGCCCATGGACGAACGCATTGCACTGTTACGCAAAGTTGCCTTGTTCTCCTCGCTGCATGATGTTGATTTACGACAGATAGCGCGTCATGCAGTAGAACGTCGCTATGCTGAAGGTGCTGTACTTGCCGTACAAGGTGATAGTGGTAACGAATTATTCATCATAACGGCTGGAGAGATTTCAGTACGCGTCCGCCACAAGGGCTCGGAGGACAGAGAAATTGCCCGCGCGGAGTCGGTGAATATGTCGGGGAGTTGGCCGTGTTGCAAAATGAGTCGCGTATGGCCTCGTTGGTTGCAGTAGGCGAGGTGCTAACGCTGATAATAGATCAATCAAAGTTTCAACGTATCATGTGTGCGCGGCCAGAGACAGGCTTGGCCATAACCCGAAAGTTGGTGGAACGGCTTGCGGAAGCCACGTCTAAGCCTTCTGCAGTGGAGTAGCGTGTACTTGTAGCAGGATTGTGAATCTGACTTGTCTGGAAGCGGGTAACGTTCAATGCAAGTCATGTCTTGATACTAGAAAATCTAAGCCACCAAACCGCGCCCTTTGAGCAGTGCCTCCACTTCAGGCAGTTTGCCGCGGAAAGCCAGATACAACTCTTGCGCATCCCGGCTGCCTCCGGTCGAAAGGATGTTGTACTCGAGGGCTTTCGCGCGTTCAGGATCGAACGGGTCGCCTGCCTCTTCAAATGCTGCGAAGGCGTCGGCGTCCATGACCTCTGACCACATGTAGCTATAATAGCTGCTGGCGTATCCATCACCCGAAAAGACATGTGCAAAATGCGGTATTGCATGACGCATTGATATGGCCTCATGCATGCCTATGTTTTCCAGCACTGCTGCCTGAATTAGCATCGCATCCGCAGGTGCTGGTCCATCGTGTAATTCCAGATCAACCAGTGCTGAGGCTATGTACTCTACAGTGGAAAAGCCCATATCGAAGGTTGCAACATTGAGCAACTTAGCGAGCATCTCTTGGGGCATCGGATCGCCAGTTTGTGCATGTGTTGCATACTTCGCCAATACCTCGGGTAATTCCAGCCAATGTTCGTAAAGTTGGCTTGGCAGTTCCACGAAGTCTTGGGCCACCGAGGTGCCTGCGACGCTTTCATAGGTCACGTTTGACAGTATGTGATGGAGTGCGTGCCCGAATTCATGGAACAGCGTGCGTGCATCGTCAAAGGACAGGAGTGTTGGCTCGCCTTTGGCAAAATTGCACACATTGATGACAACAGGCGTTTGCTTTTTCGGATACCTGGCTTGTTTGCGCATGGCAGAACACCAGGCACCGGATTGTTTCGAACTGCGTGCCAGATAATCGCCAACAAAGACGGCCAGATGCTGGCCGCTGCGTGTTACCTCCCATGCTCGGCAGTCAGCGTGGTAGAGCGGAACGTCCAGTGTTTTGAATTGCAACCCGAACAGCCGCGTCGCGCAGTCGAATACCGCCTCAATCATCCGCTCCAGCTGCAAGTAGGGTTTGAGTTTGGCGTCATCAATGTCGTGTTCTGCCTTGCGTCGTTTGGTGGATTAGTAGTGCCAGTGCGACGGCTGAATTGGACCTACAATGCCATCGGCATGAAGCATTTCTTCGAGGAGTTTTGCATCTGTGGAAGCACGTGTTCTGGCAGCTATCCACACATCCATCAATAGCTTACGTACAGCAGCTGGCGTTTTGGCCATCTCAGGCTCCAACTTGAACTGGGCGAAATTGGCGTAGCCCAGCAGCTTCGCCCGCTCCTCACGCAACGCGAGGGTTTCATTCGCCACTGACCGGTTGTCGGTATTGCCGCCATTGGCCCCACGTGATACCCATGCAATGTAGGCTTTCTCACGCAAGTCACGTCGGGGGGAGAATTGCAAAAAAGGTGTAATGATTGATCGGGAGGTTGTGACCACGGGGCCAAGTCCTTTTTCTTCACCTGTTGCCTGCGCAGCAGCGATAACGAAATCTGGCAGTCCTTCAAGATCGGACTCTTCAAGCTCAAGGAACCAGTTGCGTTCATCAGCAAGCAGGTTTTGTGTGAATTGAGTTCCCAGCACAGCAAGACGGGATTTGATCTCTTGCATACGCGTATCTTGTGCTCCTGTGAGCGAGGCACCAGCACGCACGAACCAACGATGTGTCAGCATCAATACACGCTGTTGTTCTTCGTTGATACCGAGGGATTTGCGATTCTTCCAACAGTCAGCAACCCGTTCAAAAAGCGCCTTGTCAGACGTAATCTTCGAGTAATGTGCCGCTAGCCTTGGAGAAAAGTCCCTTTGCAGGGCTTCGCGGGCTTCATTGCTATCAGCACCTGCAACCGTGTAGAACACAGAAAGGACCTTTTTCAGATCCTCACCTGCCTTTTCCAGAGGCTCGATCGTGTTTTTGAAATCCGGAGCAGCTTGTGTACCGGTAATTGCGTTGATTTCCTCGATGTGCCTCTGGAGACCGGTTTCGAGGGCCGGTGCGAAATCGGCATCCGAAATCTCATCAAACGGCGCTATACCGAATGGTGTCGCCCGGTCACTGAAAAGCGGATTTGTCATGAGGTTTGCCTCCGATCAAGAGATCTTTTGATCTGGAAATTGTCAAATCATACCTGTACACGCCTATCGTTAGTAGACTTAGCGGACGTTGATGCAAATAATGAGGACATCTCAATGGTCATCAAAACCGAAGATTTGGTAGCGCGCGATTCAGTGCGCAGCCCACAATCTCAGACTGAAACCGCCTTGTTGAAAGAATACAAGGGCGAGATAACGTTGCGAGTTTCAGAGCTGCCAGCGCTCAAGCCTCGAGTACTGCCAACCCGTTCGCGAAGCCCTTGGAGACGATTCATAGAGGCAGGTCAAAGACGAACATTCACTCTGTCAAAGAATTTTTATATTGAGGTTGAAGGTGAGGCGCTACCGTCTGGTTTAGAGGGGTGCATAGTAATACCACCTATGGGCAACACAGCAACAGCTGAACGAGGTGAAGAGCCGTTTGATGAGAACCAGGAACTGGTGCAATGTGAGGAGGCTCAGGCCAATGTTTTTGATGGTGCGTCAATACCCTTCCCATGGCTGGTCAGCTACCTCAGCTTTGGCGTTCTTCGACCATTAGGTATCCTGTTATCAGCATCTGTCGTGCACGACTTTGCCTTTCAGTTTGGTTACTTACCCATTATTAAAAATGGCAAATGCAAACACGTTCCTGTACAAAGACATGAGGCCGATGAGCTATTCCGCCTGATAACACAAACACTCAATGGCTCAAATTTTTTCAGTCGCCTTGCCTGGCATGCGGTTCGCCTTGGCTGGTGGGCGATCAAGTATGCTGGCCGAAGATTCACTGGAGAGCCGCCCGTTCGCAGCACTATTCTTGCGCTGGCAAGTATCGCAGCGGCAGGTGCACTGGGTTTGGCCGTTCGTAAACTATGGTTGGCAGAGCTACAGAGCAATCTGATAGTAGCGACAGCTTTGTTCGGGATAATCGGAGTTGCTGTTGGAACAGTCTATCTCTGGATAGCGATTGAAAGTCATTTTCGCCTACCAGGTTACTATGAGGATGCTGCGGAATCTGACAAAGCATCGTGAGCTAATAATGAGATGGTATTCAGGTGGCCAGATGTTGGTTGGTCCATTAGATATTGCATCATTGTTGTGAGTTGCAGGTTGTAATGCAGGCCATTTTCTGGTCTCCTACTGGACTCTTAGAAACACCGTAGCCCGAAGGCCTTCGATGAGCAAAGATCCCAAGATTTTCAGTATTTGTAATTCCAAAGGTGGCGTAGGCAAGTCAGTTGTCACCATGATGGTAGCCGTTGCTGTGGCCGAGCGTAAAAACAGGAAAGTCTTGATTATTGACTGTGACTCACAAGCCTCAGTGTCAGCCATGTACGAGCAGGAAGTTGAAAACTATCCGGATGACACACCACTTATTGAAGTCGAGGCCCTGAGCCCCAGACGAGTCAATACGTTTCTTAAACGATTCGGCAGCGACTACGATGTGATTTTCATAGACATACCGCGAATGACGGATAAAAAAGCAGACAATCCAACCGTGATGCTGCTGTACAACTGCGATGGAATTCTGGTTCCTGTTATAGGTGCCGGAGTTGATTCCATTGCCACTCAGGAATTCCTGGAGATTCTGGATGAGTGCAAGAGCTTCAAGGCAGAAATGGATGAGGAGCTGATTTGTTACGGCTTTATCAATCGCAGAAATTTGCGCAAGAGCAATGCAGAAACCGAAACAGACCTAAAGAAAGCTGGCTTGAAGATGTTCAGCAATTCACTTTCTGATTTACGAATTTTTACTACGCCCTCGGTATTTGGTTCTCCACTGACCACTGCTGAAGGAACGCGGCGGTTTGAACCTTTTTTTAAGGAGTTTTGTCGAAAGTTCAAGGTATAAAACCGGTTATGCGTTGTACCAGTGAAAGACCGTGGCAATGAGTGGACAGAAGGGAATATTTTTTACGCGGTTTCAGAACTGTTTAACTGACGAGTCATGAAGTGTGTCTTGATCAATTGATTAATCTAGCTGCCGGAAAGATAGCTAAGGCTAATCGCCCTGTGAGCTTCTCTGGAGCTGGCCTCAGTTCTGAGTCTGGAATCGCTACATTCCGCGATAGCTCGGATGAGGATGCACACTGGTCCAAATTTGATCCCCAAGCGCTTGCGTCACAAGCCGTATTTCTTGCTTCACCAAAGACCGTCATAGACTGGCACAACTGGCGTAGAAAAACACTATCAGACGCAAAGCCGAACAGCGCTCACCTGGCGTTGGCTGGGCTTCAGGGCTGGACACACATCACGCAGAATGTTGACAATCTCCTGGAGGCTTCCGGGGCTGATGCAGGTCGGGTATTGCACTTACACGGTTCATTGCTGGAAGATCATTGCAACGCCAACTGCGGGTACATTGAAAAGGTTGAGTTGAGTAATGCACCAGCGCTTCGACAATGTGCCTGTGGTAACTACATGCGTCCTTCAGTAGTCTGGTTCGGTGAATCACTGCCATCGCACATCTTGAAATCTGCACTAGAAGAAACTGAACAAGCGGATCTCATGCTGGTTGTGGGAACAAGTGCGCAGGTATACCCTGCGGCAGGTCTGGTAGATATTGCTATTAACAACAAGGCGGATGTCATTGTCGTCAATACAGAATCATCCACTGTTTCAGGTGAACAGATAATAGAGCTGGTTGGGTCTGCTGGAGAGCTGTTACCGCAGATGCTTCAGAGTAGGTAGAGCTCAATGTTGACTAAAATTTCTGGAGGGTACCTTCTGCAAAATCCAGTTAACCCTTTGGCAATGTTCTTGGGCAATACTGTAGACTACGTCTGATACCGTCAGCTGAATAGTTTTCGCCTTTCTGTATCAGCTCCAATGCGCTCCCTAGTTGCATTTGTGATGTACGGTACCAATTACAAGGTACATAGTAGGTTTTGAGCTGAGCTGAGCTGAGCTGAGCTGAACATTATGTGAGTATCTCACTCGTACTCTATGAAAATATCCATTGATGGAAGGCAACGTTACGTACTTACAGGTTGTTCATTGAAGAACATCGAAACACTGATTCTTGACAGTGTGTTGATTTTCGTAGACGGCTCCTAGTCAATTGCTTTGGGTAACGGCAATCCAACTGGTGCTGTACTGATGATGCGCAATCTGGATGCTTACATGCTGCCGTTGGGCAGACGCTGGCTGGCAAAGCATCTGGGTGTTGAAGTCCACGATAGAGGTACGTGCGTCGAGCCTACAGATGTTGGCCCGATGGGTGCACATTTACCGGCTATGTCGTGCAGCCATTTGACACTAGGCTGGTATCGAGATAGCGCTAATTAGCCGGCTTGAGTCAAGTCTCCTTGCTTATTCTCTCAGCTCCAATACCAATTCACATCCATAGGTTAAAGCGTGGTCATCCGCATGTAGGGTAAATTACCGGCAGATGTATTGCACTGTTTGATAACGTTTTTGTGCGGCTAAAGTGCCACAGAGATCATGATGGAGCACTGTGTGCTCCAGACGCTGACATACTATGTACAGCACAGGTAGCCCCCTCGAATAACACCTGAAAAGCGTCATTAATGCGTGACTTAAAGTGAAATAGTGTCTGTTCAGCGTGACAATTTGGTATGACTGTCTATGACTTCAAGGTAATTTATTAATTATCCACCCGTCATTACAACCTCAACGACACTATGGCTAAAGCGAACATTTTCTGCTATGCGCAGGTGTAGCATGTTCTTTGAACCGGGCGCAGACACATCCTTTAAAAAAATATTCATACGTCACACGATATTTGATTGTGAAGCGCATATTACGCTCTGGCTTAATAAAGCTGAAGATTTTATTCAAGCAGCGTAAAAAATAAATTTCGCTTTGAGAATATCGATTAGATATTTAGTTCTCTGATGTATTGTCTTTAATTAATCTGGTTTATAAAAGGTGAAATTTTAAGCCTTTTTGTTCCTCAACGGTATTCACCTCTACCTAGAGTTTCTTACAACGATTAATACGCTGATGCCAGCTCACGTTGTTCCTTGTAAATGACTACATGGAAATAACACGAACTGCCCTAAAACCAGAACGGCAAAAGCGACTTCGTTGCGACGTACTTATCGTGTCAATGAGTCTCTGTCTTAAAACGTAAAGCTGTTAACTGTGATATTTCTAGTGCCCCAAAAGGGTTTGCACACGTCGACATTGCATAGATCTGATTTATTGAATTACTAATCTCTATACGCGATAACTTTAGAAATGGAACGCACAGATGAAACACCAAGAAGCAAAGTTTGGAACCACTCTTACATTGTCGCTCCTAGCGATAAACCTTCTCTCAACAAATTCATATGCCATTGACAATTCGTGCTCAATAGTGACATCAGCAGGTGCTTCACTTGGAGCTGCCAAGCAACAGTTCGAACAACAGTGCCCGGAAAGACTGCGGCAGGATTGCGACCCAATTTCCGGTGATCGGTGGATGTGTTCAACCACT
The DNA here is from genome assembly GCA_964352535.1 of uncultured Granulosicoccaceae bacterium. Lineage (GTDB taxonomy): Bacteria > Pseudomonadota > Gammaproteobacteria > Granulosicoccales > Granulosicoccaceae > Granulosicoccus. The sequence continues at coordinate 15,628 of CAYGSW010000044.1, read as the reverse complement.
ATGATTAATTCGGCTACACCGATACCTGTGGCATCACCGCAGCCACCGCCTGATCCTGATTCAAATGAGGGGCCTCCCGAGCCTAGTGAACCTACAATCGACAACTGTCAAGCACGAGGTGCAAATCTGGCAGCAGCAATAGAGGCATATGCTGGAAGTTGTCCTGGCATACCAAGAAAGGACTGTGATCCGATGGGTGATGGTCAATGGACGTGTAGTTCTGACTTCATAGGTACGTCTTCCACAGATTCGCCAGTAAGTAATCCAGCCCCAACAACTGATCCAACGCCAGAGCCCACGCCAGAGCCCACGCCAGAGCCCACACCAGAGCCCACACCAGAGCCGGGTCCCTCGCAAGCGGCAACTGATCACACCTATGCCAAGAACGATGGTCCTTATAAAAATCCACTCAAGGGTTGGAACTCTGGTTGGGATGGTGGTAACGATCACCCGGAATCATCGGTAGGGTTTCAATACATTCCATGGAAAGACTTTGAACCAAGCGACGGCAGATTTGATCGCAATGCGGTTGAAAACATCATCGATAATCAAGGCAGCAAAAACCGACATCTTATTTTGCGGCTCTATTGTGATTGGCATGGGAATGAGCGTCAGTCCGATTGTCCATCTTGGATGTATACGTCCGCCGGTGTATCGCGACTGCGCGGTGATAATGGAAGATACATCACAGACTTCAACGATCCTGCATTTGTTAAACAAGCGCAACAGGCGATTCAGGCTCTGGCGAATGAATATGACGATGACCCTCGAATCTATGCAATACAAATGGGCGTCATAGGCTACTGGGGTGAATGGCACACTTTTGGATCAAGCTTTGGCGGAAATTCTTATGATTTAACTGATCAGACAAAAAATTCCATACTCACGGCTTATCAATCAAGCTTTGACAACGCGAAACTCATGGCTCGCTACCCATGGAGAGAGCCCACGCAATCTGCAGACGTTGGATTTCACAACGATTATTTTGTTGCAAACAATGGTCATAGTGAAGAATTTGATACCTCTGTTGCTTCAGGTAATCAATGGATTCAGAACCCTATCGGCGGAGAAGTTCCACCTAGAGGTAACGGTGAAGCGAACTCTGAGAGATCATCTTTGTTTAATAGCGGGTTAGGTGAGAACGTTATCGAAACAGGTCACTACTCTACGATGAAAGCCGGTGCATATCGTGTTACAGAGGGACAAAGTGGCTATGATGGGTATATGCGGTTGCATAAAATGATGGGATACAACTATCAAATAGATGTTGCCAGATTCCCGGAGACAGTCAACAAGTCTGCTGGATTGCCTGTTGAAGTCATTGGTACTAACATAGGTGTTGCACCCATGTATTACGATTGGGATGTTCAATTCGCCTTATTGCGCAATAACACACCAGTGGCACTTAAAACCTCACCTAACGATCTGAGATCGATCATGCCTGACAGTATGTTCACCTTCTCCAGTGATATTGAGCTAGGTGCAGTTAGCCCAGGTGCTTACAAGCTGGCAGTAAGAATTATTCAGCCCGGTGCAGATAAGCCCAAAAGCAGCAGTTGGAAGCTGGATGCGAGAAACACTTACATACTCTTCTCAAATGATCTTCCCGTAGTCAATGGTGCATGGAAAAACAGTGTGCTCACTGGTGGTTGGTCGGTGTTGGGTAACGTAACTGTTCGATAGCGCTTCGGAGATTAGGTCAGAGCATATTGCTTTGACCTAATCGTTTATTAAAACGAAACCTGGAAAACGCACGTTTGCTTGAAGCTCATATGCACAGTATTAGGTGTATATGAGTTATAAATTAATTTACATAAAAATTAATAAAATAGCCGATATAGTCGATCCACAGGCGCATGTGTGAAAAGCAATCCGTGTCTACGGCACGCTTCATTATTGCAATGCGTGGAGGAAACGAAAAAGGTTTGCTACTTATCCATTCAATACGGTCATCATTGCCAGCTTGTAGTCATATCAGTTCGCTGTGTAATACACAGCTATTTTGCATCTGTTATTAATACCCTTCCTGCAACAACAAAAGGAAAATAGAAAAAATATGAAACGGAATAAGGTCGTTCAAATAGGAGTAATGACACTATCAATTTTTGTGATAAGTGCTCATGCATCGGCGCAATGGAATCCTCAACCAGGTTGGAAGGATAGCTATTCCGTAGATGGACGTTGTTACTGTGATAGCAGTAACTATGATCACAACCTTGGGAGTAAAAGTGCTGATACACCACTAGGTCGAAAAAATGTTGTACAGATATGCAATGACATCTACGACAAACTGGGAGCTGGCCCAAGTGAAGGCCGTATCCCCTACAACGATATTCAGTGTGGACACGGTCCAGCTAATGATGCTCCTGACGAAGCTGGTTGTCCGGGGCGAATTGACATAGGTTCCAGAGGCTGTGAAGTTAAAGGGCCAAAATGGGATCTTCAAGCGGTCTATGGCGAGCAACCAGTGACTCCAGAGCCAACGCCGGAGCCAACGCCGGAGCCAACGCCGGAGCCAACGCCAGAGCCAACGCCGGAGCCAACGTTGGCACTGGATGCAAGTTGTACCATTGTTTCTAATCCCGGTGATTCGCTTTCTGCCGCGAAAGCGCAGTTTGCTAAGTCTTGTCCCGGACGGGCACGCAAGGATTGTGATCCCGTTAGCGGCGATCGATGGACGTGTTCAACTGAAAATATTAGCAGCAGTACACCTGTACCACCTTTGACTATTCCAGATTCCACTACGACTCCCGATCCAGAACCTACTCCAGAGTCGCCAACAAATGATCTGTGTGAAGCGACAGGCTCAAGTCTGAATGCAGCCAAGGAGGCCTATGCAAATAGTTGCCCTAATATTCCACGCAAGGACTGTGATCCTACCGGCAGCAACGGCGAGTGGACCTGTAGCTCAGGTGTTATTGGTGATTCCGCGCAAGGGCTGGTTGTTGTTACACCGTCACCCGTGGATCCCACACCGGTGGACCCTGAGCCTGTAGACCCTACACCGGTAGACCCTACACCGACGCCGCCCAGTGCTGATCGAATCGGTAGAGTCGACAGTAACGATCTGGTCGCGTTGCACTACGACAACTGTCCTGATCGTGATGATGGCCATGCACTGGCGGCAGGTAAGGCAGTTGTGGTTCGTGTTGGCTTGCCTAATATTCTTGTTGTAAATGGCACGTGCTCTGACAGGTCTCGTAACGCATATCAGGCCGAAAGTGAAGCAGTTGCCCGTGCGGTATGGGGAAACCAGTGGTTGGACAGTAATGGCGATGGCGATGCTTCTGAACAGACATCCGCAGAACGCTGGGCAGCTGTACTGGCTAATGGAGGTGACGTATGGGTGGCTGAAGGTGGTCCTTCAGATTTTACTGCGCGTGTACTTCGTCGTATTAAGAATCAGTTTCCTTCAGTCGATATCAAGAAAGTGCATGTTGTTCAGCACAGTACGGGTAATGCTTTCAATGAATCTCAAACAAGGCGTGAAAACATTGATTTGATAAAGAATGAGGCTGATTACATCCCCATAGCCAATGGTAATGGTGGTGGCAACGGTACGGCAGGATTCAGAAACAACTCTTCGTTCTTTGTGAACACCGCTCTTCAGAGTGAATTTGCAAACGAGTGGAATGCTGCTTTCAACTATCTGGACCCGAACGAACGTCTCGACTTCAGTGATACCGTTGAGTTGTTGTATATCATCGACGAAACCGATACTCAGACGGTAGATGATTTCGCCAGGCGTTATCTGCAGTAATTCTGTAGCCTGAATTGACACAAGAGCCAGCGTGCCTAGTCAACGCTGGCTTTTTTGTTTTTGTTTTTGTTTTTGTTTCGAGGCGGAAGACGTCATGAGCTACTTTGTTGTCTGTCACTATCTTGGCTCTATGGCTCTATGGCTCTATGGCTCTATGGCTCTATGGCTCTATGTCTTTATGGTTGCTCTATAGCTCTGTTTGAAATTCATGTTTTGCAAGTTTCATAAGGAGTACGCGATTATGCGATCAGCTCTTTCCAGAGTATTGCGTGTCAGGCCACTATCTAAAAGAGGTTCAGCATCATCAAAGCAGTGCAGAGTTCTATCGATAGTTGCCGTATCACCAGTCTGATCATGAAGTATTGAATTGATTCCTGACTGCATAAAGTCAACGCCTTGTTGGCTACGACCCACCAGCGCAACAGGTATTGGATCAAACAGAGTGAACAGGGTAGCAAGGCCCTCGCCAATGGCAGCTCCTGCCATTGAAAACGCATTCAGTGCAGCATCATTTTCTCTACCGGCTGCTTCACACAGTTTGTTTATTTGTGCTGCGTCTACGCGTCCGAGTGGATCATTGTGTATGGACTCACCAGTTGCCAGACGTACTATTCCATAGTCTGCTGCATAGGCTTCAATACAACCTCGTTTGCCACAGCGGCAAAGTGCACCGTCCTTCTCAAAGCGTATGTGGCCCATTTCCAATGCTGACGTGTGAACTCCGGAAAAGGGCTGGCCGTCAAGATACAATCCAAGCCCGACGCCATATGAGAACAGTACTGTTGCAAACGATTTCCCCAGTGTTTTCTGATGATTGTGGCTCAACGCCTCCGATATAAGCTGACAGTCGTTATTGACACTTATCGGCAGTTGAAATCTTGTCCTGAGAATGGCGCCGAGTTCAATATGCTTTTGCTTAATAATAGGCGACCAAATGAGAGTGCCACTATGATTCTCTGTAATTCCCTGAAAGCCAACACCGATGCAGCGTACTGGTTGATTAGGTTCCTGTTCGATGAGTTTTTCAATTGAATTCATAATGATGCGCAACATGGTCCCTTCGTCCATGTCGCGGGTTCTTAATACGGTTGTCTCTGTACTCAGGGTCTTGCCTTCATAATTAATGCGCTGGACACGTATCAAATCAATCGCGAGATTTAGAGTGATGACGTCGCCGGCACCGCCATTTAGGCTTATAAGCGTTTGTGGTCGTCCACGCGTCACGCTGCTTCCCTGTCTTTTTTGTGGTGTGCTGTGCAGTATGCCTTCGGTAGCCAGTTGACCCGTTAGCGCTGAAATTGACGCCGTGCTGAGTCCTGTTTCACAGGCAAGGCTAGCCGGTGAGCTCGGACCGTTGGAGCGTAAGGCATGGAGTAGTCTTCGGCGGTTTTCGTGTCGTACATCGTCGCTTCTGACAATATTTTTCCTGGGCATTTGAAAGTAGATCTACCAATCGCAGTTTTAAGTAGGCACCAAGAACTTGACACATTTACGAGTAGATGTCACTAATTATTTCATGTCGTGTATAAATATTGATACACTTAGCAGATGATTGAGTTTAGATAAAATATTCAGCGAAATACAATAAGTTATTGATATTTTTAATTATATTTACACGCAAAAAATATAAATACTTCACGTCATAAAAATATATTGAAAAATCGAAGTTCTTGTTTGATACTATTCGGAAAATCCCCTTCTTTTTTGTCACTTGTGAATAAATATACGACATGAAATAACAGTAATTCGTCGCTAAATTTAATTATCAGAGGAGTTTAAAGAGCATTCAGCAAATCCGAGATGACCAGCTGTCTTTAACTGATGTGGTATCCGACGCGACTTATTCCAATTACGCTGTCCAGCTGTCAAATCAGTAAACGCACGAGGGTTGCGGTTGTAGTTGGCATAACAACACTGCCAGTCTTAGCCTTGGTTGCGCGAGGAAAATCTTATGCAAGCGAAAATGCTCAAAGCGATGCTTTGTTGCGAGTCAGGCCGCCTATAAGCGCATAGCAGTTAGCAGTCCAACATGGGTGTAGGGGTTAGCCTGGACAGCTTGTAGTTTTTGGAAGGAGTGTGTCGATTGGAAATCTCTGTACGCCCCAGACTTTCTGGTGAGTGGTGACAATATGTATGTATACACCCACATAGATGCTAATGAAAAGCGGTTCATTGGGGTTGTTATCAAGGATGCGATTGGAGATGATTTCAGTAGCGATTCACGCCTCAACGAGTAGCGGCAATAGCCGAAGTCAATGTTTACACTTCTACACTTGATAGCGTGTTAATTCAACCCAATTTTGTGATCATTACAGATTCCACTTACTACAGCATCGACTGATTATCTGGAGGATAGCGCTGTAGGGGATATCGCGAAGCGCTGCACCAGCGACTGCAAACTGGCTGACATGTCGGCCAGCTCGGCTGCAGCGTTCTCCGACTCCTTGATCTGGCGAATCGACTCGCTAGTGCTGTCGGCCACCTGGACAACTGCAGATGAGATTTCATTGCTACTCTTGGAGGCTGTACTTACACTCATAGAAATGCCTTTGGTAGCTAAGGCTTGCTGCTCAACGGCAGCTGCGATTTCCGCCTGGATGGCATCAATTTTTTGAATTATCTCGCGAATTAGACTGATGTCGTCAACGGCTGCTCCCGTTGTTGATTGAATGACTTCGATCTTGCTGGCTATGACTTCGGTAGCACGTGCGGTTTCATTGGCAAGCTCCTTAACCTCGTTGGCTACCACTGAGAATCCCTTGCCTGCTTCACCAGCACGTGCTGCTTCGATAGTTGCGTTCAGAGCCAGCAAATTGGTTTGTTCCGCAATAGTTGAAATGGTTTTCACTACACCATCAATATCCTTGCTGTTCTCAGAAAGAATACGAATGGTCTTATCAGTCTTCTGTACAACATTAACCGCCTTCTCAGCAACTTCTGAAGCTTGCGATGCGTTGTGAGCTATTTCTGTAATTGATGTTTTGAGTTCTTCCATACCATTCGCAACAGAGCTTACGTTGTTCTTCATCTGCTGAGCTGAACTCGTTGCAGAGCTTGCATTTTCTGCATTGGTGAGCGTGGATGTATTCATGAGCTGATTGCGCTCAGAAAGATGGTCCGAAGCGAGACTCAAATTCAACGCCGTGCTCTGTATCTCTGCCAGGCTCTGCTTGAACGTACTGAACAAGCTATTTATGCCAGTGCCAACCCGATGCATCGCACCGTGCATATTTTTGAGCTCAACCACACTATTCAGATCACCTTTTGCGGCTGCAGCCACGCTGGCGAGTAATCGATCAGCATCTTTTTGTAACAACTCAGTCTGAGCTCTTTCAATCGCAGCTTGTTCACTGAGTTGATTCTCACGCTCCACGGCTTCTGTGAGTTCAAGCCACTCGAACACTGCACCCAGGTACGCACCGTCTGGATCTATTATCGGATTGGCATTAACCCGCATAGTGCGTTGGTCGATCCGTGCCTCTACTACAGTCGATTCAATGGGTTTCCCAGGCCCGGGCAGTGGCAGACCCATCGTTGAGTGAAGCTTGCGAAGTCCTTCAGAGCTTACTATTTCCTGTGTAGTGTTATCCTTGCGTTTGATCTGACCTTTTAATAAGCGAGTAGCTGAACAGGTCATATACGCTACATTACCCTTTTCATCCCAGACAACGATGTTGGAGGTGGCATAGTCCAGCGCCTGCTTCACTCTATTGGTAGTCTGTACTGCAGCAGATCGTTCGGAGACTTGCTGATCGCGAATGTTGTTGCGCATAGCGTCCATGGACAGGAGTAGAGTGCCCACTTCAGTAGTATTGACAGCTGGCAATTTAGTGTCAAACTCACCACAGCCAATCTTCTCTGCGAATGTAATTCCGGCTTGCAGAGGGCGAATCACACAAAGCCGCTGGATTAACCAAAAGGTCATCAGCAAAATTGCGATCAATGCACCGAATCCTATCGACAACGTTCTGCTGAGTTGTACGCCTGAAGCTAGTGTAGGTTCCAAGTCTCTAACGACCGTGAGGATGCCTCTGACATCGTTCAGCTGCCAGTCTTTCTTGATTGAATCGGGATGATTGTTATGACATTCCACGCATGCCTGAGTTGACATGGTATCGGCAATGGCGATACGAATACTGCGTGTGCCATTGTTTTCAAATTGCTCGAAAACTGACTGCTCAGAATCGGCTTGCAATGCGTCCCATGCACGGCTGTTGAACTCATCCATGCTACGACCATTTCGATTGGCAAACGGGAATGGGCTGGTCAAGTCTACTGATAAGCCCTGGGCGGTCACTTCCTCGCTGAAATCATGCACCAGTGTAGCCGGGGTTGGAATCGTATTGGCTATGCCCTTATGATTGACAGAGGCAGTTACTTGTCCATTGGTTGTCAGAGCACCAATGATGTTTTCTGTATAGTACTTGCGAAGAATCTTGAACTGTTTGACCGTATCCTCGGCTTTTCTTACCGCGTCAGCTACTGCAGCTTGTTCAACGGCGCGCGGCACGTATACGCTTACAGCCGCTAGTCCGAGCGCGCCCAGCGGCACGGTAAATAAAACTAATCGGACAAACAGTGAGCGTGATGGTGAACCCATTATTAAACTAGTATCCATGAGTTTAGCCAAGACAAGAGTTAATGGCTGGCTGGCAACGCTGATTCAAGCGATATCATTGTTTAGGGGCAACTCAGCACATTACTTGACTGAGTGAGGGTATCGCGGGCAGCGCGCGTTGTATTGGCTAACATGTATCATTAAGCCCGCCGCTGTTGTGTTACGTCGGTAGTGCACTATGCCAGGGTATGCTGATTGGTCTACACCGCCCAATATAGAGTTGTCTGGGCTACAGTTGCCACCAGAAGGTGAGTGGCTACCTTCTCATTCGCAATCACTTGCGTAATCAGCGCTGATCTTGATATCTACGACTTGTCGTCAGCGTGTTCTACGGTATCAGCACATACACGGCAGTTCGAAAAACTGTAGATGTTGATGTGTGTTGTTGCCAGCTACCACTGGAAAATAGCGGAAGTTTACTGAACTGCCCAAGGTCTCCGGCGCAATGCTGTGATTACATATTGAAGTCAGCCGGATCGAGCCCGAGCTCACGTGCAATTTCCGAAACCATGTTTTTTTCGTGCGTGTCGAAATCGCCGTCAGCTGCACCAATCGCTGAAACTACTCTGACGAGAAGGCGCGCCTGATCTTCATTGGCTCTTACCTTGCGAATTTTCTCCATAGCGCAAGCCTTACCAAGCACCTCATCTGACTCATAGACTGCAGCAGCCTTCTGGAATACGCCGATGACTTCACTGATACCAAAATGTTTCAGCTCGTCCGAACGTTCAATGAAACCTGCCATCTTCTGTTTTTCTGAGGCGTCAATGCTGCCATCGGCGGCTGCCACCAAAACGCAACCGTTCACCACTGCTTCCATGAATGTTCGATTCCTGAATTTTGATGCTTCCGTTGAAAGTCTTGAGCCAGCTAGGACGGCGGACTGCTTCAATCGGTTGAATAATGCGGGAGCGCCAGAGCTTGAGGTGGACTCTGGTGCAGAACTAGCAGTAGGAGTAGGAGTCGAAGCTGAACTAGTTGCAGGTTCTGGCGTAGTGCTTGATGGAGAAGCTGAAGCCAATGCCGAAGCAGATGGTGCTACAACAGGTGCTGAACTTGGAGGTGTATCCACTTCGACACCGAAATGTTCTGCCAGCGCTTGTAGTCCGCCATTAAACCCCTGACTTACATTGCGTATTTTCCATTGCCCATTGCGTTTGTATATCTCGCAAAGGATCAGTGCAGCCTCCGTGCGATCGGAGGTTTCCACAAGCATAGTGATACCGCACGACATTATGACTTTCAAGTCATTAACGGCACTGAATCGACCGTTGTCCAGTGTGGCATTGACTACAATTTTCTCGACATCTGAGTTAACCTTCGCAAGGTTCAATGAAAAACTCTGAACGTTGTCATTTGCGGTTAGCGAAATTGCTCCCTCACTTATTGATGGCTGGTTGAAAAAACACATGTCGCCATCGCCACGCACCTTTCCACCCGGGTAGAGTTGTAAAGCGCTGACATCAATCGTAGTTCCTTGCGGCAGGTGTACCTCAAGCACCAGATCTAGTGATGCGATTGGCGCATTCCCGCCCATAGCAAGATTTGTCATGAAGCATCCTCTCAAGTGGCCGACACTGGGTGAATAATGTTCACTGCATAATACCTCATGTGGGCTGCGGTAAGCGTTTTGAAAAGGTGTTGGCAATGTCAAGACCCTGGTTTTGTGATGTTAATATGTGTAGGGCTTGAGGGAGGTTGGCCCGGTCGGACTGTTGAGGTAGTTACAGCAGCGCTATTATCTGAGAAATCGTCTGGTATGAAAAAACACGTACGAGTAGCGTTGGCTTCGATCAGCGCCTTTATCTTGTTGTATTTCACAAGTGCTTATGGCACCGAGTTGGCAGGTCACGCAAGGGTAATTGACGGCGATACGCTCAGTATTGACAATCAAGTTGTCAGACTGTTCGGAATTGACGCTCCAGAGAATGCGCAAGACTGCACAACAGCAAATGGTGCATTGTACAACTGTGGTGCGACCTCAGAGAATGCACTTAAAGACTTGCTGCGCACGACGACGATATGCACTGGAGAGGAATTTGATCGTTACCGTCGTCTTATTGCAATTTGTTTTTCGGGTGGCGTAGAAATAAATGCTGCGATGGTTCGGTCGGGTCAGGCACTTGCGTTTCGACAATTTTCGAGTCAATACGTTTCTGCAGAATTCAATGCTCAGAATGCCAGAGTAGGTATGTGGGCGGGTACCTTTGAGAATCCGTGGACTTTCAGAGCCAGCCGGTGGAAATCGGCGGCAACCGAGACACCTAAGGCGGGTTGTCCAATAAAAGGGAACATCAACAACAAAGGCGAGCGGATCTATCACACACCATGGTCTCGGTCCTATTCACGAACCCGTGTTAACACAGGAAATTCAGAGCGATGGTTCTGTTCTGAGGCTGATGCTTTGGCGGCAGGGTGGAGAGCGCCTTATCGCTGATGTCTTAATGCCTTAACCTGCCTGTTGCAATCTACGTTCAGACTAAACGTTTGACTATAAGGGGCATCATTAAGCATAGTCTTAAATGCCTATTCCGTCTAACTTTCAACCGGGAAATGCCGCGTTAGTAGAAAACAATTATTTGTATGCGTTTGGATGTGACCAGAAACGCACTAACGTCGTCTGTCGTCTCGCTAGAGTGACGCTCGAACACGCGCTTGATGTGGAGCAACGGGAATACACTACTGGTCGGGAAAACGGGGGCAAAGACTCTTCGCAGGCTACCGCGATGTCGTTTGGGGCAGAAATTATGTCCGTCACGTTTAACGCCTATCTGGCTCGTTACATTGCGGTATACAGCGAGTCGACAAGTCGGGCCGTAAAACTGCGCTCTGCACCGTCTCTTACGGGATACTGGACTGCGCTTTCTAACGTATTGACAGCTATGGCCAGTGCTAATACCAATGGATGGGCATATGACGGATTAACTCATCCTCAACACAATGACCAAGATGGAAAGACCATATACCTAACGTAAACGCGTGATCCGGGTACAGTATGGTTTGCCAGAGAAATGCGATTTGTTCGCAATTCGCTTGAACTGCTGTAGACAGACTTGGCCAATGGTTTACTGTGCAACTAAAGAGAACCTCTACCTGCTATTGCATTCACGTGAATTCAGAAATGCTCACAAGGAGCCACAGTCTCGAATCGCTGACAGCAATCTCACTGAGGAAGAGAATGAGGTTGTAATAGTTGAAGAATCTGATATGCGCCTGGCCGGTATCTGGCATACCGGTGACTATGCAATGATAAGGCGGTCCTTTGAGCACGTAATGGCAGCCTTGAGTGTACTTGAAGCACCGCTGAACGACATGACGTGTGTTGGGGTATACCTCACCGATCCATTCTCGGTAAGTGTCTTGTCCACCCTGAAATCCTTCGCAGGGGTACTGATAACGGATGACACGGAAATACCAGAAGCAATGACGGATCACTGGCCTGTCCAGATGAGGTCGAGGGTCGAGTTCGCGATCTGGTCCAAGTCCAAGCCTGGAATAGATTGGCTTCACAGCGGCTATACAGAATTCTGCGAAAACACGGCGAGATTTGTGTCTCATAGAAAGCCAGAAGGCTATGGGCTTATCTGCAAACTAAAGAACAGATTGTAAACAGGCTTATTCCAAGTGGTGCCGGGTACTATTCACAATGAGTCAGGTACTTTCTTGTCAGGTATTTCTGTTGGCACTCCCAGAATGGTTACAGAACCGACATGCAATTCGGCGTGTGGGTCTATCCAAGGGAGTACGTCATTATGTTTTTCAAAGGTACTACGCCGGTAGGCGCAGAGCATTCCGGGAGATACTCATCTAATAAAAAAGCGGCGGGTAGAACCGCATTCACTAGCCTGCGAACTCTGTGGTTCGCCCCGCTGGTTCTTGCAACGTCATTGGTGTTGCCTTCGAACGAGGCGCAAGCCACCGTAACGTGCGACGGTGGACACGACAGTGCTGTCTGTCGCTTGTCTCTTTTGTCTGGGCTGACACTGGAAACGCGTGTTGCTGCATTGCATGAATTGGCATCTGATCAATACACTATTAACGGTAGGGTGGATGTTGTTGCCAGTGGTGTGCGTATCCCACTGAATAATGCCGCCATCACAGTTGTCTTGGGCGAGTCGCCAGAAATTTATGGTGAGACGGATGTTCCTTTGGATGAAATAGGTGTTTTCAAGGACGCTGTTTTCAAGGAAATACCCAGGGCTGTGATCGGTCTGGTCAATGGCACGTCCATACCAGAATTGACGGGCGGCCCTCTGCCATTGAATGACGGTTACAGCGAAGGCGGCACGCTTCGCGACGCAACTAAGCCGTACCTGCTTTTCCATCTCAACGCAGGGGTGTCGTTCACACTGGATTTCGGTGAGGGTTTGGATGCTTTGAACAAAGTGGTTTTCAGTATTCCCGGATCTTTGAAAGCAACAGCGGTTATGGATATTTTCGATCCGTACACTTATCTGGCGTACTCCAAAGTTGGAGGAGTTGATATGAACAACCTGAAGAAGAATCCATCTCAGGACAATAACGGTCTGGTTGTTTATGAAATTCGTGATGAAAACGATGAGGTTGTTGTTATGTCTTTCACGCTTGATCCAGACACTGGTGTATTACTTGAGCAAAATTTTCTGGACAATACCCAGATCTATTACAAGAGAAATGCTGATGGCAACTATGTTCAACAGAACGTGGCTGATAACCCGGCAGTATTGGATGGTAGTCAGTTTGAAGATACACGACGCCGAGAACCTAAGGATGATCGTGATGCCAATTCAGATAAAAAGGAAAAATCTGGCGAGTTAATTGACGCTATCGGATTTTCTGCTAACGGCTGGATACCATTTGAAGCAAGTTCGGGCGATGTTATGCCGTTTGATATTGCCGAGTTCTCGGGGCAGTTCTACTTCCACGGTTCAATACCCATGACGAACTTTCTGACTCTTGATGGTGACGTCGTAACCTACATTGGCGAATACGGTATCGCGCAAGGAGGTAATGGCGATGTATCTCTAGGGATACCCGGTTTGCCCGACTACATCGATTTAGATATTCATCTGGGACAGGCTACGGCTGCCTATAAAGTGACAACATCAGATCAGCTGACGTATGTCAGTGGACAAATGAAACCCGATACCGCTTTCTTGCAGGACTATTTACCGATCATGCCTTCCGCTGAGGCAACTGTAAAAGGCTATATCGGCGATGATATCCAGAATACTATGCTCACCATAGAAGGAAAGTCCAGTCTTGGCGCAGCAACTCTGGGTAATTGGATTGGTTTGAACCTGTCTGATCTGGCAATGACACGATCAACTATGACAATTAATGGCACCGGTATTGAGATCAGTGGTGTGTCGAGGATGCAGATTTCCCCCGACATCCAGGTCAATAGCGAGATTGCTGTTTATGCACAACTGTCGTGGGAGAATCCTGAGTCGGTCTTGCTTCGGCTCACCGGCAATATGGATGTTTTTGGTGTTGCGCTGGAAGATGTCACACTACAGATCGATGCTTCCGGCATGATGGTCAACGGTGCCTTTGTAACGCCTGTGACTCGCGTAGCGATGATGGGATCTATCGACGCATCTGGCCCACAGCTCTCTGGCACAGGGTCCATTAACCTTGATATGGGGGAGGTGACCGGATCAATGCTTAAAGCCCATTCGACACTTGAGGCCGCACAGAGAGAAGTCCAGCGGCTGCAAGGTTCGATAAACAGTACTCGGCAAACCGTAAACGGAGAAAGAGATAGGGACCAGGCTGCGTTGCGAGCTGCGCAATCTGATGTGGATGCTGCAAAGCGAACCATCAGCAAGTTGAGCAACAACATTGCCTCTCACAAGCGGTCTATTGCTGCTCGAAAAGCGCAAATTGGATCCTGGTATCGTTGGTATAAAAAGGCAAAGTGGCATGAGAAGGCTGGCCGATATTCGCGCTATCTTGCGGAAAAGAGCTGGCGTAATGCTGACATTGCACGTCATCACGCATCTATTGCTTCACTTAACGTGGCAAAAACAGCGGCGCAAGGAGCCTTGACTGCTGCCAATGCCGCATTACAACTAGTAGAAAACAGTATTGATCTGACACCCATCGATTTTGATCCACGTATTGTGGCGTTAATTGCGGCAAAGGAGACAGCTAATCTTGCGCTGGAAGGTGCAAAGCAGCCGTTTGAAAATGTACCTTACATTGATGCTGATCTTGCCGGGGAGATAGTGCTTAACCTGGGTGTGCGAGGGCTTTCAGGTGAGGTGAGTGCCAACGTGTCTGGCTACTCAGTGCTTCGTGGTGAGCTTGAACTCGATCCCAAGTTGCGAGCATGCATTGACGTTGCCACCTTCGGTAAAGCCTGTACTGTGCTGTAGTTAACGAAGTGCAAACGCTGTTGGATTAGGCAGCAGCGTTTTCGCATCAGCATTCTGTCTGCTTTGATCCCTAAGCGATGGGTGACAGAATTCAGGTCTTAACTGAGTTTCACTTTCTGTTTTGTCTCTACCACTAGCTGTCACAATGTACGTGTTGACAGGTAACCTCCATATGGCCACCCCAAAGGGTGGTCTTTTGTCGTGTTAGGCTTTCGGATGATGGAAATGACTGGTTTTCGCAGGCTCAGGGGAAGCTTTCGATGCGGGCTTATGAAAGCAGGTTTGTCGAGCGTCTGAAAGTCGTCATTAGAGAGCAGATATGGCAGAGCGTTGCCAGACTCTGGCGTCTGGCAGGCGCAGTCGGCAGGCCATAACTGCGATGCTACTTCTTCCGTCACCGATATAATAAGTTATCATCCGTGCTTCAGATCTCCAACGTATATTGATGAAAAATTTTATTGCTGAACTACAGTGGCGTGGCATGGTTCACGATGTCATGCCAGGTACCGAGGAACATCTGCTGGAACAGATGCGTTGTGCCTATATCGGGTTTGACCCAACCGCCGATTCACTGCACATCGGTAATCTGGTACCGATCATGTTGCTGGCGCATTTTCAACGCGCAGGACATAAGCCGTATGCCTTGGTCGGTGGCGCCACAGGCATGATCGGCGACCCTTCCGGCAAGTCGGACGAGCGCAATTTACTGGATGAAGCCACGCTGAGACATAACCAAGAAGCGGTCAGACAACAGCTCTCTCAGTTTCTCGAATTTTCTGGTTGCAGTGAAAACTCTGCTGAATTAGTGAACAACTACGACTGGATGAAGGACATCAGTTTTCTGGATTTCATTCGCGATGTGGGCAAGCACATAACCGTCAACTACATGAT
>CAYGSW010000043.1:0-29107 GCA_964352535.1 uncultured Granulosicoccaceae bacterium | reverse complement strand
GCCCTGCTGCCAGCAGCAAAGTTGCTCGCTCTCACGGTATGCCCGATACCGCTTCTAGCGAGCGCCTAGCGGATGACAGCAGGGCAACTCGTTGAATGTATGTTTTATATGTTCCACTAGTTCGGCCTGAAATGGATGAGAGGATCATCGGTCTGGGCATTTTCAGATCAGGATTCTGCGATGTGATCAGCGTGGTGAACATCCGTATCTGGCAAAGGGATAAATAAAAACCGATGAATTAAAAATGGGACATAGACATTGCCGTACCTGACGTATTTGTATAGGATCTGTGGAGTTGTGAGTCTTTGCTTTAAATGTCACGAATAAACGGGTGGCTTCGCTGCATTTGTCACCTGGTTTTGATTTTTACAAGGTGTTGCCCGCATCAACAGGGCGGGCACACCACCCGCCACTGATCTGTAAAAGCGACATTATGATCGCTAAACTTGGAGAGTCGTTAATGGAAGTTACCAAAAATACAACTGCGGAATCGGCGCCAGCGCGCCGCTCGTTCCTGAAGAAAGGCGCGGCAGCGGGTGCTGTTGGTGCAGCCGGTATATTTGCTGCCCCCGCCGTTATTGGCCAGGCGCCGCTTGTGATGAAGATGCAGACCTCGTGGGGCGCCTCTAACATCTGGCAAGATTTTGCACAAGATTACGCGAACCGCGTCGAGGCCATGTCTGGCGGTCGATTGAAAGTTGATCTACTGCCTGCAGGGGCCGTGGTTGCAGCGTTTCAGGTTATTGATGCTTGCAATGATGGCATCATTGATGCGGCGCATTCAGTGCCTGTCTACTGGTATGGAAAATCCAAAGCCGCATCGCTGTTTGGCACAGGTCCGGTTTTCGGTGGATCAGCCACAACGATGATGTCATGGTTCTACGAAGGTGGCGGTGCCGAGTTCTATCGCGAGCTGACGCAGGACGTTCTGGACATGAATGTTGTAGCGTTCATGGGATTTCCGATGTTTGCACAGCCATTCGGCTGGTTCAAAGAGGAAGTCAACAGTCTGGATGATATCAAGGGTCTCAAGTACCGAACCGTAGGACTAGCGGCTGATCTCATGCAATCCATGGGCATGTCGGTTGCGCAGCTGCCCGGTGGAGAAATCGTGCCAGCCATGGAGCGTGGCGTTATCGATGCGTTCGAATTCAACAACCCATCATCAGACAGCGACTTCGGTGCACAGGATGTTGCCAAGAACTACTACCTGTCCTCTTATCATCAGGCATCCGAGTCTTTTGAATTCATCTTCAATCGCGATTTCTTCGAAGATCTGGAACCCGATCTGCAGGCCATCCTGCAACACGGTGTAGAAGCTGCGTCTACAGCTAATACGGCTTCTGCCATGAACCGGTATTCTGCTGACCTGCAGAAGCTGCAAGAAGGTGGTGTCACGGTCCATCGTACATCACAGGAAATCCTGGACGCACAAATCCAGGCATGGGACGTCCTGATTGCCGATCTGGAGAAGGACGAGTTCATGAAGAAGGTTCTGGACAGCCAGCGCGCCTGGGTAGAGCGCGTCACGTACTACGAGCTCATGAACGCACCTGACTACGAACTAGCTTATAACCACTATTTCCCTGGCAAGCTGTCGCTGTAACGTCAAGTTAGTTCTGTATCGGTGAGATTTTCCTGCCGTGACCTGAGTCTGCGTGACAGAGCGATGTGCCTCTGATCGGTCACGCAGCCAGGCACGTGCCGGGTAGCCTCCTGGCTGGCTCAAGGACCAGGCTGGTAAGGGCGCGCACCAGCCAACATATTCGGACAACCCTTTATGAAAGTGAACTATCGGCTCGTGACTCAATGTTAGGTTTCATCTCATTCGCTGACAAACTGTCAGCATGGTTTGGCAAAGCGTTCGCGTGGCTGATTGTCCTAATGACGTTTGGCGTCAGTTACGAGGTGCTTGTCAGATATGTCTTCAATGCACCAACGCCCTGGTCGCTTGATGTCTCGTTTATCATGTACGGCACGTTGTTCATGATGGCTGGCGCCTACACCTTGTCGAAAAACGGGCACGTACGCGGTGATTTTCTCTATCGCCTCTGGCGTCCCAGAGTGCAAGCCGCAGTCGATCTTGTGTTGTATATTCTGTTCTTTTTCCCCGGCATCATCGCGTTGACACTGGCTGGCTGGAAGTACTCCTCGCGATCCTGGGGCTACACAGAGGTGAGTGTCAACAGCCCTGCAGGTATTCCGATTTTCCAGTTCAAGACTGTCATGGTTGCGGCTGGCCTGTTACTTTTAATCCAGGGAATTGCCCAGGTTTGCCGGTGCATCCTGTGCATGCGCGAAGGCTATTGGCGAGTTGCAGAGGCCGACGTTCAGGAAACTGAAGAAATACTCATCAAACAAGCCAGCGAGTCTCCCGATGCACACTGAGTGTCAAGTCCGTGCTTTTCACCGTCGTGGGATCCCCTACAATTCTGCGAATGATCGCATGGTGAACACTACCGATGACTGATCCACAAATCGCCCTTTTGATGCTTGGGCTTTTCATTTGTTTTGTGTTTTTGGGATTCCCCATCGCCTTTACGTTGATGGCCATGGGAATGGGGTTTGGCTACTACGCCTACTTTGATGCGCGACGTATGTGGCGCGCCTATAACCGTCTTGAAGAGGACGTCGGATCCATAGAACAAGCCTCTTCTTGGCTGGGAGGGCTGTTCAACAACAGGATTTTTGACCTGTTCGTCAACCAGACCTATACAGTCATGTCCAATGAGGTACTAACGGCTGTGCCTCTGTTCCTGTTCATGGGATATGTTGTTGAACGTGCTAATATTGTAAGTCGCCTGTTCAGCACCTTGAACATCGCCGCTCGCAACATACCGGGATCGATGGGTGTTGCCGCACTGATCACCTGTGCTTTGTTTGCAACAGCTACGGGTATTGTTGGTGCTGTTGTGACATTGATGGGCCTGCTGGCATTGCCAGCGATGCTCAAGGCGCGCTACAACCCGAGTTTTGCAGCCGGGATAATTTGCGCAGGTGGTACGTTGGGCATACTCATACCGCCATCAATCATGCTGATTGTTTATGCGGCATCATCGGGTGTGTCCATCGTGCGTTTGTATGCCGGTGCGCTGCTTCCGGGGCTTACACTTGTCGGCTTGTATCTTGTTTACATCGTTGGCAGGGCTTTGATTCAGCCTAGCGCAGCGCCCAAGCCTACGCTTGAAGAGGTGCCACATGTGCCTGCGGGCAAGTTGGCGTGGATGCTACTCACCTCGTTCCTGCCGCTGGCCATTCTGATCATGTCGGTGCTGGGTTCCATTCTCTTTGGTCTGGCAACCCCGACCGAGGCTGCAGCCATCGGTGCGTTGGGTGGCATGGTATTGGCTGTTATCTACCGTGCCATGAGTTTCCAGCGATTGCGGGAGTCGGTGTATCTGACCGTGCGCACTGCCGCCATGGTGTGCTGGTTATTCGTCGGCTCTTACACATTCTCATCGGTATTCTCCTACCTCGGTGGTGAGCATGTTATTGCCGACTTTGTGGGTGGGCTTGAGCTGACACCGCTTCAGTTCCTGTTGATGGCCCAACTGATCATCTTCTTGCTGGGCTGGCCACTGGAATGGTCTGAGATCATCATCATCTTTGTACCGATCTTCCTGCCATTGTTGCCATTGTTCGACATCGATCCGCTGTTCTTTGGCATCCTGGTTGCGCTGAATCTACAGACCTCCTTTTTAACTCCGCCGATGGCGATGTCTGCCTATTATCTGAAGGGGATAGCACCGCCAGAGGTGCAACTCACCATGATTTTCAAAGGGGTATTGCCGTTTCTGTTTCTGGTCATCGTCTCCATGGTGTTGATGTACAACTTTCCGAACATCGTGTTCTATCTACCTGAGAAGTTCTATGGGTAACGAGGGCACTGCAGCCCGTGCGGCTGCGGATCGTGATTCCGTAGCCGCTGTTACTAGCGCCGGGTCATCCGTATCAGCGATGGACATTCGTGACAGACTTGCACAGGGCTCGGTGGACGCTGTGCAGGTTGTGAGCATGTGTCTGAGTGAGGTGGCAAAGCGTGAGCCTGATGTACAAGCCTGGGCCTGGCTGGATTCTGATCATGCCCTGAAGCAGGCAGACATGCGCGACAGGGAACGACGCTCTGGTCGTCCTGTTGGTGCCTTGCACGGTGTTCCTGTCGGTATCAAGGACATCATTGATACGGCAGGCATTCCGACGCAAAACGGTACGGTCCTCGATGAGGGGCGTGTGCCAAACGATGACGCCTTTGTCGTTGAGCAGTTGAAAAAAGCTGGTGCTGTCATTCTTGGCAAGACGGTGTCCACCGAGCTTGCATTCATGGCACCCTCCAAGACACGCAATCCGCACAACAAACATCGCTCGCCGGGTGGGTCCTCTTCAGGATCGGCAGCTGCGGTGGCCAGTGGCATGGTGCCCATGGCAATCGGAACACAGACGGGCGGGTCCGTCATCCGACCTGCAGCCTATTGTGGCGTAACCGGGTTCAAACCCACTTTCGGTGCGATTCCACGTACCGGTATATTGCCGCAATCGGGGACTCTGGATACCGTCGGCGCTTTTGGCCGCACAGTGGCTGATGTGGCGTTGTTGGCTGATGTCTTGTTTGGCTATCACGTTGACGATAAGGCGACCTCCATCAGACCGCACGCCAGATTGCTTGACACTGCGATGAGCAATCCACCGGTTGCGCCTCTCTTTGCCTTTGTGAAGACGCCTTTCTGGTCCATGGCAGACGAGCAGATGCAGTCCGCGTTGCAGGAATTGTCCGAGATTTTGGGTGAGCAGTGTTTTGATGCTGATCTACCACCGACATTCGCCGAAGCTGTGACCATACGTGCACGCATTAACCAGGCTGAAATGGCCAGAAACTATCACGGATATCGACGTGCCGGAGAGGCTCGGTTATCCAGTGAGATCACCGCTTTCATGGACGCAGGCGACAAGGTACTTGCCCGTGACTATCTATCGGCTCTGGATTGGCCTGCAGTGTACAACTCCGGACTGGATGAGGTGTTTGAACGTTGCGATGCCATTTTGACACCTGCCACCACAGGCACAGCACCCGGCCTCGATAGCACGGGCGATCCTGTGTTCAATGGTTTGTGGACACTGTGCGGTACACCGGCCATTACCTTACCGTTGTTCAGTGCAGAGGATGGCATGCCAATGGGTGTGCAGTTGATCGGACGGCGAGGGGATGATGCGCGCCTGCTTCGAACAGCACGTTGGCTGGAAGGGCACGTCGCCTCTCTTTGAATGAACAAGCAGCATACAAGCCTGACTCCGTGAAAACTATTGAGGACAAGCCATGACCGATACGATACTGGCGTTTTTCGCATTTGCCGTGCTTGTGGCATTTCTGGGTATTCTGGTTTTCTATGTACCGCGCCTGGATCTGGGATTGGTTGTTGGCGCTACGTTGCTACTGGCGGCCTATGATTTTTTCTGGCACGGGCGCAAGCATTCGCGCAAGAATGATCAATGAAGCAGGGCGGTAACGCACACACTTGAATGTGCATAACAGAACACGTTTAACCACGTTTAACAATGAGTAAGCCGGTACTTTGGATTCCCCGCAAGCTGTCTGTCAATACAGAGCGTAGAGCACAGGACACTTACGAGTGCATTCTCAATCCAGAGGATCAGCCGCATTCAGCTGAGGCTATCATCGAGATGAGTGCGCGTGTGGATGCCATATTACCGTGCCATTCTGAGTTGTTTGACAAGAGCGTGGTGGACAGCTTGTCTCCACGGGTAAAGATTATTGCCAATCACAGTGTGGGGGTTGATCACTGTGATCTGAGCGCGCTGGGTGAGCGCGGTATTGTCGTTACCAACACGCCTGATGTCTTGTCTGATGCCACGGCCGAGATTGCCATGTTGCTGCTGTTGGGTGCTGCGCGCAGGGCGGCTGAAGGCGACAGGCTGGTGCGTAGTGGTCAGTGGACTAGCTGGAGCCCCTCGTTCATGGTGGGGCAACAGGTTACTGGCAAGCGTCTTGGCATCGTGGGTATGGGCAAAGTTGGGCAGGTGATGGCACGTCGGGCACGCGGCTTTGACATGAGCGTGCATTACCATAACCGAAGTCGGCTTAGCCCCGAGCTTGAGCAGGGTGCGATCTGGCACGACTCGCTGGAATCATTGTTAGCCGTGTCGGACTTCGTGTCGTTGCATTGTCCGGCAACACCGGATACGCGTGGGTTGTTCGATGCCAAAGCGCTGACTCTATTGCCCAAGGGTGCGATTCTTGTAAACACAGCACGCGGTGCCCTGGTTGATGAAGACGCCTTGGTGAAAGCTATTCGCTCAGGCCATCTTGCCGCTGCCGGACTAGACTGTTTTGTCACTGAGCCCGGTGCAAATCCCGATTTTGCCGCTCATGAGAACATTTTCATGTTGCCACACATCGGCAGCGCAACGAAAGATACGCGTGATGCGATGGGCTTCAGAGCTTTGGACAATCTGGATGCGTTTTTTGCAGGTGAGCAGCCGCGTGATCGGCTGGTTTGATGGTGTGAGAGACTAAAACGGTGTGGCTCATTCATTTTCCTTGATATAGCTGACCAGCGTATCTTTCATGGCAACGCGTTCCATTTTCAGCCCATCCAGTTCAAGATCGGGGAGATGTTCCAGCCCTTGCTCTATTCGAACGATCTTCTTGTCCAGAGTCTCATACTCTTGCATAAGCCTGGCAAAGTGCGCATCGTTGATTTTCAGGTTATGAATGGCCTCTTTAAACGCAGGCAGATCGGTTGCAAGGGAGTGATGGTCGACAAAATCTGACATAAGGTGTTTCTCCTGATTCTTGTAGGTCTGAAACTGTTTAAAAAATTCGATATTAATGATTTGAGCATGTCGTAGCCTGCACATAAAGCATTCTCACGGAAGTGGGAGTCCACACTATGAATAACTCCGGGTTTCCGTCTCACTCGTAAAGACGTTTTCGGTATTCGCTTAAGGCCATGCCAATTCATTAAAAACTGCTGGTGTGAACAAGCTTTTTCCCACTACACTAGTCTTTATACATCATTGCCTATTGAGACTGAGGTCGCGTTGATATTTGTCAATTGTGGTGTTTTTTTAAGTGCTCACGGTTCTTCGTGTCAGCTGGGATACCCTCATGTCAGCCGGGGCAGATGAATGAGTAGTCGAATGATCTATTGAACTCGCCAATAGCCAGAGTCCGGGAAAACTCATCACGAGGCTTGTGATATGCCGCAATGCGCGGGCTAGGGCCTGTCAAGTGAGTATCGCAAACCAGCATCACGCCACCGCCCGCACTCTTTCCAGCGCAATGTAAAAAGCGCAGGATCTGTCACTTGAAATCCTCCAACGGTTGTCACACCTGCATCAAACAAAGCCTGCGGCAAGCAACTTGCCGAAGGCCCCAGGACAAACACACGATCAGCGCGCTGACAATGAGACAGCATACGATCAAGGCTATGATTGAGCAGGGTGGTGCCTGTGATGATGACTTGAGTGCAATTGACAAGTTGAGTAGCGTCCAATGTGACTTCCAGTCCGGGTTCGCTTTGCACCATTGCTTTATCAAGCTCGATAACGGTAACCATTGCACCGCTCTCTCGCAATGGATCCACAAGCCGACCGAAGTACCCGACCAGACCAATATGCTCCTGCTTGCCGGGTGCCAGCGCTACCATGTTCTCGGGCATGGCCTGGATATCCGGCTGTTGTTTTAGCATGAACTGACTAATTGCGTTTATAGCTGCAAGTCCAAGTGCGCGTTGCCAGGCGGCAGGTTCCAGATAGTGTGCTGCAAGTTCCACCGCAGACATTCCCCGTAAGTGCATTTGTGGCAGTCTGTCATTCAGTTCTTTCAGTGCATCATCGAGGGCCACATAGGTGATACCAATGGTGCCGTCGGATAGCTGTAGATAGGCAAAGTTGTTACGACGCTTGTCAGATGCTGTTTGTGGAGAAAGATGGAACGCATCCACGGCAGGTAGATTGTATGTGTCGGTGATGCTACAAATTTGTTGATATAAAGACTGGGCGATGGTACTCATGCGGTAGATGCTCCCTGAGTGATGCAATAGTGAGCGCCCGGAGGGTCGAATCCGGTAATACGATAGCCATTAGCAAAAGCGGTGCAAAGCTCGGCCCGCACTCTCATGCGTTCATCAAGAGCCTTCCCCACCAGCTTGTCAGGTAGGGTTGAAGTTCATCAGGCGATGAAAAACGGCGTCCCAGAATGGAGGAAAGTAGTTGGTTTTTCAAAAAGCTGGCCGCAGAGGGAATCGTCTCTTCAAGATAGTCAGGTACGGGGTCCATGACACCCTCGGCAATGCCCTCAAGGCCCTCGCCCTTGAGTACCAGCAGCGGAAAACTTTTTGTCGTCATCGTGCCGGTTGAAATAACGAAAGGGGTGAGCAGAGGAAGCTCTACGAGGCGCAATTCTGCAGCTTCAACACGAATTCCATGCGCTTCGATACTCATGAGCGACCCAGCGCAGGTGGACGGGCAGGACCGTTGAACCAGCAGGCTGGACTCGTGATGACGCGTTGCGGTTGTACAAGGTTATTCATCAATCTATCCGATGTTACTCTGCCAACGACCGATGACGATATCAAGCGCTAACCAGATCGCAATGTCAAAGTGTATGGCAAAACAGGATTGGTGTAGGCACATAGGGCGAGTCTGAAAGTGCACTTGAATTGAGTGAGTCTGTGTTTCCGGTGCGCGCTGGTAATGGGGGAAGCTTCACTGGTGTAGTGTACACTGCCGTCAGAAAATATCGTCAAGCGTGAAGGCAACAGCATGAGTCAGATTGACACGTTCGAGGCAATGCTAAGCAAGGGTCAGGATAGCGATATGCTGCGCTTTACGTTGGGCAATGCGTACTACAAGGAAAAGCGATACACGGATGCTATTGCTCATTTGGCTCGTGCTGTCGAACACAATCCCGATTACTCAACGGCATGGAAAGTCTTGGGCCGCGTATTAAGTGATGACGGGCAGTATCAAGAAGCATTGCAAGCCTTCCAAGCTGGCTTGTCAGCAGCACAGAAAAATGGTGATAAGCAAGTAGAGAAAGAAATCGAGGTGTTTCGTAAGCGAGCGCAAAAGCAGCTGGATGCTGCCGAGGATTCAATTCCTTAGTCGCAACGTAGAAACCCACGTCCTCCAGACGTTGTCAGAGGG
Source organism: uncultured Granulosicoccaceae bacterium (assembly GCA_964352535.1). Taxonomy (GTDB): domain Bacteria; phylum Pseudomonadota; class Gammaproteobacteria; order Granulosicoccales; family Granulosicoccaceae; genus Granulosicoccus. The sequence goes on along the minus strand of CAYGSW010000043.1, from coordinate 19,942 downwards.
CTGAGGTTACGCCGATAGTCCGACTCAAAGGTTACCCTTGAAGTGAGCTATCCCCATAGCCTCACACGAGGAGAACCCATGAGCCGGTTCAAGAAGTTATCACACACGATATGGTACTGCCATTATCACATTGTCTGGACACCCAAATACCGGTACCGGATATTGAATGGTAAAGTAAAACAAGAGGTTGCCCCCTGTGTCAGGATAGTTGTCGCCCCTTTTAGAGTTATTCAGGAGGCGGCAGGAATAAGTTGTGAGAGATCGTACGTTAGATGCATACAAGCAAGCAGTCATCAGAAAGTTAGCTAGGAAAATCCGGGAGTCCCCCCGGCTGCGCCGGGGAGGCACCCAAAGTTTGACCTATAGGGGAGTCCATTAGGAAACTCAATCTTGTGAGCCGCCAAGCAACACAAGAAAGGAGAATCCCAATGGACGAACCCAAGACGTTAAATCACTCGAAGTGGGAGTGCAAATATCATGTTGTATTCATACCGAAGTATCGAAAGAAGTCACTGTATGTGGAACTGAGGCCGCATTTGGGTGAGGTGTTCAGAGACCTTGCTCGGTGTCGGGAGTGTGAAATCGAGGAAGGTCATGTCATGTCTGATCACGTGCACATGCTGATATCGATACCGCCAAAGTATTCGGTGGCCCAGGTGATTGGATATATGAAGGGAAAGGCAGCGATTTACATTGCCCTTATTTAGCGGGGAAGAAGAGAAATTTTGTAGGCCAGCATTTCTGGGCCAGAGGATACTTCGTATTGACGGTAGGTCGGGACAGAGAAGTGATACGTCAGTACATACAGAATCAGGAGGCCGAGGAGGTCCGATTGGATCAGCTCAACCTACTGAGATAAGCCAGCCACCTTGGGTGGCTAAATCATAAGGGGCCGCGAAGCGTCCCCGCCGCCGCTTTGAGCGGCTCACATTTTGAATACCCCCCGCTTAGCGGGGGTGAAGGGTTATTTCGATCTCGTTTTCAAAGTGTGAACTACCACTAACAATCACGGTGAGCTACAACCAGCACAGCTAGTGAGATGTTAGTTGCGCTTAACCACGAGTGGCGGTGGATCAATCGTTGCAACTGGGTTTAGTGAAAGCGGGAAGCCTGATGTGCACATGTGAATCATGTGCCATGGGTCAACGCTGCCTTGTAGTATCAGCCCGGATTCCACCTTTGTGGTTTCCTGCAAAAAAAACTTCAAATGTATGCACGCAGCTAATAACTACAGTCGCACGGGTGTAACACAAGATAGCATCGATATATCTGAAGATCTAAGCACGCATCCCAAAAGGCAGCAGTTAGATGATGGAAGTAGGGCTATAAGTTCTGAGCAAATGGTCTTGCTGGCTGAACGGCAAGCGCTGGTCCTGTCAGTTATAGCGGAGCTTTTGGGTGCGAGAGATCTGGAGCATGCTCGCGATGCGTTTGTTGGTGTTCTCCAGGAACGTTTCAATGTTGATCGGGTAACACTTTGTCTGGCTGATGACACCGGCGAGCTCAAGCTGGGTGCGATTTCTCAACAAGCAGTGATCGATGTTGATTCTAATGAGTCGCGGTTGCTCCTGGATGTGTGTCGTGAGTGTCTGGAATACGAGCGTATCGTCTGTTATCCGAACGAAACACAGCTTGGCGTATTGGCATCGCACAGAGAATTGAGCGCACGCTCGCCACAAGCGACTGTTGCGAGTGCTCCGTTGTACGATGACTCAATACCTGTCGGTGCGTTGGTTTTTGAACAACGCAATACAGTGGATTTTGATCCGCGTGAAATTGAGTTAATTGGCCAAATATCTTTGCTGGCATCGCCATGTCTCGCGCTGCACATGAAGGTAGAGTGCAGTGTATGGGCGCGTGCAAGGATTCGATTGGACAACTTGCTAGAAAAACGCTTTGGCAAAGGTTGTGATGGTGCGAAACTTTTATTGGCTCTTATAGCACTCTTCGTCGCGGGTGCAATGCTTGTTCCGGTTCCACATCACATCACTGCAACGGCTGAAATTGTGCCGCTTGAGCGAAGACTTGTTACTGCACCGTTTGATGGATTCGTTGAGGAAGTGACGGTAGGTGCTGGTGAACATGTTGATGCAGGCCAGGTCCTGGCTCGTCTTGAGCGCCACGAGCTGGAGGTGGAAGGGAGTCGGCGTGATGGTGAGATTGCAAGAGCAGAGGCAGATTTTCGAGCTGCAATGGCAGATCACGACAGACAGGCGACGGCAGTTGCACGTGCACGTCTGGAACAGGAGCGTGCATCTCGCGCGTTGGTTGATCAACGTTTGGGCAAGATTGAGATTCGTGCTCCAATGAGTGGACTTATCATCAGCGGAGATCCGTCGGGGGCGGTGGGTGCGCCTACTACACGGGGAGACGTATTGTTTGAAATTGCGCTGGCTGACGATTATGAAGTCCACCTGTTAGTACATGAGCGGGATATTCGACAGATATCGGAAGGTCAAGTTGGCGACTTGCGGCTACGCTCTCGTCCAGCTGATAAGTTGACATTGCAAATCAATGCTGTTCATCCGGTGGCAGAGAGTGCTGACGGGGCAAGTCGCTTTCGTGTGCGAGCAACTATCGATGTTCCAAAAGGTGTCGTTCCAATGCCTGGCGAGAGTGGTGTTGCACACCTGGATGCAGGGCGCACTAATCTGATTCAGAGATTGACAAGACCCATTGCACAACATGTAGCAGAGCTGTGGTGGAGACTGTCGATATGAGTTCTGAGACGCTATTCAGTGCCCATTGGCATCGAGTCAAGAATCTTAAGCCACGATTAGCTGCTGATGTGAATATTGTCAGGCAGATGTATCGCGGCAGGCCTTATTGGGTGCTACACCGACGTGCAACCAGCTCATTTCATCGGCTAGATATTGCCTCTTTCGAGCTTGTAGATAGACTCGATGGTACGCTGACTATTGCCGAGGTTTGGGAACAGGCGATACTGCAACGATCAAGCAACGCGCCGACACAGGATGACTGGCTGAATGTGCTTGCATCACTGCAATCGGCAGAGCTATTAAGAGTCGATAGACGTGTGTCAGCAGAGAGTCTGTTTGAACGACGCGAGGAAGGGCGCTCTCGGCGCAGGCGTGAACGTTGGCAAAATCCATTGTTTCTTCGTTTTTCGCTACTTGATCCGGATTCTTGGTTAACGCCACTGACGCCGCTGGCGAATGTACTGTTTTCACGAATGGCATTTGTTGTGTGGGCTGTACTCATGGTTGCAGGACTCATAGCGCTGTTGCTGAGCGGTGCAAGTATCCTCCAGACGATATCCTCGCCACAGTACCCATCACCGGATAACGCACTTCTACTTTTTCTTGTATATCCGCCGTTGAAGTTGCTGCATGAGCTTGGGCATGCGCTGGCAGTAAAACGAGGTGGTGGAGAAGTTCATGATACTGGTATCGCTTTGATGGTGCTGGTGCCATTGCCTTACGTAAATGCCAGTGCCAGCGCGGCGTTTCCAGATAAGCGTAGCAGAATGCTCGTTGCGGCAGCAGGTATATTGGTGGAACTGGCTGTAGCTGCCATTGGTGTGCTTCTCTGGGCGATGTGTTCGGGTGTTGTTGCAGACATCGGGCTGGCGCTGTTCTTAGTAGGCGGGCTTTCTACGGTATTAATCAATGGTAACCCTCTGCTGCGTTTTGATGGTTATTACCTGTTCGCAGAGGTCCTGGAGATTCCAAATCTGACGATACGTGCCCGAGCTGCTGTTTTATCGAAGTTCAAGTCATTGCTTTGCGGGCAATCTGATCCTGAGAGTGAGTGTGATGATCGTGCTGAGCGCTACTGGTTGATCGGTTATGGACTGGCATCGGCTATTTACCGGACCGGACTCATGTTGTGGATTTCCTGGTGGCTCAGTGGCCGATTTCTGATTTTTGGGGCCTTACTAGCAATGTATACGGTGACAACGTCTTTCGTATTGCCAGCCTGCCGAGCTTTGCGTGCTGTCGTCAGGGAGCCGGAGCTACATGCCCCACGACCACTGTTGCTGGTTAGCGGGATACCTTTTGCCGTCATCGCCGCGGTTTTCTGGTTACCGTTACCGCAGGCGTACGTAGCACGAGGGGTGATCTGGTTACCAGATGATGCTGTGGTAAGGGCTCAGAGTAGCTGCAATGTAACTCGGGCAACCGTACAGCAGGGCGCAGAAGTTGCGAAAGGGCAACCTCTGTTCGACTGTATCGACCCTGAACTAGCGCTGCGCGAGCGTGAGCTTGTTGCCCGTTCCGATGTGTTAAGTGCTCTTCAGGCTGATCTGGCTATTAACAATCCCGCTGAATTTGACCGACTAGAGTCTGAGCGCAACGCTAATGAATTGGCATTGAACGAGTTACGTGTGCGTGCCCGAGCAGGATTTCACCGGGCTGAACTGCAAGGCTGGTTTGACGCACCTGGAAGTGTTTCTCTGGAAGGACGTAGCTTTGTGCGTGGTGATATTGTTGCTTATGTTGTGCCAAAGACTCATCGCACAGTCCGAGTCGCACTGACTCAAACCGTGGCCAGCAGGTTGGATTCGGACTTGCGGCGAATTGAACTGCTTACCCATTCACCATTAACCGGCAATAAGGTGTTTCTCTCAACCGTCGTGTCAAAGACACCGCGTGCCAGTCTTGAAGTGCCCAGCGCTGCACTGAGTACAGTGGGTGGTGGTGAGCATCACGCTGACCCAAGCGGAGATGGCCGGCAGCTGCTGGAGCCTGTATTTAACGTAGAATTGACGTGGCCAGAACAGGCGGGCACTGCACCAGTGGGTTCGCATATACCGGTTCGTTTTATCCATCCCCCAGCGCCGATTGCAGGACGAATCACTAATGCAATACGTCGGGTTATGTCTGAAAGGGATCGCGCATGAGTGCAATCTTCAGTAGTAGGGTTAACAGATCGGATCCATCGATTATAAACTGGTGTAGGCCAGGTCTGCGTTATGGGCAGGCACCCGAGAAAAGGCACAATAATCGTCATAGCACTGGGCTGGATTATATCGTCAAGTGTGCTGTTGACGTTGTAACGGGGCTTTACACTCAAAAAATCGCTGCTCAGCGACATCGTTCGCTTAATACGCGTATTGTGAGGCTCTCCAGCCTGCCTGCGGAGTCACGTCAATCGAGCTTGATGGATGTGCGCGGTCGGCTAAGTGCAAATGTTCATGATGTCGAGGTATTGCTGGAAGCATTAGCCCATGCCTGTATAGCGGCGGAACAGTCTCTTTCGTTAAAACCACATGAAGGTCAGCACCATGCGGCTATGGCATTGATGCAGGGTAATTTTGTCGAAATGGCTACGGGTGAAGGGAAGACGCTGGCGATTGCATTGGCTGCAGCGGTAATCGCTATGACTGAGTCACCTGTTCATATTCTCACTGCCAATGACTATCTGGCAGAACGTGATGCACAATTCTTGAAAGTCTTTTATACGAGTCTTGGGCTGACGGCAAGCTGTGTAATCCCAACAATGAATGAGCACGTCCGTCAGCGCGCCTATCAGTGCCACATTGTGTATATCACGGCCAAGCAGGCAGGTTTTGACTGGATGCGAGACGCGCTGATCAAAGGGCCCGATAGTTCGCATCTGGTGCAGCGACTTGGATCGTTGACTAACGTACAGCGGGCTACAGGAACAACATGGTTACAACGAGGATTGTGCACAGCTATTCTTGATGAAGCAGATAGTCTGTTACTAGACGAAGCGCGCACACCGATGATTCTGGCGAGCCCGCTGATGAATGGAACATCTGCCGCCCATGAGGGAATGGTTGCTCTGTCTCTGGCCCAGATGTTGGAGGTTGATGATGACTATCAACTGGATTACAAGAACCGACAAGTGATCGTAAATAACAATGGCAAGCAAAAGCTTGAGCGTCTGGCCAAGACTATTCCGGGCATGTGGCGGGCATCTCGTTATCGAGATGAGCAAGTGCGCCAAGCGTTAATGGCATTGCATCTCTGGCAGCGTGATCGTGATTATGTCGTGCACGGGGGCACGGTCAGCCTTATTGATGAGCAAACTGGCCGAACGCTACCGGATCGACGGCTGCAGCATGGGCTTCATGCGCTTGTGGAGATAAAAGAGCACTGCCAACCAACGGTTGAAAATGAAACCATGGCCTCAATTTCATTTCAAAGTTTCTTTCTACGATATGCGCAGTTAGTAGGAACAAGCGCAACATTGATAGAAGCCAAGAGTGAGCTTGCGAGGGTCTATCAGTCATCCATGGTGCAAGTGCCCAGTCGTAAACCTTCTCAATTAGTAGAGCTGCCGCCCCGCATTTTTGCTACACGCGCTTTGCAGTACGATGCGCTTATAGAAGAGGTGCGCACAGCGCTTTCATTGGATCGCCCTGTGTTGGTAGGAACGCGCAGCGTTGAGCAGTCACGTGGAGTGAGTGCGTTTCTGCACGCGCATGCTATCCAACATAACGTACTTGATGCCATCCAGGATCGAGATGAAGCCGAGATTGTCGCCCTTGCCGGGCAAGCTGGCTATGTCACTGTGGCTACCAACATGGCAGGGAGGGGCACCGATATTGCTCTGGGTGAAGGAGTTGCTGAACGGGGCGGTTTGCACCTTGTGTCTCTGGCGTTTAATGAATCGCGTCGAGTTGACCGTCAATTGATGGGTCGTACAGCCAGGCAAGGAAATCCCGGTTCATTCTCGCAGTTAAGCACTCTGGATGATCCAGAGTTAGTCAGTGCGTTGCCAAACTCTTTATATAGCCTTGCAAAGCGACTTTTATCTGATGAGAAACCCTCAAAAGTCGCCACTGGTGTGGTGTTATGGCTAGTGCGCATAGCCCAATACCGCGTGGAACATCAACATTCACGACAACGTCGCTACGCACGCGCAGCACGCGAGCGACTTGCCCGACATGTTGCCCTTGATGGCAATTCGGAGCATCCAGTATGAAGTATTTACCACACCGATTTATGCTTTCCGCACTCACACCAGTGTTGACCGGATCAGTGTTTCTCTGCGTCTCGGTCAGCCAGGCCGACGCTAACGGTGAGCTACACGATTCCGTTTATGATTGCCTCATTGAGCCTTTTATTATCACCGATGTGGGAAGTGCCACACAAGGGATAGTCTCACGACTATTGGTGGATCGCGGTGAGACAGTTTTGCGTGGACAGGCTCTGGTAGAACTTGAATCCTCTGTTGAGAAGGCTGCTGCAGAGCAGGCTGGTGCACGTGCGGAGATGCTAGGCGAGGTAGTGACGCGTGAAGCTGATCTAGAACTTGCCAATCTGGACAGCAAGCGTTTTTCAGAACTGTATTCACAAGGGCTGACACCAGCGCAACAACATGACGAAGCGGTAGCTAGAAAGAAAATGGCTAACGCGGCACTGGTACAGGCCCTTGAAAATCGTAAGTTGACCATCCTTGAATATGGCAGGACTCAACGAGCGCTTGAACAGCGGACCATAAAAAGTCCTGTGGATGGTGTTGTGGTCAATCAGCTGGTGTTTCCCGGAGAACTTGTTTTTGATAACCCGGTGGTCACGGTGGCAGACCTTGATCCATTACGCGTAGAAGTGGTCTTGCCAGCGCGCCTGTTTGGTACAATTAGTTCAGGTGATACGGCACAAGTATTGCCGGAAGTGGACACAGATGAACCGCTTTATGCTGACGTTGACGTAGTGGATCCGTTACTCGATTCGCGCAGTGGAACGTTCGGTGTACGTTTATTGCTGCCAAATCCAGACTTCGCCATACCTGCTGGCCAAAAGTGCCAGGTGAGTTTTCGTGATGCTCGACAATTTCCCGCAAGTGATCAGAGAGCAGATGATCCCTACGCACCGGCTGGCTTAGGTGCTGCGCAACCTGCCAGTGGATCGTTGGACGCTCCTCCCTCTACCGTTCCAGTCTCCGTAAGGTAGACTAAAGATGTTTCGTCGCAAAAGTAGAATGAAAGGGCGCAAGGCCCCGGACTTCAAGGTTGAAGCCTTGGAGTCGCGTTTGCTGTTTTCTGCTGATGCTGCACCATTACTGACGATTAACACTGATTCTGACGCCGATTACGCTGTCATAGTGCAACAAGCACAGAAAGCCGCTAACGACGTAATCGCTTATGCAGATTCAGGGTATGCGCTTTCTAGCCGTGTAGCCAGAGAGCTGGTTGTTATAGATGCTGGCGCTAAAGACATTAATGCCTTGCTTGCTGATTTTGGCACTCGGCAAGATGTTGTTGATGTTGTTGTGCTAGAAGTTGATCGTGATGCCATTAAGCAAATCACTGATATCCTCAAAAACGAACGTGATCTTACTGCGTTACACGTGATGTCGTCCGGTGCAGATGGCGTGTTACAACTTGCTGGCGATAATGTCACAACTCTTGATCTGCTGGCACGTGCCAGTGAAATCCATGAGTGGAGCAATGCTTTTAGTCAAGATGCAGAGCTTTTGATTTATGGTTGTGAGATGGGTGAGGGTACCGATGGTTTTAATTTCATCGACACACTTTCACGATTGACCAGAACTGATGTAGCTGCCTTGCAGGACATAACAGGTATCGCGTCTGTTGGTGAGAATTGGCAAGTTGAAAATTCAGAAGATGCAATGAATAGTGATGTCATTGCCAGTCATGATTTGCAAGATAGTCATCCGGATGCCTTCGCTAACTTTGCAGCTTCAGGGGCTTCAGATCACGATAATATTGACGGGCGTAGTTGGTTGATTGATCAGGTTGATTCAGATTCCTATCAACCCTTTGAAATTGTCTTTGTCGATACCGGTGTAGAGGATTACCAGCTGTTGCTGGATGATCTGCAGAAAAGCACTAAGATACGCAATCTGGAGGTAGTCTTACTGGATCATACTCGCGACGGCGTTATTCAAATAACAGATATCTTAAATAAAAAACAGGACGTTGACGCTGTTCATATTCTTTCCCACGGAAGCGATCAGGCCGTTCAATTGGGCTCGACATTCCTGAGTCAGAGCTCGCTTGGAGATCACGCAGACCAGATTAGACAGTGGCAGAGCGCGCTGTCAGAAGATGCTGATCTTTTATTTTATGGTTGTAATCTTGCTGCAAGTGAGAATGGCCAGTCCCTGTTGATCAACTTGTCAGAATTAACGCATGCCGATGTGACGGCCAGTGTAGATCTTACTGGTGCTGAGAGGCTGGGAGGTAACTGGAATCTGGAATATAGGGTCGGTGAGATCGAAACCGACGTAGCGTTAAGTCTGCAGGTACAAAATGACTGGTCGGCGTTACTGGATATTACCAGTGATTTGGTGTTGCACTTTGAATTTGAAGAGAACAGTGGTAGCACTGCCCAGGATTCAACCACTAATAACAATGATGGTACTTTGACAAATGGGCCAGCTTGGGTTCTCAATAGTGCTCTAGGTAGTTATTCGATGGACTTTAGTCCGGATTCTGGGGGTATTTCGAATGTCAATGTCCCCCAAAGTGCATCATCGTTAGATCCTTACGCAGATTTCAGCGTCGCCTTTTGGTACAACACGAGTGTCACACAACCTGGCGCAAATACACATATTATCGGCAACGGCGTATTTGCAAATGGTTTCACTATCTTCGCAACATCCACCGACAATTTGATATTTAGGGTGAACGGTTCCGGTAGCGTTGATGTGATTGCATCTAATGAATTCATTAAAGACGGTAATTGGCATCATGTTGTCGCCACACGAGAAGGGAACGACTTTACGATTTATGTTGACGGAGTTTTCAGTAATACAGCATCTAACGCTGTCGGCGCAAGTACAGTAACAAATCCATTATTAGTTGGCGGCTCAGCCACCAGCGATTACGATGGGTTACTGGACGACGTGCGTATGTACTCTCGTGCACTCGACGCCAGCGAAGTTGCCCAGTTGGAAAATTACACAGGCGGGCCCAGTCCGCAGACGTATACAGTCACCAATACGCTTGACAGTGGTACAGGTTCACTTCGTCAGGCAATTCTGGACGCCAATGCCAACCTTGGTGCCGACACTATCCACTTTGATATTGCGGGAAGCGGCACACAGGTCATCGCGCTCACATCAGCGCTCGATACCATCACAGAACAGGTCACTATTGATGGCACCACACAGACAGGATGGTCCGAAGGCAGTTTTCTGCCGATCGTGATTGACCTTGAAGGTATTATTGGAGATGGTCTGAGCTTTTCAGCTGACGCAGACAACAGTGAAGTCCGCGGTCTTGTCATACGTGATGTCGGCGATGCTGCCATTGAAATCGCTGACGCCGCAGATGGTATCACCATTGCCGGAAACTGGATAGGGCAGTTTAATTCTGATGGAACGGATGCTGGCTCCAGCGAATCGAATTTTCTGGGTGTTCGTGCCTATGGCGACAATACCACTGTTGGTGGAAATACCTCGGCAGATCGAAATGTCTTTGCTGGCAATGACTACGGTGTGTTTGTCGGTAGTACGAGTACGGGTAGCGTCGTTTCCGGCAATTATATAGGCACTGACATCACGGGCAACGCGCTGATTGGATCTATGAACTACGGTATATTTATCCAAGATACTGTTACTAACCTTACGGCCGGTGGTACTACCGCCGCTGATGGAAACGTCATTGCAGGTACCATCAATGGTGCGATTGTACTGGATGGTGAATTGGTTGATGGTAATACACTTCAACACAACTACATCGGAGTCTCTGCTAATGGAACAATCAATTTAGGAAACAATCAAGCTGGAATAGCGATCGACAACGGTGGTGATAACAATCAAATTCTTGACAACGTAATAGCTGGCACGGGGTACGCGGCGGTTGAAGTTGATGGTCCATCCAGTGGCAATGTCATTCAAAGTAATATCATCGGAACCAATACCACGCAAACACTCGCCTGGGGAAACAGTCAACAAGGCATCTTGCTGAAAGGAAATGCAGATAACAACATCATCGGGGGTATAGGTGTAGGCGAAGGGAATGTGATTGCCTATAGCGGGCAATCGCTATCTTTATCGAGCGCTGGCGTATCAGTTCAGGATACGTCTACAGGCAATACTGTTCGAGGCAATAGTATTTACAGAAATGTCGGTTTGGGAATTGACCTTGGCTCGGCTTCTGACGATGGAGTTGATGCCAACGATTCTGGTGACACCGACACTGGCGGTAATAACAAACAGAACTATGCAATGCTGACGTCGGCTTCGATCAATGATGCCGGACTGTTTTCCTACACGCTGGACACCACGACGCTGACATCGGGTACGTATACGATCGATTTCTACGCAAGCACTGATCGTGATGGCGGGCGAGTCGAGGGCGAACGTTACCTCGGCTCACTGACAGGTGCTGCCAATGGTATCAATTCTCTAACGGGTACGCTGTCTGGCATCGGCATGTCTACGGGTGAATTCGTTACATTGGTCACAACTGACAGTAGCGGTAATAGTAGTGAGTTCTCGAGCTACGCATATGCTACCGACGGTGACGGTGACGGGTTGAGCCCAGAAGATATCAAGACCACTGCGACCAACACCGGTGGACTGAGTATCAATACCGATGGTGGTAATGATATTTACCTTAAGGCTGACGATAGTGATGCCCTGCTGAGTGGGCTAACAGCTTTGAGTTTTGAAACGCGTTTTTCCTCAACCGATACATCAGGCACTTTGACGCTGCTGTCCTATGCAACACCATCGAATAACAATGAAGTTCTTTTAGATATCACTAACGTAGGTAATGTGACGCTACTGGTCGCTGGCGCTGCATTAACATCATCAGCATATGACTATAGTACTCTACAGGATGGTGCCGAACATACGCTAGGATTTACATGGGATGGAGCGAATGGAAACTGGGCGATTTACGTCGATGGAGTGGAGGTCGACAGTACTGCGATTAGTGGCGGAACCTTGTTGTCCAGTGGGCAAAGTATAGACGGTGGTGGCGTTTTGTTGTTCGGTCAGGAACAAGATAGCGTTGAAGGTAACTTCAGCAATAGTCAGAAATTTTCAGGTACGCTGTTTAACAATCGCCTGTTCGGTGTCGTTCGTACTGAGGCTGAAATGTCGGCCAGCTATCGCAGTGAATTGCCGTACGACGAAGCTGATATGCTGGCCCAGTGGAATTTCAATGAACTGTCAACCGGTGGCATTGTTACTGATTCAGTCAGCGGCAATAATCTTACGGTAAAACATACTGACGAGGTGGGATTTACCGACAGCAAAGCGTCGCTGACGTTCTCTGTGGATGAAAACGCGCTTGCCGGCACTGTCGTAGGGACGCTCAGTGGTATAGATCCTCAACGTGAAGCGCAAATATCTGCGTTGCTTGCTGCGGATGCAAATCTGCATTACAGCGCAGAGATGGGCAAGTTCTATAAGGTCGATGGTACGATTGTTAATTGGTCGACTGCCCAAACTAATTCGCAGGCACAGTCACTTAACGGAGTTAGCGGACAACTGGTAACGATTCACTCGGCAAGCGAGCAAAAGTTTGTGCATGAAATCGCGTCTGCCAGCGGCGAAACAGCGATCTGGTTGGGTGCAACAGATCAAACTATCGAAGGCGAGTGGCGATGGCAAGATGGGAGCGACGACGCAGATCAGTTCTGGCAGGGCAATTCAGACGGATACAACCCTGACAGCAAATACCATAACTTTGAGCTGGCGGCTGGCGAGCCGAATGACTCAGGCAACGAAGATTTTGTTCGGATGTATACCGGCGGATCGGCGAGAGACACATTCTGGGACGACGGTCAAAGCGTAATCTCACATGCTTTCGTTGTAGAATGGGATGCGGACGCTGTCCTTGATGCCGCACAAGCGCTGACTTACACCGTTCAATCTCAACTGGTTGCCGGTGCGTTTACGATCGACAGCGACACAGGGAGAATCGCTGTAGCCGATGCTTCGCTGTTGGACTATGAGACCAACGCAGCACACACGCTCACCATTCGCAGTACCGATGTCGATAACAACTTCTACGAACAACTCTTTACTATCTCGCTTAACAATCTGGCAGAAGACAACAACGCGCCTACTAACCTTTCCAGTGGTATCGAACTCAACACCGATGGCGGGAACGATGCGTATCTTCAGGCGTCGGACGGTGGAGCGATTCTGGGTGGTCTCGACTCCCTTACCTTTGAGGTGTCCTTCACATCGACCGAAGTAATAGGGTCACTGATCTCGTACGCAAACATCACCGACCCCAACAATGCGTTTCAACTAGGCTTTGGAGGGCCTGATCCTGTCTTTAATGTCCATATCAATGAAACCTCTGTATCAGGCTTTGGCGATTATGAAGAATTGTTTGATGGTGAGTTGCACAATTTTGCGTTCACATGGCACAACAGCAACGGTGACTGGGCGACATATATTGATGGCGTATTGATTGATTCGGGGACGGGTTTCGTAACGGGACAACAAATCAGCGGCACTACTGGCGATGGGACACTGGTGATCGCCAACGATCAAGACTTCGTTGGCGGTGGCTATGCTGCTGAGAGTAGTTTTTCGGGGACACTTTACGACATGCGTATCTGGGATGAGGTGCGCAGCCAGCCTGAAATCTCATTAAGTCATCAGAACAAGTTCGACAATGGCAGCCTACCTAATGGTTTGATTGCTAATTGGCAGATGGACGGCTTTAACGGATCCAGTGAAGTCGTCGATATCGTCGGTGGCAATAATCTGAGCATTGGTCATGCGACAGGTGCAGGTTTTATCGCTAGTACGCCAGTAGATGATTTGCACATAAACGAAAACGCTAACAATGGCGCTAGCGTTGGCTATGTGGTGCCAAGCGATCCAGATGCACCTGAAGATATTGTCCGCGATGGTGGATTTCACGATACAGCGTCGGGCACTACAGTCAATTCTGGCAATTCGTTTGGTAGTTGGACAGTTACCAAAGGCAATGTTGACGTCGGCCTGCCTGGTTTTGAACGTGGCACATTGGGTGGTCAGCCTGTTGATATGCATGGTAACAATGCCGCAGGCGCCATTGAGCAAACACTAACCACGGAAGCGGGGCGGCAGTATCAGGTTGTCTTTTCGCTCAGCGGTAATTGGTCAGGTGGTGAAACCATCAAGGACGTTCGTGCCAGCGCCAGCGGTGAGTCACATGACTATAAGTTGGAGCAACCAATTGGCTGGTCAACCGGTAACATGTTGTGGTTGGATCGTTCTTTTACCTTTACTGCTGAAGGATCCACTACTGATCTGAGCTTTGAATCGCTCGATGCTGACAGTGATCGAGGTCCTGCTGTCACTGACGTTCGAGTCATTGAGATTCCGTTAGCTGTTTCCGTAATTCTAAACAACGACCAGAGTTTATCCTATGATGCGGCAACGAACAAATTTTATCGTATAGTCACGTCCCCCACCACTTTTATTGCAGCCTCTACGGCTGCCATTGGCAGTCAGGTCAATGGAGTTGCAGGGCAGCTCATCAACATAGATTCAGCGTATGAAAACGATTTGATTCGTCAACACGTATTGGACAACGGAACTCAGATTTGGCTAGGCGCTGAAGACGATAACCTCGATGGAGACTGGAATTGGCTTGACGGAGATGAGGCAGCCGAGCAGTTCTGGACTGGCGGTAGTGGTGGTAGCGCTCTCGCTGGCGAGTATGCATCAGGAATGATACTTTCTGAAACTGGTGACGAGACTCGGCTTAGTATCATTGAAAGTGGTAATTGGGCTGACAGTAACGATTTGCAAAGCCATGCCTATGTTGTCGAATGGGATGCCAGCAAGGTACTGTCTGGCTCTACTTTTAGCCTCACGAATGACGCGGGGGGGCGATTCACGATTGACAGCGGCACCGGTGAAGTCACTGTCGCCGATGGATCAATGCTGGACTACGAAACATCTACCTCGCACAGCATCACTGTCGAGGTCACCGACGGGGCTAACAATACTTATAGCGAAGCCATCACGATCACCGTTGACAAAAGTAGCAATCCCAGTCAAACCGTACCGGGGCCACTGTCTATAGATGAGGACGGCATACCGCTGACATTTAGCGGTAGCAATGCAGTCACGGTTAGCGATACGGTGGCTAGTACCGATGCCTTGATGCAGGTGACTCTGTCCGTTAACGACGGTGTGCTGGAACTGAATAGCTTGTCGGGCATCACGATTGTCGAAGGCGGCCAAGGCAGAAGCACGATCACGTTCAACGGTATTGAGTCTGACATAAACGCAGCGCTCGATGGTATGACGTTTACGCCAAACTATGATTTTAATGGTAGCGTCACACTCAATGTCAAAACTACACTGAGCGCCGAACTGGTAGGGCACTACACGTTCGATGGTGGCAATGCGGATGACCAGAGTGGTGGAGTTGTCAACAATGGCACCTTTGTCCAGCAAGCAACGACAGCAGTTGATAGCCTACGTGGTGAAGTGCTGAGCGTTGATGGTGATAGCGATGGCGTTCGAATAGACGGATTGTTTGGCGAGCCTGAGAATGTGACACTAGCGGCGTGGGTCAATCTTAACTCGCATGATAGTAGTGGTGCCGACGTCATCTCCCTGGGCGACAATGTGGTACTTCGATTAGACGCCGTTGGATCGAGTGGCGCCGGGATGACGCTGGCGTTCAGCAACGGCGCGGGTTTTACCAATATCGTCTCCAACATCGATATCGCCGGTACGGGATGGAATCATGTGGCCGTCACATTTGATGATATAAACAACACTCAAAGAATATACTTGAATGGCGTGCTGATCGCTTCAGGTTCACAGACAGATCCCATTGTTTATGATCGTGGGGCAGACACGTTTATTGGTAAGCATGGTAATTTGTCTGTCGATGTAGACTTCAATGGTCTGATTGATGACGCCCGCATTTATACACGAGCCCTCTCTTCCGATGAAATAGCAACGATTGTCAGTGGTGCAGCAAGCGATGTTGTTGGTGCCGATGTGAATCAAACGTTTGCGCAACCCGCAGGTGACGCCAGCGCTGCAAATCTGTTGTACATCCATGATGATCTGGCTAACATAATCAGCTCCGGAATGATTTCCTCACTGCAGCTTGGTGCGGATAGTGACAGTTCGCCGATCGACTTTGACCTGCTGGTGCTTAGGCCGAACGGTGGTGGTAGCTTCGATGTTGTACATCGAGTCGCGTTGACTGACAGTGATGTAATATCTACAGACGCAGGTGTCCGAACTATTGACATCGGTACTCTGAGCGTACAAGCAGGCGATGTGCTGGGTCATTGGTCTGCCAGCGATGCCGGCTCTATCCCCTATACCATTGGTAGCACCGGTTCTACAGGCTGGTCAAACTACAACACGGGTGATCTTGATGTTGGCGATACCGTTCAGGAATCCCTGAACGATATACAAACAAGACTCTATGGTTTGGCTGTTGACTTCCAGCCCATTATTCCCGCGCAAGTAGACTTTGTTGAAATCACAGTCACGCCGGTTAACGATGCACCGTCGTTTAATTTGCCAGGGCAATATGTCTTCACAGAGGGCGAAACTGGTTATGGCCAGAATAATGCCATGTTGGTGCTTTCAGATGGCAGTATGTTGATTACACCGTATGATATTAATTTCAATACGGCATTACTCAAGCTGAACGTCGACGGCAGCATCGACACATCGTTTGGAACCAATGGGTACGCAGACATGTCGTCAGTTGGAAGTATAAATGGCCTGACTGAGGATTCGGCTGGCAATATTCTTGTGTCGGGTGCTAAGTCTGGAGATACTTACGTTGCTCGCTTTGACGCCGGTGGAGTTCTGGATATGGGGTTCGGAACTGGTGGTATTGCGACGATCAACACAGCTTCTTTCGATTATGCAACTGGGATTGTGGTGCAATCCAATGGCAGCATCGTGATTGTTGGCAAAAATGGTACCGACACACTTATTGCGCGCTTCCTTGATGATGGCACTCTGGATCCGAGCTTTGATACTGACGGGGTGGTAACGGTCAATCTGGCTGGAAGTTTTGAGAGTCTTGAATCCGTTGCGATTGATGCCAATGGAAATATTGTGGCGGGTGGCGAAGACCACGTTATCAGGCTAACAGCTGGTGGGTTATTGGACGTAACCTTCAATGGCAGTGGCATTCGAGCGGTTGGCCATAAGGTCAACGCCGCCATTGTTCAGGCTGATGGCAGGATAGCCGCTGTAGGTAGCGGCGCGGGAGATCTAAAAGTATCGCGATTCAACGCTGATGGGTCGATAGACACATCGTTTGCAAGCGGCGGGATAGCAACGTGGTCGCATCCTACCGACAACGTCTTGGGAATAGACGTCGTGCAACAGTCTGATGGTAAGCTGGTCGTTGTCGGGCACACTGACGATTATCCCAAAAATTGGGTAGCACTGCGATACAACACGGACGGGACGCTGGACAATTCGTTTGCGACCAATACTGCCTGGATGATGGAGGGCAGCTCGGACATAAGCGAAGTATCTTCTGTTTCACTCTATGACGATGGCACAACGGAACGGATTATCATTGGAGGATTCTCCACCAATTGGTCTGAGTCTGCCCAAACGACTATTGTTCGATTGAGCAGCGATGGAACACCGGATAGGATGCTCGGCACTAACACACTGGACGCGAATCCGACGTTTGTAGAAAACGGATCTGCAGTCACACTGGACAGTGATGTCAGAGTGTTTGATATAGAGCTGAGCAACGATGATGACTTCGGTGGTACGACCTTGTCACTTGTTCGTAACGGGGGCGCCAACGACGACGATGTTTTCAGCGCCACTGGCAATTTGACTCTGAGCGCAGGAACTCTAGAGCTTTCGTCTATCGATGTCGGAAGTTATACCAACACGGGTGGAATATTAGTAGTGACTTTTGGTTCAGGTGTGTCTAACGCCCAGGTTAACGAAGTCATGCAATCGATTCAGTATAGCAATAGCAATGACGCACCACCAGGCAACGTTCAAATCGACTGGACGTTTAATGATCAGAACGTAGCCGATGCACAGGGTAGTGGGCCGCCATTGACTGCTATCGGCAGCACAATCGTCAACATCACTGCAAGCAATGACGCTGTGGTGGCGGTTGCGGATTCTTCAACAGCAATAGAGGCAGGAGGGACAGCAAATACTACGGCCGGTGCAGACGCCAACGGTAACGTTCTGATCAATGATACAGATGCTGACTGGCCTAACCGTCTGTCTTACACGGAATCGTTCGACAATCCTGTCTGGATTGGATCGGCGGTGGTAACGGCCAATGTGGATATTGCGCCTGACGGCTCGACAACGGCTGACTTGATTGATATGGCAGCGTTGCCCCCGGCCTCGCAAGACCTCTACCAACAATTTACGATCGATCCATCGGGCGGCACCTACACGTTCTCAACTTATGTTAAAGGTACTATCGGTGAAACATTGTCAATTAAATTGGATCAAACCGGTGTTAGTGGTCAGTCGACGAACGTCACGCTTGATGGAACGTGGCAACGCATTTCAATCACACGAACCTACCCTGAATCTGGCGCATCAAATGACCTCGTAGTGCGATTGGGGACGCGTCCTCTCTCCGGTGCAAGTCAAGGTACTGCCGTTCAATTTTACGCCTGGGGCGCACAGCTTGAGTATAGTCCTACGATGTCGGACTACAAACCCGTACTCGCTGCAGCAGATGATTCGCATTCCGTCGTGGGCGTCGCCGCCGGAACCTTAGGCAGTACGGCGGGTTCAGTGGGGATAAGTGTTACCGGTAGCTATGGTTCGATCACCGTTAGTGCAGACGGAGATTATATCTACAGCGTTGATGAAAACAATGTGGATGTTCAGGCGCTACGCGATTCAAGCGACACGCTGATCGATACGTTCAGCTATACCGTTCAGGATTCTGGTGGGGCAGAATCAACTGCGCAGCTTACGATAACAGTTGAGGGGGCTAACGATGCACCTGTAGCTGTTAATGATCCTGATAGTAGTGATGTCGACCTGGCGACCGATCCAGACGCCGTTGGTTTCTGGCGATTGGGCGAGTCTTCGGGCGCGACGGCATTGGACTCAAGTTCAAACAACAACGATGGCACATATGCAAGCGTAACGCTTGGTTCTGTAGGTGTCACAACCGACGGGGATACGGCAGCGGACTTCAATGGTTCTAACTCGCATGTTGACCTGGGTAATTTGGATGTTAACGGTAGTGGGCTGACGCTGTCGGCCTGGATTAATCCGGATTCGTTTGGGTCGAGTGAGGCGCGGATTATCAGTAAGGCAGACGGCGCTGCCGACAACCAACACACGTTCATGTTGTCGACTGAGCAAGACGGCGCTGACTACTATTTACGTCTGCGCGTGGCGGCGGGAAGCACGACTGATACGCTTAGTACAACCGTTGGAACGCTCTCAACGGGCATATGGCAACACGCTGCAGCGACCTATGATGAAGTTACCGGTGTCATGTCGATCTACCTTGATGGACAACTTGTTGCTCAAGCGACGCATAGTGTCGGTGGTGCACTGGATCAAGATCCAACCCAAGCGGTGTGGATCGGCGCAAACCCTGAAGGCGCCAGGTACTTTGATGGCCAGATTGATGAGGTGGCCATTCTATCGCGAGCGTTGTTGGCAAGTGAAATTGCAGACCTTGCCAACCTAGCACCTCCAGCGTATTTGGCTACTGAAGACACAACGCTCATCGTGCCAGCGGCGAATGGGGTACTGCAAAATGACAGTGACTTGGAAGGCGATACTTTAACAGCTGTCCTTGTGAGCGGACCAAGTAATGCAGCGTCGTTCACACTCAACGCTGATGGTTCGTTTGATTATACGGGAAATGCCAATTACAGTGGAAGCGACACGTTCACATACCGGGCTGACGATGGTACGAGTCAGTCCGAAATTGTAACGGTCAATATCCGTATTGAATCAGTGAATGATGAGCAGGTGCTGGCCACAAACGCTGGCACCACGGTTGCTGAAGGATCATCAGGCAATGTAATCACCACCGCGATGTTGCATACCACGGATGTGGATAATA
>CAYGSW010000042.1:388-29207 GCA_964352535.1 uncultured Granulosicoccaceae bacterium | reverse complement strand
GAACACAGACAGGCCCGCTGAATCCTAATATTTCGGGTTGACGGACTACTAGCCCAAATCAGGAAAGCCAAGTTGCCTGAGTGCCTCGAAGGTTACGATCGCAACAGCGTTGGACAAATTGAGGCTGCGACTGGCCGCCTTCATGGGGACCCTGATTACTTCGTGAATTCGCTCATCTGTTCGCACATCACCCGGCAGGCCACGGGTTTCGGGTCCGAATAGTAAGATGTCGTCTAACTGATAGCTCGGCTGAGTGTACAGCCGGGTGCCATGCGTGCTCAGGGCGAACACTCTGGTGCGCGACTGTCCCACGCCCAGCGCCTCAAAACACGCTTCGAGGCTGGCGTGAATCTTGACGCGAGCTGACTCGTGATAGTCCAATCCGGCTCGGCGCAAGGCCTTGGTGTCCATGGAGAATCCCAAAGGCTCAACCAAGTGAAGCTGCACGCCCGTGTTAGCGCAGAGCCTGATCAGATTGCCGGTGTTTGGTGGAATCTCGGGTTCATACAAAACGACATGTAACCTGATAGATTTATCTGACACTATGTGTCTCGGGAGAGGTAATGTCGTGAATTCTAAAGGTTGTTGGCACGTATGGATACAATAGAGGTGTCACAGCGCATCTGGCAGTGAAACTGTTGTAGATGTAACGTTCAATGTAATGCCACTAACCTTGCTCGATGAGTCAAAGCGGATTAATGTAGCACGCGATGCGGGCGTCTCTGGCATCCTCGTTGCTGACTATTACGGGACATGGACTATTCGCTGACCGATAACGCTCTGGCATGAATCAAAACCATCAAAGTGTGGATACTGGCCGACGACTGTACTATTCGTCGTCACAGGGACCCTTTTACAACGCGAACAACATTTTCATGTTTTACGGTGGTGGCAACCGTGGAAGCATTGTCGAGAACGTCATTCTGGCCGTTCGAAACCGCAAGCCCATTGTGCATGTGCACGGAGAAGCAGGCAGTGGCAAGACGATGTTATCGCTTGTTATCAGCGACCGGATAAAGCATCGTTTTCACACCATGCGCTTTGATTTGCCGGAAATCAGCGCGGCCAAGCTACTTCGTCACCTGCTTATCGAGTTAGTGCCACAAAATTCTGATCTTATCGGCGCCGAGCAGGCGCAAGAGGGTGCAGATCAGGAGTCAATTGAGCGAGCGTTGGGCTGTATCGAACAGCAGCTCAGGATCGCTAAACAGACGCTCAATAACAAGCCTTACATTTTGTTCATCGATTCAAAGGACTCACTGGACGCTGGCGCGCTGAGTGTGATTGAAACCCTCAGTCAGGCCAGTTTCGAAGAGGAGCCGTTAATTCACTGCGTTGTATTCCACACGGCGGCAAGCAATGCCGAGCGTTATGCTGCAGTTAGTGACACGCCTTATCAGTCCGAAAACCACTTCTGGTTACGCCGCCTTACCCTGGCAGAGATCAACGAATATCTACGCCATCACATGATGTTGTTTGATTTCAACCGGCGTGATTTGTTCACTCGGGAAATGGCCTACTTTATTGCTGATCGCTCTGAGGGCGTTTTCAAGTCGATCAATACGCTGGCCAGAAATGCGTTTACGATTGCCAACCTGGAGGAGGCGGACAAGCTCTCGATGTCGCACCTGCTTATGGCTGGCTTACCCGTTACTGATGAACCGTGTAGCAAGACATCACGTTTACTCAAACGCCGCCCTGCATTGATAGGCTTGATGGGGTCCTGTGCTCTGGCATCCATGGCAGTGATGTTTTATCTTGTGAGGTGATAACCGGGTCTATTGTGCTACGTACCTGAAGCGCTCTTCCCGGAAATCTGCGGCGAACTTTTGGTCTTCTCGCACCTGTGGTTTGCCTTGCTTGTCACAACTAACACCAGCGATTTTAAATTACGTTGTGATCTTTCCCACAGGGGCAGGTTTTGTTGCGCCGCCCAAGGCGTATATCGATTGCAATATCAGGTTCTGTCGATGTAGCATGTCGTAAGGCTTGCGGATGAGCCAATTCGTGTTGCCGGTTAGTGACATTCCATACGGCATGCATAACATTGCTACACCAGTCATCAGGAAGATGGCAAGTGCCTTGAAGGTTGTCATACAAGGTGCAGACAAAGGGAGTTGTTTGTGTATTTTTTCAATAGCGCAGCGTCAGCTGTTCGCATTGTTGTCGCTTGTGTCAAGCCCATTTGCAAGGCATGTATCGCTCTGGTCTGGCTTCTGCCCTTGTTGCAGGGTTGTGCCATCGAGCTTGCAGAACTTCCAGGTTCCTCATTCAACACCTCTGGCAGTTCGACCACTCTTGCCATCAACCCTCAGCCTCAAGGGTCAGGGACCACAGGTATCGCCAGCAATACTGCAAACACACCCGAGGCTTTAACAGCGCCAGTTGCACACGATAGTGAATCAGCCAGAATCGCACCGTTATCTTCCAGAACCAATAATCTTCTGAAACGCTTTGGCGCCTCGCAAACCTCTTATGAAGACGCCGGGCAAACCGCGGCGCGCCAGCCTCAGCCACATGACAGCCATGTGATTCACAACGTTGAAAATAAGGGAGCAAAACGGGACAAGCTCTACTCCATTGAGGCGTTCAATACACCGGTTGATGCGCTTTTGTTCGCCTTGGTGAGTGATGCCGGTTTGCAGCTGCATCTGGTTGGAAAACCGGATGCGCACGCATCCATCAACGCCGTGGATCAACCGCTGGATGACATCCTTGCGTCTCTGGCCCGTCAGGCAGGCTTTGCCTGGCAACTTGAAGGCCGTGACCTGACGGTGTGGACGGGGGATGCTTATACACACACATACCCGATCAACTATCTCAACATTCATCGGCGCACACAAAGTAGCGTGGGGCTTGCCACTCAGGTGGGCACCATAAACGCGTCCAACGAGTCTGGAGGCTCAATTGCAAACAGCTCACAAACCCGCATAGAGAACATCAGTGAACATCACTTCTGGGACTCTCTGGTTGTGGATATTGGCAATGTCATCAATCAGGGCGTATCGGATGATTCAGACATGGAGCAACGGTTTTCCATCAATCGCGAAGCTGGCATTCTGACGGTACATACCAGACCAGCCGTTCACCGGAGTTTGCAGCGCTACCTGAAGGTATTGCACGGCACAACCCAGCGTCAGGTGTTGATCGAGGCAACCGTGGTGGAAGTTGCACTATCTGACAACTTTGATGCAGGGGTTGATTGGCAGTTGCTGGCAAAAGGTATCAGCGGCATCAGTGCAGCACAAGTACTGGTAGGTGCGCCGTTTGTAGCCGCAGAGAGTGTTGATCGATTGGCTGGCCCCGCAGGTCTTGTCAGCTTTGTGCAGCAAGGTGGCAACAACGATGTACGTGCAACGCTGAGTTTACTGGAGCAGTTTGGTGATGTTCGTATCTTGTCCAGACCTCGTATCATTGCGTTGAACAATCAGTCGTCTGTGCTCAAGGTAGTTGATAACCGAGTTTATTTCACTGTGAATGTGCAGCGTCGTCAGACCGAAGAGCGCGATGAGATTGTTACCGAAACAGAGATACACACCGTTCCGGTTGGACTGGTGATGAACGTGACACCACAGATCAGCGAGCGCGGTATGGTCATGCTCAATGTCCGGCCAACACTTTCAAGGATACTGGGCTTTGTCAACGATCCGAATCCCGAGCTTGCGCTCGCCAATGTTCGCAATGGAGTGCCTGAAATACAAGTGCGTGAGATGGAATCGATGCTGCAGGTTCAAAGTGGCAACGTCGCCATCATTGGTGGTCTGATGCAGGAGACACGTTCGGATAATGATGCTCGTCTGCCAGGTCTGGGTGCCCTGCCGGGAATTGGCAGACTATTCAAGAGTGAGAGTCGCAATCGCCGACAAACTGAACTGCTCATTGTCCTGCGACCCACGGTGCTCAGTAGCACTAGAGCGGCCTACCAATGAGCGCGTCTGACAGTTGTGGTACGACACTCAGCAGAATTGATCTGAACGAGTTGATACCTTGCAATGAAGCGATGACTTGCATGCCAATGGATGCTGCAAAGCGTTTCAACGTACTGCCGATCGCTAAATGGATGCGTGAAGGCAAGACAACACTGGTGCTTGTCTGCAGTGATTCACTCGATCGTACTCAGCAAGAACGTGTTGCCAAGCATGTGCATCAGCAGAACCAGCTTCTTTTCATACCGTGTGCAGAGCATAAACTGCCGACAGCCATTCATGAACACTACCAGGCTCGTGTCGGACTTGATCAGCTATTGGTGCTTGCAAAATCGTTCGATGAACAAGGCACACTGAATGATTCGATGCCTCAGTTACCGCTTGAGTTTGTTAACGCGCTTGTTGCGCAAGCCTGCCGCATGGGGGCATCGGACATCCATTTGGCACCAGAGTCTGCTCATCTCCAAGTGCGGCTGCGTATTGATGGGGTATTGCTCAACTACGCGCTGGTGAGTAAATCGCTGCATAACAGTTTATTGGTACGCATCAAGATCATGGCATCGCTGGATATTGCGGAGACGCGTTATCCGCAAGATGGGCACTTTCGTCGTATCATTGATGGTCGTGCCATTGATTTTCGTGTGTCCACCTTTCCAACGATGTCTGGTGAAAATACGGTTATCAGACTCATCGACTCACAAATGCAGCTGGATTCGTTGGCTGCATTGAATCTACCTGATAGCATGGTAGATAAACTGACTGCGCAGATGCAGCTCCCTGATGGAATGATCGTTGTCTGTGGACCAACGGGTTCGGGCAAGAGTACTACATTATTTGCCTTGCTGGATCAGATTGACAAGCGGCAACTCAACATTGTTACTCTGGAGGATCCGGTTGAGCATCGTGTGGAGGGAGTCAGACAAACCAGCATTGATGACTCACGTCATTGGGGTTATGCGCAAGGGCTTCGTGCTTTGTTAAGACAGGATCCTGATGTCCTCCTGATAGGCGAAGTGCGAGACCCGGAAAGTTGCGCTATGGCATTGCGAGCTGTGTCAACCGGTCATAGGGTTCTGACGACGGTGCACGCTGCATGTGCGCATACAGCATTGCACAGACTGAGAGAACTCAATGCAGGCAGCGGCGCTCTGGCTTTGGGATTAACAGCCATCATTGCCCAGCGCCTGTTGCGTACAATTTGCCCTGTTTGTCAGGCCACAGATGCAGTCTGTTCGGTGTGTCATGGGACGGGGTATCACGGTCGCCAAGTCATCATGGAACTGCTTGAGATAACACCGGATCTGGCCAAAGCTCTGGCCAGTAATCACGATATCACCACCATCCAGACTGTGTCGCACAATGCCGGGTTTAGCGGGCTGCGACAACAGGCGATGAGATTGGTTGATGCCGGACACACAACGGTTGATGAAGTGAACAGGGTTCTGGGTGTCAGTCAAGACAATCACTCCCAGTATCCAGTAACAAGGAAGTGACAAACATGATTCAAACACAGCATGGAACCATCAGTGTAAAACGCCACCGGCTCCGCTCTGACGCAAAAAGCATAGCGTTCTTACAACTGTCGCGTCTACTCACAGCCGGTGTGGCTCTGACAGATGCACTGGACGATTTAGCAGACGCTGATGACTCACGAGTGTCGCGAAGACTGTGGGCAGAGGTTGGGTACAAAGTCAAATCCGGTCAGGCGCTTTCGCGCGCACTGGAGGCTAGTGGCTTCAGTGCTGAAAAGACAGTCCTTGCATTGCTCAGAGCGGGTGAAAGCAGCGGCGATCTGGATAAGGCCTGCCGTGCGGTTAACGAGTACCTGCAATGGCATCACAACTTGCGTCGGCGACTCATCACACTCTTGATCTATCCGTTGTTTTCATTAGGCGTTCTAACGGGTGTAACGGGCTTTCTATTTATTTCAGTGGTGCCATCCATTCAGGGCTTTCTCATCTCCACCGGTGGTGAGTTACAGTGGCATACACGCGCTTTACTTGCGGTGTCGACCTGGATGAGTCAGCACTACGCCATGGCACTACTGCTCGTTACGTTTTTTGCGTTTGCCGTGTCACTACTCACACTGTTCAGTCTTCGAGTTCGCATGATGACTGACGCTCTTATTTTGCAAACACCTTTGTTCGGTAGTGTGGTAATCGATCTGTCACTGAGTCGCTATGCACGTTGTTGTGCGCAGTTGTATGCCAGTGGCGTTGCACTGGAGACATCACTCGAACTGGCAGAGGCAACTGTACCCAATAGGGTTGTATGTGCAGCTTTAACATCGGCGAGACATTCGATGGTGAGCGGCACATCGCTGGCCGAATCCATGCAGCAAACCAGGGTATTGCCGTCAATATTCATCCGATTGATTGCTGTAGGTGAACGCTCGGGGCAGCTTGCCTCAGTGCTTACCCAGCTTTCGGTGCAGCAAAGTGCTACTGCAGAGGCATCGATAAAACGTATGGAGCAGATGATCGGTCCTTCACTGTTGCTCGTTGTTGGTGCTGTTTTGCTGTGGATTGTGATTTCAGTGCTTGGTCCTGTCTACAACATGGCAATAGCGACAGTGGTAGGGGCTGCCTGATGGGATTCTCGAGATCGCCGTGCATGCTTGAACATCAATTGATATTGGTTTTGCAGGCTGATCAGGCTTACTGGCTAAAAGTATTGCAAGGTCATATTACTGATCACTTCGAAGAGGCAATTCCTGCGGAGCCTGGGCTGTTGATGACAAATTGCCCCTGGGTTCAGCAGGCACTGGATGGCGATACACAGATTGATGTAACACTGGTGCTGGATACCACCATGGATGAGGTGGACAGGGTTTGTGTTGCCCAGAGTGGTAGCGCTGTGATTAACTGGTACAGACAGCTGACAACACTTGCACGATTACGTGTCGACTACCCCAAGGCGCATGCGTACCCGTTGCCTCCGGGATATGGCGATCAGATAGCGGCGCTGATGCACCCGGATATTTGTGAGCAATGGTCTTCTTGGTTGCTGCTCCTGCAAACTAGCCATGTTGTTTTCAGCAAGGTCGCCACCGCAAGCGAGTTGATGGCCAACTGGTCTAATGCGTGTTTTGTGGATACAACGCTGATTGTCATGGATGTGGCAGGCTTTCAGCGCCACTTGCTGGTTGATCGTGGGAGCATCCTTTTTTTGCGAACGGTGCCAACGGACAAAGCGTCTGGCGAGGACCATCCATATTCTTCCTGCGCAGGATCTCGCTCTGCTGTAGCCGAGAGCATAGGCCATTTGAGCTCGGTTCTTCCTGGCCAGGTAGGTTGTATCGATGTAGTGTCAGATTTCAGAGTGTCAGCGATCGATGTCGAAGAGGGCAGTGTTGCTCGCAGCAATGACCAGCTTATCGGCCAGCCTATTGGTGAGTGTACTGATCCAAATACGTTGGGACATGGCCTTCAAGCATCATGTTTACCTGCAAGTATCAGCGTGCTGGTGGCTCTGTTGTTTGAGCAATCACTAAGCTACAGCGATTTTGTCTTGCGCGATGAAGATGTGCCAAGTGGCAGGCAGCTGACTGAAGCGCCTGTCAAGCCATGTGACAAGAATGGCGACAAAGGGTGGTTGTTATATAAACTCGAATCCTCAGGCATTCGTGGTTCTGCGGTTTTATGGAGGCGTCAGCGCCGATGGACACTGTTGCGCCCCGGAATCGGTCGGATGTATGCGCTTTTACCGTCCATAAAGCATGAAAAAGTGTGTGCACGAATCCGTGTCATATTCAGGCTGTCGGTGTTGATGGCATGCACTGCTGCAATAGGTGCTACTGCAGCACTGGCAAGCGGCATTGCAAGTTCGCGACTCATGGGCCAACAGGAGCAAGAACGTACAAGTCTTGAACAAGCTGTGGCGAGTGCTTACAACACGGTGCTGGACTCTTTTTCACAACCCAGGGTGGCAGCTGAGTCGCTGATCATTGCCGATCTGCTGAATAAGACCGCGATTGCTTCTCCAGAGAAAATACTGTCAGAGCTGGCAACAGCTGTTAATGCCGTGCCTGACGTGTCGATTGATCGTATTGTGTGGGCGATGGTGAAAGCTGATGACGCTTACGAATCACTGACGCATGCCCTTGCATCCGTTCCATCAATTCGAACTGTTGAATCACACGCTGAGAGCTGGGCTGTTCAGGTAGAAATGGCCGGGCATGTTTCGGGTGATACGCTTGTCAAGCGCAAGGCTGTGCTAGACACGCTACTTGTTGAGCTGCAAACCTTACGTGGTGCGATGGGTATTGTTGTTCTCGAGTCACCGGTTGACCAGGCGCTGTCTAGCTCAACGGACAGACGCCATGCTGGCCAGTATCGGTTATCGCTGAAGATGGACCACTAATGGTTCGCTCAATCCTCACTATCGTACTTTCGGTGTCTGTACTGTGCGTATCGTTGTACAGCACGCGAAGCACAAAACAAGCTTCGTTAGTCGCTGCCAGTGAACTGCGTAAGCTGCGCGTCGAACAACAGGATGCAGAGTTGTACGTGCATACGCTCAACAACGGGCAGACTCTGCCACTGTTGCGAGTGCTGGGCGAGGATGTGACAAGTCTTCAAGTGCGTCTGGCAGAGTTTCTATCGGGTAGTGTCGAGAGTGGGGGGGCTGTGGTGGCGTACGAACAATCGTTGCTTGGGCATAGTGTACAGGTCGGTGGTTTGCCCGATGTACCGGTAAATTCAGATGTTGATATTCAGATAATTCGTCTTGATGTACAGACGAATCTTGCACATGCGCCGGCACTTGTATCACTGCTTTCTCAGTTGAAAGCGAGCGCTGGTGGTTGGCCTGCCAATGTGCGTGCTTGTGACGTGCAGCGTGTGCCTACGCAACAGTTGCGAGTGCAGTGTGTAGTGGATATCTACTATTGGCAGGCAGAAGCTTGACCATGCAGACATTTCAGCATTGGCAGAAAAAGTGCGATCGATCGATGCTTGCCTTGCGCATTGTGTCTGGCTGTCAGTTATACCTTTCGGCAGCAGCGGCGCCACTGTGCGCACTCGTTTTAAGTTTTCTGATGATGCAAGAGCGACTACTGGCAGATGTTGGTATTGATAACATCAGCTCGACAACGTCGGCTGTCCACAAGGACACACATGGCGTTCTGGAAAATAAACGCTTGTTTTTCACCACGACTGAACGACATGCTGCTGATCACTCTACAGAGTATCAGCGTGGCGAGTTTTTGCTAGAACCCAATGACACAAAGTATTCTGAAGAACAGCCAGAACAAGTACAGGTTATCGAGAGCCCTGTACGTGAGTTGCCACCAACAAGAACCTATCAGGTCCGCTATCACGCGCTTATAAAAAGTACGGATATGATTCGCGTCATTATCAACGGAACACCTTGTGAGGGTGTGCAGCGTGCGGTGCTTGAAGTGGCGTTGGATATCCAGTGCAATGCGCTGAAGACTGGCTCTCTTCAGCTTGCACTTCTGTCAGACGGTGTTCGTTTGAAGATCACCAGGGGTGGCCGAGCACTAGGTGTTCTACGTCCCGGAGAGTCACTTTGAGGTATCGTCATGAACATGGCTATGTATCGGTTGCGGTGCTTGTGTTGTTATTGGGTGCTGGCGCGGGCCTGTTGAACGTTACGCTAAACGCAAAACCTGCCCATGCGTTATCTTCACTTGCCATGGCGAAGCAGAGAGCAGCATTGGTCAACGCGCGTCAATCGCTGATCAGCTATGCCACTGTATATCCCTACCTCTACGGTCCTGCCGGTGCAGGTCCTGCTCATTTCCCTTGCCCGGATACCGATGGATCTGCTCAGGCAACAGCAAGTGCTGCTTCAGGATTAACGCAGCGTAGAGATGGGCCCAATCCTCCCTGCGTATCGACTGACAGAAGTCACGGGCATCTACCTCGGCATACCGCATTACCGGGTCATCGCTATCTGTTTCACGCAGAATCTGAACAACGGCTACGCTATACCGTTGATGGGAATGTCATCAACAACCCTGTAAATCGAGTGGTAAATCTGTCTACCTTGAAGGCTTTGAGGCACTCTGAAGTTGTTTCTGTTTCCTTGCCGCCTGAATTCAATGATACCGTTCCGATGAAGTTTGGCATATCAGCCAACGCGTTGATCAGCTCAACCGCAGCATCAGTAGCAGCTTGGGTGGTCGAACGATCCAACCGGTCAGCCCCTGTGCATTGCACGCAAGCTGCAGCGGACGATACGACGCTTGATGATAGCGAGGCTCTGGAAGCGCCCGACAGTTCGACAGGTTCATCAACAACGTTGGTAGGCAGATCAGCGACATCGCAACAGATGCACATTGCATTGTCTGGATGTGCCGAATTCTACAATGCCGTTCCCGGTTGTCGCAGTGACGCGCTGTGGCTACAGTTGCTGGACTATCCGATTGTTGTTGATGAAGCGTGTGTTGCCGGTGCGTTGAAAGCTAATCTGATCGAAGGGGTACCCGCTTTACGTCACTGGTTTGTAAGAAATTCATGGCAACCCAATGTGCTGCTTGAGCATGATGAGTCCTGTGTACTATCGGAAGCTTATACCATAGCTTGCAAGCTCATCTATCCGTACTCGTCACTTCAGGCCATTGCCAAGGGAGCCGATCTGATCAAGCTTCGGTGGGTTGTGATTCCGTGAAATGGCAGTTACACAGCAGAAGCGGTTTTACGCTGGTTGAGATGGCGGTGGTCTTGCTTATCATCGGCATTTTGACGAAATCTGCTCTTGGGCCATTGGCCTCGCTTCAAGAGCATCGCAAACGCTCGCAGGCTGAGCAACAGCTGGGTGTTGTTCGGGAGGCTATCTTTGCCCATCTGGTTGCCTATGGGGCCCTTCCATGTCCCTTAACCCGTGCAGAAAAAGACACTGTCTATTCGTTCTCTATGGGTAACACTGATTCAGTTAAGGGGCGCGTCGAGACCTGTGGCAATTCTGGCGGATTCGTGCCGGCACACAGTCTGCGACTGAGTGGTTCCACAAGTCACAATGGCGCATTACTTGATCCGTGGGGCCGTGAATACCGGTATGCCGTCAGTCTTCAAGATAGCGAAGCCGCCGGTACTTCAGGGCAACCTGACTGGACCACGCAGGGTGAAGCCGGGGCTGTAGGGATAAGCAACCTGAGTGCAGACATCGTTTTATGTAACAGCACCCAAGGTGCTGATTGTTCCGGGCGTTCAATACGCTCTGATCAGATTGCATTTGTCGTGCTGAGTGCCGGACAGGATGGCAGTGCGCGCGGCCAGCAGTCCGAAAATCTGGATGCCGACAACTTCTTTGTCTACACAGAGGAATCAATAGTGGCCGATGCACCCTTTGATGATCTGTTGGTCTGGGGCTCTGCGGCAGATGTCATGTACTGGTGGTTACGTATGGGTTGGCTGCCTTAGGGCTGGGGTCACTAAAAATTCTTTTCCCATCCCATTTATCTGACTCCGCTGCGTTGTTCGTCAGTTGCTGCCTCGTGTGTAAGTCGCATAGCCAGGGCTTGCAATCATTCAGGTGCGCACGGCACTATTAAAAAGGCGGAAGAAATTTTCGGTGGTCGCCTCAGCCAGCTCTTCAAGAGAAATACCGCGAATGTTGGCTACGTGTTCTGCGGTGTAGCGCACGTAGGCCGGCTCATTGGTTTTCCCACGGTACGGTACAGGGGCAAGGTACGGTGCATCGGTTTCCACCAGGAGGCGATCCAGAGGGACTTGACGTGCAGCTTCCTGCACATCTTTTGCGCTCTTGAAGGTCACAATGCCTGAAAAAGAGATGTAGAAGCCGATATCCAGTGCCTGCTTTGCGATTTCCCAGTCTTCAGCAAAGCAATGCATGACACCACCAGCCTCCCGAGCACGATGAGTCCGCAGTGAGTCCATGGTGTCGTTGGCCGCAGCACGTGTATGAATAACCAGAGGTTTATGGCAGGTTTTGGCAACCTCGATATGCCGGTGAAAGCGCTCATGCTGCCAGGTGAGATCTCCCTCGCAGCGAAAGTAGTCCAGGCCGGTTTCGCCAATGGCGACAACCAGAGGATCAGATGCGGCCTCGAGCAGTTCGTCCACGCTGGGCTCGTGACCGCCTTCGGTTGTCGGGTGGATGCCCACCGAGGCGCTGATAGGCGCGTGTTCACGGGCAAGCTCAAGCACTTCCTTACGGTTTTCCCAGCTTGTGGCTATGCACAACAGATGACTTATTTGATTGTCTGCCGCGTTCTGTAGAATGTCTGGAATACGATCAGCGAAATCCGGAAAGTTGAGATGGCAGTGCGAATCGACGAGTTGCATAGGTGGCTTTGTTGAGTTCGACGGTATCAGTAGGGCGGCAGTGTACGTAAGCGCGTTGCAGTTGAACAGGGTATTGCTGAATGCAAAGAGTGTATTGGCACTAATGCCAATGAAGTTACAGTGAGGAATGACATGGTTGAATCTGCTGAATTTGTCAAAGATGAGCATCAGGTGTTGCAGGATGTACCGGCGTATGTACGTAGTCTTGGCAAGGCTGCGCGGGCTGCAGCCAGTAGTTTGTCAATAGCCACGCAAGCACAGAAATCAAAGGCTTTGCACGCGATGGCAGACGCCATAGTGGCCGCAGAATCTGGCCTGCTTGACGCTAACGCCCTGGATGTTGCAGCAGCCACTGAAAAGGGTATAGATGCTGCATTACTGGACAGGCTGGAGTTAACGTCACAGCGAATCGCCTCCATGGCTCAGGGTTTGCGCGATGTTGCCGCGCAGAATGACCCGGTAGGGGCAATGTCCGAGACCACGCAGCAGCCTTCAGGGCTGGAAATTGCCCGTATGCGTGTGCCATTGGGCGTCATTGGCGTTATTTACGAATCGCGTCCCAATGTCACGGCCGATGCGGCGGGGTTGTGCATCAAATCTGGCAATGTGGTTATATTGCGCGGTGGCTCTGAGGCGGTTCATTCCAATCGTGCTATTGCCGATTGCGTACGTCAAGGCTTGCTGGCTGCGCAGTTACCAGAGTCTGCAGTGCAATTGGTGCAGACAACCGATCGAGCCGCAGTGGGTGCATTGCTTGAGCTGGATGAGTATGTGGATGTCATCATCCCTCGCGGCGGCAAAAGCCTGGTACAGCGTATCAGCGAACAGGCTCGTGTTCCTGTCATCAAGCATCTGGACGGAATCTGCCATGTTTTCATCGATGAGGGGGCAGACAGATCACGCGCCATAGACGTTGCTGTAAATGCCAAGACCTATCGTTATGGCATTTGCGGTTCGATGGAGACACTACTGCTGCACGAGGGTGAATCTCAGTTATTACTGCCTGAATTGATTGATGCGTTCACTCGGGCAGGCGTGGAGCTGCGAGGCTGTGATCTATGTCGTCAGATCGCACCAACGATGATTGCGGCAACCGAAGAAGACTGGGCAACCGAATATCTGGGTCCCATACTGGCTATTCGGATAGTGGCAGACATCGATGCCGCCATGGCGCATATTGCTCAATACGGTTCTTCACACACCGATGCCATTGTGACTGAGAACATGGCGCGCGCCAGACGTTTTATCAGACAGGTGGATTCTGCATCGGTATTGGTAAACGCTGCGACTTGCTTTGCTGACGGTGCGGAATATGGTCTAGGTGCAGAAATAGGGATCAGCACAAACCGCATGCACGTGCGAGGACCAGTAGGCGTACTAGGGCTCACCTGTGAAAAGTATGTAGTGACTGGCGACTACACAACACGTGGTTAGCCATGTCGATGAAACCGGCAAGGTCCCACTTGATACAGGTCAAGGCGATCCATCGCTGGCTATGGAAGAGCAGTTAGCTGAATCCTCCGTTACGGATAGGCCTGGACGAATAGGTTTGTTTGGTGGCACGTTTGATCCAGTGCATTTCGGGCACTTGCGACCCGCAGTGGAGCTTTGTGAAAACTACAACCTGAACACGTTGTACCTGCTGCCGAATCACCGACAGGTTCACCGTGGGCCGGCTCGCGCCAGTACAGAGCATCGTATTGCCATGCTTGAACTTGCTATCGAGCACGCCGAACGCATAGCGATCGATACGCGTGAAGCGCTGCGCGACAAGCCCAGCTACACGTACGACACTCTGCGCGAAATTTCGCATAAGCAGCCGGGTGCCACACTGATTTTTTTTATGGGTATGGATGCTTTTGCCAAATATGACACCTGGCATGAATGGGAGGCTATTCTTGATCTGGCCAACCTGGTGGTCATCAAACGACCACAAGCTCAGCATTCGTCGTTTTCTGCCAAACTGCTGGCTCGACAGCGAGATTGTCTGGGATTACATATTCGCGATGGCAACACGGGTGTTATCGAAGAATGTGATGTTACTCAGTTATCGATTTCGGCCACGGATATCAGAAGCCGCATTGCAAGCCACAGGACAGTGCGTTTTTTGCTCCCAGCAGTGGTATCGGAGTATATTGTTTGTCAGGAGCTGTATCGATCGACCGGCCAGAATTAGCTTGGCCGAGGACAGTCCGTTCTACCCCGGTCGTAAAGTCAGGACCTAGTTACCTCACAACGGCTTTGCCGCTACTAACCGGTTGAGTCAGGAGTCTGTATTTTCTTTGAGTATGAAAAGTGAAGATGTTATCGAGATGGCCGTCGAGGCACTCGAGGACATGAAAGGCGTTGATCTTGCCGTGATTGATATTGTCGGTAAATCCAGTATCGCTGATGCGATGATAGTCGTGACCGGTACGTCCCAGCGCCATGTGCGCTCACTGGCAGAGTCGGTAAGGCTGACTGCGAAAGAGTCAAACCATCCACCACTGGGTGTCGAAGGCGCAGATTCGAGTGATTGGGTGCTCGTGGATCTGGGTGATGTGATTGTGCATGTCATGACTGAAGAGATGCGCGATTTCTACTCGCTTGAAAAACTATGGTCAGTCGGGCCAGACGATCAAGCCTCAACTTCCGGTGCGGCAAATTCCTAGATGCACTGCTGCTGAACCTTTGTCGGGCTGAATAAAAAGGTACTCCAGTGCAAGTTGCTGTTTATGCGGTCGGTCGCAAAATGCCACAATGGGTGCATACAGCGTCCAGAGAGTACACAAAACGATTGCCATCGCGCTGGAAGTTCACTGTGCGCGAGCTTGCCCAGGCGCAAGGCGCTTCGAGTGATCTCATCAAGGCCAGAGAGGCAGACGCATTGCTGGACGCAATTTCTGCAAAGTCACACGTGATTGCATTGGACAATCGGGGTGTATCCTGGTCCACAGAGCAGCTTGCAAACCAGCTGTCCGGCTGGCAAACGCTTGGCAAGCACATTAGTCTTGTGATCGGTGGGGCCGACGGTTTACACACATCTGTGCGTGAGCGGGCAGATCAACTGTGGTGCCTGTCACCACTGACGTTTCCGCATCCGTTGGTTCGCGTGATACTGGTCGAGCAGCTCTACCGTGCACAGTCATTACTCGACAACCATCCCTATCACCGGGCATGAGTGTCACCCATGAAGCGGCGCCAGCCAACGCCATCGCGCAATCCATTCTGGTGCTGGCATCGCAATCACCGCAACGACTAGCCCTTTTACAACAATTGGGATTCGCCCCTGTTTGCTTGCCTGCGCACGTTGACGAAACGCCGCAAGCTCAGGAGTCCCCCAGAACTCTGGTTCAGCGTCTAGCGCAAGGCAAGGCCCATGCTTGTGCAGCTCAAAACGGATTTTCACAACATAATCAGGCGGCGAAACGATACGTTGTTGTCGCTGCAGATACCGTCATCGATCGTGATGGAGAGATACTGGGCAAGCCATCCGATCAGACGCATGCCATAAATATGCTGTTGTCATTGTCAGGCCGTGAGCATGACGTTCATAGTGGCATCTGCGTGTTTGAGCCAGACAACGGTACTATACAAACACGTGTTATCACTACGAGAGTCAGACTTGGCGCTATCTCGGCTGATACAGCCTTTCGTTACTGGCAAACCGGCGAACCATGGGGCAAGGCAGGCAGCTATGCTATTCAAGGGCTGGGCGCGCAGTTTGTTCTCAGTTTGTCTGGAAGTTACAGTAATGTTGTGGGATTGCCACTGTTCGAAATAACCGAACTGCTGGAACGAGCCGGTGTGCCTTCTCTAAGATTGGTTAGCACATGATGGCATCGCTTGCAAGGGGTTGCGATTTCCGAGTGACTCCTACTCCAATCCATGTAAAAGGTGCAGGTGACTGGGAAGCTGTAATCATTTTTTCGGAATCTCACCTAAAATACCAGTAATCGACCCCGTCAAATTTTTGGTCAGCGTCTGGCTTTTAAGTCCGGAATCACTGAGCAAGTTTTTTTTGAGAGCCAGGGTCAAATAATTCAGCGTGGACGGTTTCTAGTCTTCATCCAGCGAAGCTGGCTGCCGATCAGAGCATTTGAGGCAAAATGACAGAAGAACTACTGATCAATGTGACGCCGCAGGAGACGCGGGTTGCAACGGTCGAAAACGGCATGCTCACTGAAATCTGGATCGAACGTGTGCGCAAAATCGGCCTGGTTGGGACGATTATTCAAGGCACGGTCAAGCGCGTTTTACCCGGCATGGAGGCGGCGTTCATTGACATCGGCCTGGAGAAAGCAGCGTTTTTGCATGTGTCGGATATCAGAGTGCCAGCCGAGGCTCGCAATGATGAGACAGCTGAGCCCCCAGGTATTGCCAAGCTATTGACAGAAGGACAGCAACTGGCGGTGCAGGTGAGCAAGGATCCCTTGGGAACCAAAGGCGCACGAGTGACGAGTAACCTGACTGCACCCAGTCGTTTTCTGGTCATGATGCCCTTTGACACCAACATTGGTGTGTCTGTGCGCATTGAAAGCGAAGAAGAGCGCGATCGACTGCGCGGGCTGGTGGAGGACTTACGTGGGGACCGCACTGTGGGCTACATTTTGCGAACAGCCGCCGAAGGGGCGGATAAGGCCGCCCTGCAACAAGATATGGATTATCTGGACAAGGTGTGGTCCGGCGTACAGAGACGCCGCGCAGAGAGTAAGGCCGGCGACGTCATCTTTCGTGATCTGCCGTTAGTGCAACGCATGATGCGTGATCTGAACCGCGGCAATGTGGAGAGAATCCGCATCGACTCGCGTGAAACCTATCGTCAATGTGTCAACTTTTGTGACGAATACGTACCGGAGCTGGCCTCATGTCTTGAGCATTATCCAGGTGAAAGGCCGATTTTTGACCTGCACGGTGTGGAAGACGAGATAGATAAAGCATTGAATAGGCGGGTAATGCTCAAATCTGGTGGTTATTTGATCATCGATCAGACTGAATCTATGACAACCGTTGATGTCAATACCGGTGGGTTTGTCGGGAAACGTAACCTTGAAGAAACAATCTTCAAGACTAACCTTGAGGCAGCACAGGCAATTGCCAGGCAGTTGAGGCTTCGTAATCTGGGCGGCATCATCATTATCGATTTTATTGATATGAGTTTGCAGGAGCATCGTCGTCAAGTGTTCAGAGCGTTGGAAAAGGCTCTGGAAAGGGATCATGCGCGTACACAGGTCAACGAGGTATCGCAACTGGGTCTGGTGGAGATGACCAGAAAACGCACGCGCGAGAGTCTTGAGCAGGTTTTATGTACTGAATGCAGTGTATGTGATGGGCGTGGCATGCAAAAAACGGTGGAGACCGTTGGTTTCGAAGTTGCCCGCGAAATTATCCGGCAAGTCAGGCAGTTCGACATTATCTCGGTAACGGTTCTTGCTTCTTCTGAGATAGTCGAATGGTTTACCGAGGAACGCTCTGATGATCTGGCGGAATTACAGGATTTTGTGGGTGTACCCATACGTTTGCAGGCAGAGCAGTTCTACACGCGCGAGCACTATGATGTTGTATTGCAATGACAGTAAAGTAGTGAGTTAAGAGTCTCATGATTATTACTGTGGCGCGGCACACTGTCCGCGTCTCTTATCTGGCGATTGGCGTCCTGCTTATTTTGCTTGCACTCTTTACTGTGATGGCAAGATTCGGCCTGCCATTGGTTGCGAGCCAGAAAAGCAATATAGAGCTGCGCGTCAGTGAGTATTTGAAGAGCCCTGTTGCCATTGGGGACCTGTCAGTTCGATGGGAGGGTTTTGGGCCTCTGTTGCAGGCGAAGAACGTTACCGTGTTTGAATCAGCAGAGCGCATGGTCTCGCTCGATGAGCTACTGATTGATATCAATCTGGCCAAATCACTGCTGCGTGGCATTCCGGTTATCAACGAATTAAGTCTGGTGGGCGCCAGCCTGGCTGTCGAATCCGGCTCCGATGGTGAACTGCACCTGCACGGTATGCGCTCCATGGCGCGTGTGCCGGCAAGCGCTGACGCCCTTGCCTCTGCAGGTCAAGGGCGTGGAGTGGATATCATCGCCTGGCTTTTCAATGCCAGAAAGGTGGGCCTGCTTGATACCCGGCTGACGCTCATTGATGTGAAAACCGATAGCCGTGTGGTAATTGATGAGCTCAATATACGTGCAGAAAATCAGGGTGATATTCATCAGTTGCGCATTGATGCTGTGTTGCCAGAGGAGTTGGGAGGGCGACTTGAAGCGGGAATCGACCTGACGGGTAACGCTCAAGCCTTGTCATCGTCAAACGGCAATGTCTATTTGTCAGCGCAGTCTCTAAATGTTGGTGGGTTGAGAGCTCTGTTGATGCAGAGTGGTCTAGTCGATGTGCCAATCCAATCGAGCTCGGCGCTCGATATGCTGGCATCGCTGGAGCTCTGGGGGGAATGGCGTGACGGACAGTTGGTGTCTGTACGAGGGCCGCTATCGGTGGGTGCTGTTGTGGATGCCGAAAAAGGCAATACACTGCTTGACAGTCTGTCAATGCAGTTGGCAATGACGCGAGATGCGTCTTCGATCGACTTCAAAGCAACTGATATTCTCGCAAATCGTGGTTTGCAGACGCTGCAGATTGACGAGATGTCTCTTGCAAGCAAGCGAACGTCGCAAAGGCTTTCAACTGATTTGAATGCAGATGTCCTGGACGCTAACGCTAACGCTAACATGTCGACATCTGAAGCGAATGTATCTAAAGCGTACGTCGATGAGTGGCAGCTCAACGTGCGGGCCGGAGAACTGAGGATGGATCTGGTTCCACCGCTGGCAGATATTGCGTTGTCTCATACTCACCCTGCGTTGCTGGATAACCTGCGCAATGTCTCGCTCGACGGTGTTCTGGATAATCTGGCGCTGCAGGTTAATGGCATAACACAAGCGTCTTCGCAAACACCACAACGTTCGCCGCTGATCAACTTGTCAGCTGGTATTAACGGAATGTCTTTCGATGGAGCAGCCTCGTCCATGCCAGTCATTGGTCCCCTGAACGGTGAGGTATCCCTGATTGATTCAGTGGGGCAACTGTCATTGTATGGCACACAGATGCCGCTGTCCTGGTCAATTGCCAACAACAACAGTCTTCTTGTGGATGCCTTTGATACGGAAATGGATATTGACCTGAGTAACACTCAGCGCGTACAGATCAATGGTGACTTACAGATTGTGGACGAAGGCATTGATACCGACACTCGTATAAAGATGACCGTTGTGCCAGGTTCATCTCCACATCTGCACGTTCAGAGCTGGTTTGATGCAACGGATATAACGGCGCTGAAAGACTGGATGCCGGGCAACTTGCTCAAGCCAGCCGCAACCCGCTGGATTGAACGCGCAATAACCGCTGGCAGTGCATACGATGGCTCATTGCTGTTCTTTGGGCAGTTGTCAGATTTTCCGTTTGACGATGGGGAGGGGGTTCTGAGAGCTAGTGTTGATATCAATGATGGCTCGCTTGCCTTTTTGCCCTTGTGGCCCTCAGCCACGCAAATAAATGGCAAGCTAGAGTTGGATGGTTTGAGATTAACGGGTGTTGCTGAAAACTCGCTGCTCGATCAATTCAGGGTATCGAAAACCCGGATTGCAATTCCAAATCTTGCAGTTCCAATTCTGGAAGTTGAGTCTACTGCAGATGGCAGTCTCCAGGACGTTGTTGGCTTCGGAGTTAACGGACCCCTCAAGGAAATTCTTGCCCCTGCTATTGGTGACGTGACGGGCAGCGGAGCAGCTCAAATGGATCTTGATCTTGAATTGTCTCTGTATCCAGAGCCTGCGCAAGGTCGCACTGACAAATTTGCACGCAGTTGGCGCCCGTTTCAGATAAACGGCTCTCTGTTTCTCGACGGCAATGATGTGAAGTTTGGAAGAGCGGATCTTGAGTTCAATGATGCTACAGGTGCTGTAAACTTCGACAAAAAAGGAATTTCCGTGAACAACCTGAGCGCCATGCTGCTGGGTCATCACGTGAACATCAGTGGCGCTACCGAGGAGCAGGCAGAAAGTGCAACCACCCGACTAACACTCAGGGGTGCAGTCGAGGCTAATGATTTGCTCGCTGACATCGGCAATCCACTGGATCAGTTTATTCGCGGTGCTTCTCAGTGGAACGCCACGCTCAGCGTACCGCACAGTGCCCAGCGTATAGCTGAAGAAGGCGTTGGTCTGACAGTCAGTAGTGATTTGATTGGTACGCAGTTATTACTGCCTCAACCGTTTGACAAAGGTACCTCCACTGAAGCACCGTTTACCCTGAGTACGGCATTTCGGGGTGATGATGAAGTGGTGCTGAATATCACTTACGCTGATGAGCTTCGCACACGTGTGAAGCTGCTCGACGGCAATCTGGAGTCTGTGCTGGTACAGCTGGGTGGTGGCCTTGATGAAGTGGTCTCTGATCCGGTTGAGCAATCGGGTATTCGTTTGCAGGGCCGAGTTTCGCACCTGGCTGCTGACGGCTGGATAGAGACGATCGCCCGCTACATTGATTCCCTGCCGACAGGCGACTCCGGCCCTCAACCTATCCTGCCAATATCGATGGCGTTGGACACGGATGCATTGATACTGGGTAGGCGTTCGTTGGGCAAGGCATCTCTACGTTCCAACACTGATCCGACGTACCTGAACTTTGCGATAACGAATCAGGCCATAAAAGGCAACATGCGTTATCCAAGAGCTCACTGGCAAAAGGATCTAGCGCTGAAGGCCCGTCTCGAATTGCTTGATTGGTCGGTTGTCGATGCGCTAAATGATGCAGGTGAAGAGCTGGCTGGCGGCCGTCAGAGTGAGCCGGGTCTTGACCCCAGAATATTACCTCCGATTGAGGCGAGAGTATCCACGCTTGTCAGAGACAAGATTCGCATCCGCGATCTGGTGCTTCGTGCTCAGCCTAATGTCAGTGGACTCGATGTTACAACGCTGGGATTTGCTTATGACACCATGCGTCTCGTGGGTCAAGGTTACTGGCATCTTCGTGATCCGCAGAATGTAAGTCCCGGGCTTGCTGGCATGCATGTCAGTCAATTGAATCTGGTGCTGCAAAGTGATGATTTCGGCGTGGGTTTTGATGAGATCGGACTCGGCGGTATCATCGATGACGGGCAAGGTAGTATCGAAATGAAACTGACGTGGCCGGGACCGCTTTACAGCCCCGAGATAGCCAGACTTGATGGAGAGGTGTCGATCAATATGCAAGCTGGAAGTATCGTACCGCTAGAGCCAGGTGCTGGCCGGGTGGTGGGTCTGTTTGCGTTGCAGGCGCTGCCTCGGAGGCTTGATCTGGACTTCAAGGATCTGACAGGTGTCGGGCTTGCATTCAAGAGTATTGCCGGTAGCGCGGTCATTGAAGATGGTGTTGCCGATGTGCCGTTGCTGCAGCTTACAGGTCCGATCGGAGTTGTGGATATCATCGGCCAGTCAGACTTGAATACGCAGGAGTTTAATCAACAGGTTACTGTACTTCCCCGGATTAGCGCTGCTTTGCCGGTTATCGGCGCAATAACGGGCGGGGCGAGCGCCGGCATAGGTGCTCTGGTAGCTGCAGGCTTTCTGAAAGCTCTGGGTGTGGACTTTGATCGCATTGGCTTGAGAACCTACAAGCTCACCGGGCCCTGGATAGAGCCAGTATTCACATCAGTACCGATAGATTTATCAGACCGGCGTCAATGATGCTGTCTACTGAAACACTCGATCAGCTGCTCACCAATAGTTTTCACGCTATGCAGTTGTGCTTTTGCGCTGCGCTTTTTCTGCCAATGTCGTGCCTGGTGTCTGTCGTCTCTCCCGCCATGGCAGATTCGGGTACAAACCGGCAGCCCGATGCTGGCATATCTGTTCACTATGTACACTCTCCTGATCCCATCCTGAGCGAACAGGTCGAATTTGTTTCTGAGCTTCTGTATTTTGCCAACCCCATACGTGTGCTGCATGAAGTAGAAGAGGGTCCACTGTATGATCCCCAGACACGTGAAATCTGGATGCCCGCGAGCTTTGCTGAGAACATCAGAGCCTACTTCGATGACGAGGATGCGCCAGTAGCTGATGTTTATTTTCACACATTGATGCACGAGATTGGTCACGTGTTATTCGACCAATACGAGTTGCCGCTGCTGGCCCGTGAAGAGGATGCAGCTGATGCGCTGGCAAGTGTGTTACTTTTGGAGTTTGTCGAAGGGGGTGCACAGATTGCATTGAATGCTGCCGAGATGTTCGGGCTGGAGAGCGAGGAATACGAGTGGTTTGAAGAGTCTGATTTCTGGAGTGAACACAGTCTTGAGATTCAGCGCTACTACACCACGCTTTGCCATGTTTATGGTTCTGATGCGGAGCAGTATCAGGATCTTGTAAATGATGAGTATGGGTTGTCGGCGGAGCGTGCAGAGGCGTGTATCGAAGAATATGCACGTCTGCGCGAAGGTTGGCTTAAGGTTCTGGAGCCTTACCTGAAGCGTTGACTGTTGCTGATCTGACGGTTACCAAAGGAACATTGATAGAACATGAGTATGCCCATCATCGCGTCTATGGCAGTGCAGACAGTTCTGGTTCCGATAACCCCTCCGCATCGCACAGCCAGTGGCATTGTGGACAAGTCACCGCTGGTGTTGCTGGATGTCAAATGTACTGATGGTCTGATCGGGCATGCCATAGTCTTTACGTATACACCCATTGCACTCAAACCGGTTGCTGATCTGGTAGTTGGCCTGTCGGAACTGCTGGCAGGTCAGTCGCTGAACCCTGCAACAATCAACGAAATGCTCCGAAAGCGTACGCGCTTGATAGGCTCTCAAGGGCTTGTCGGTATGGCAATCGCTGGCATCGATATGGCGTTGTGGGATGCTCTGGCAAGACACCAGTCTCTGCCACTCTGCCAGCTTCTGGGTGGTAGTCCGTCACCGACCAAAGCGTATGGTGGTACAGGTTTCGATGGTGAGGTGGAGACTGCGCGGCAGGCCGAACAATGGGCAAAACTGGGTTTTAGTGGCGTAAAGGCAAAAATTGGTTATCCAGACGTCGCAGAAGACCTGCGCGTTATTCGTGCCATGCGTGCAGCCATTGGGCCGGATATGGATCTAATGGTGGACTACAACCAGTCACTATCACCCACTGATGCCATCACACGGTTATCTCAACTGGATGATGAAGGTTTACTCTGGATTGAAGAGCCCGTGCTGGCACACGACTATGCCAACACGGCGCGAGTAAAAGACGCCATCCATACCCCTGTGCAGAGTGGTGAGAACTGGTGGGGCCCCGCTGATATGCAACTGGCACTGCAGGCCGATGCGTCAGACTACGTGATGCCAGACGTCATGAAAATAGGTGGTGTCACTGGCTGGATGAAGGCGGTGAGTCTGGCAGAGGCAGCAGGCAAGCAGGTTTCCAGTCATCTATGGCCAGAGGTTAGCGCACATCTGCTTGGTGTTGGTACAACATCGCATAGGCTTGAATATGTGGACTGGTGGAATGATATTCTTGAAAAGCCGCTGGTGATAGAAAAGGGGTTAAGTGTTATCGATCCAGACTTGCCTGGCAGCGGCGTTGAGTGGAATCACACGAGTGTTGATCAATACCGTGTTTAATGGTCATCCGTAATGGTGCTTCAATTACTTGTTGTTCAATTTTATTTAGCGTTGATCGCTTCCCAGAACATGTTCCACTCGTGAAAGCGATTGATCTTACTCTTCTAGCGAGACATATGATTCTGCATTGCAGACGCTGGGCTGTTGAGGGTTGTATCATCGAAGAAGCCGCTGAGTCATTCTACAGAGCACTTGCATCGATTATTATTGAAGGAATGGATGCACCAACCACTGACTGGATTCCAAGAGGTAAATCGAAGCTTGTTGCTCGTGCGGTTGATTTAACCATTGAACGACATATGAGGCCCCTTGAATTATCAGAGGTAGCTTCCGAGTTAGCATCGAGTGAACGAACGCTGTCTCGGAGAATCGTTGACGAAACAAGTGTGAGATGGAGCGAATTGTTGCGCCGAATTATAATTATCGCTGCACGAGAATTACTTGCCAGTTCCGAGTTGCAGATAACAGGTGTTGCAAACGCTGTCGGATACAGCAGTCA
This sequence comes from uncultured Granulosicoccaceae bacterium, assembly GCA_964352535.1. Lineage (GTDB taxonomy): Bacteria > Pseudomonadota > Gammaproteobacteria > Granulosicoccales > Granulosicoccaceae > Granulosicoccus. The sequence continues at coordinate 4,905 of CAYGSW010000042.1, read as the reverse complement.
GAGCGCTTTCAACAAGGCATTCAAATTTGAATCAGGACTCACGCCAAGGAAGTTTCGAGAAAAGTTCAAATCCTCCAATTGGGCATAGAGTGTTTACACGCAGTGAGCTTGCTTGTTTCAGCGATATAAGCCACTGTAATGGAAATAGTTGTGACACTTTTACGCCTCAGGTTGTCGATTACAGCGGATCGAGAGATACCTTTACACCGGAAATAGATAATGTAAAAGGAGCACTCTCAGCTCTCTCAAAGGTCGCCGCAACAACAAGGTATCGACCTCGTTCAAGGAATAGGGCTATTCTGGCATTCTGGTTTTTACCGCTATCGTCGTCTTTTGCAATGACATGTCCATCATCTGAAGCTAGATACAAATAGGCGTTGGCTCCCTTTGACTCCAGGTCGACGACAGCCTGGCCCGGCTCATCAACTGTTAGTTCATACATCTTGTTTCCTTCGGAATTGGCATCCCTGCCACCAGATGAATGCCAGAAATCAATGTTGCGCAGCCCGGTTACTGGTGCACTGGATTCAAGCGGCGTTGTATTGTCTCGAGAAAGACGTGAGCCTGTTGGAATCAGTAGCAGAGCGCCACCTTGCACTTGCACATCAAACTGATCCGTTTTGTTGCCTATTCGTTTTAACTCTCTGGCAATACGGGAGAATTCGTTTTCACTCTCCTCGTATAACGAGGCAAGCTCAGACTTGATCTGTCGCTGATTCTGCAGAAGTCCTGCTTCTACCTGATCAAGCCTTGCGTTCACTCGTTCAAGTTCGCCTTTGGACGCGCAGCTTGTGAGTATGGCAGCCACCACCAGAACACTAGAAAGTTTCAAAGTACACATCATCTACACCTGTAACAATAATGTTTCCACTCTCCTCTGCTGCCAGCTGCGGCATCGTGCTCTCTGCCATTAGATTGATTACTCCGGTGTAGGGAAGCTCGTCGAGTTGAAAGCCGAACGTGAAGTTGGATGAGGGTAGGGCGGTGAGTTCTCCTGCATATATTTTGTTCGTGATTCTGCCTGTTTCAACGTTTCTCAGAAATAACGCCAATTCACCATTGATTGTATGCTCGGCCATATTGCGAAAGCTCAAATCAAAGTTGTTGGTCAGATCCGACATCACCCAGATTGCCCGGGCGTTGTATCGTATAGCCTTTACATAGATCCTTGGCGACACATAAACGGACGCACCTGCGGACACGCCAAGAGGTGTTAATAAGCCTCTTGATATGAAGTGTCGAGTTCCATGTTGAGCGGCTAGTGCTGCAGTGCTTGCAACGCTTACATTGCCAACGGCTCGAGCTGTGTTTGCACGAAGTGCAGAATTCGCAACAGATCGGGCAGCGGTTCGTCTTGCAAAGCCACCAAGGATGAATGTTGCCAGTAGCGGAAGAAGTGCATGAGAGTCTTGCGAGGGCGTGAGGAGCAATCCGGAACTTATCAATGGAGAGGCCAATCCAAGACTAACGAACTTTCTTCTGTTCATGTCGAAACCGTCTACTGTGTGTACACCGACCTCCTGATACTGCTGCGTTTTGCAAATTGCCCGGCACGCAGGCCTCTCATCATAAACATTGCTATGTGTTCATTACAAGTGACTATGATTGATTCTTCGGTTGCTCGTAGGTTACCAGTGGTCGTCAAATATCTGACTGCCAGGTAGGCTTATCTTGATAACAGTGTGTAGAGGAAAGTCAGCTGTTGTCTGGAAAGCACCAAACTCCAGTGTCGAATTCATAGAGGACCTGACGTTCGCACCAAAACAGTCTGGACGGTCCGAGCAGAATAGCGCGCACATGTTCTCAGTGCCACATCTCACAGACTTAAATACTCTGATGGGTTTGATCACGTAGGTATTTAATGTTTGCATCTCATATTTCATAAGCCAACTGTGATAGCTCAGCATGCCTTGTACTTTTTACAAAAACACAAGGGGGTGATGTTTTAGTGCCATGTGATTCACAGAAATTTTGGCTAAAAAACACACTATTTATAATGCAAGCATGAATACAAGTAGTTTATTACTGGAGTAAAGCGGTAAAGCGGTAAAGCAGTAAAGCAGTTACGGAACAACGGAACAACGGAACAACGGAACAACAGAACAACAGAACAACAGAACAACAGAACAACAGAACAACAATACAACGGAACTGCCGGATCAATATGCGCGTCGATGTAAGGATAAATCTGAAACTACCCTTGCGAGCTTGATTGCACAAAAGACGCCTTCAAAACGGTAGGCAGCGAAGAAGTCTTGACAGTGCTTGATGCAAATCAAGAATCAGTCAGCGATATCGCGCTAACTTGTAGACATCGTCAGGGTAATTCAGGAGGCAAGAATGTTTCAGAAGATAGTTGTCGGGATGGATGGTTCACCGCAGTCAGAGCACGCTTTAAATCTGGCCTGTGATCTGGCAAAAAAATACGATTCTGAAATTCATGTGGTACATACCCCTCAGCCTCAGACCGTGGCGTTTGCCATGGGTGCAGTAGCCGGGTACCACGCGGTCACAACCATGCCATCTCATGACGAAGTCGCTTTGGCCTGTGAGAAAATAGTCAAATCAGCTGAGGCAGTTGCTGAGAAGAATAATCTCACAATTAGTCAAGCGCACACAGAGCTTGGCGATCCTGCTGATCAGATCATCGCTTGCGCAGAGGGTTGTGGCGCTGATCTGATTGTTACAGGCCGCCGCGGTCTGGGCAGTGTGGGTTCGCTACTTCAAGGCAGTACATCGCAACGTGTCAATCATCTTGCAACCTGTGCTTGTCTGTCAGTGGTGTAACAAGATGCAGCGTTTGGCTCTGTGCAGAGGTTTGTAGAAGGCTACGTGTTTTTTGATTGCGGTTGTAGTTGTACATAAGGTTACGGATAACGGCGACACGTTTGTAGTAACTTTGTAAGCTGCGAACAAGCATACAAGGAGTTGCTACGACTATGGGATGTCTTGAACCAAACGTTACCAAGCGTGTTGCCTGGATGCTCGGCATACTCCTTCTTACGCAGCTTGCCGCCTGCTCAGACAGCAGCGATGACGAACCTGATGACGGAGGTTCACAACCTTCCGTTATTCTTGGCGAGAACGATACACAGGTTCAGGCAACAATCCGCCGAACGACAAGTGGTGTCCCGCACATTGTGTCAGACAGTCTGGAAGGCGTGGCTTTCGGTGCTGGTTATGCCCAGGCACAAGATAATGTGTGTCTACTAGCCGAGTTGTTTGTAAAGGCGCGTAGCGAGCGCTCCAGGTATTTTGGTCCTGGCCCCGATCAAAGACATATTGTCAGCGACTTCAGCTACCAGGCATTGCGTATTCTCAGTGGTGCAGAATCAGAATATACACAACTTTCTGTTGAAAGCACTGCGTTGCTTGATGGATTTACAGCCGGCTACAATCAATACGTGCGTGAAACAGGCCCCGCAGATCTGCCCGTTCAGTGTCGTGATGCAGCCTGGGTAAAACCCATCAGGCCACAAGATCTGTTGGCGTACTATCGGATTGTCGGTCAGTATGCCAGTGGCGACCTGTTTTCAACAGGAGCAGTGTTTCTGGCTGTTCCACCGGGTGTGTCACCAGCGCCAACGGTTAGTCTGGATTCAGCGTCATTGAACAACGATAGCGTGTTAAAGAGCGACGACTATCGCGATGTAGATCATTATCCTGCGGTGGTAGACAATGCACGTGCAATGGCAGCGTCGAGTCTGCAGGTTACAGAAGCTGCATTAGGTAGCAACGCATGGGGTATTGGACGAGACCTGTCGGAAAATGGCAGAGGTGCCCTGCTGGCTAATCCGCATTTTCCGTATACAGGTGCACGACGTTTCTATCAGATGCACTTGAGCGTACCGGGATATCTTGATGTCAATGGCGCTGGCTTGACTGGAACGGCCTTGCCGTTAATCAGCTTTAATCAGAACCTGGGATGGTCGCACACGGTTACCACCAGTCGACGTTTCACTCTCTATGAGCTGACGTTGAAAGAAGGTGACGATCTTGTCTATATCAAGGACGGTGAAGAGAAACCCATAACGCGTGAAACGTTTCAGATTGAAGTGGCCAACGGCACTCCAACGCCAACGGTGCTTGAACGGGATTTTTATTTTTCAGAGTACGGGCCAATGCTGCCTGCTGACGAAATCTCCAACCGGGCATTGGGGGCCTGGGGTGAGGAGCGTCGCGCCTACACATTCCGGGATGCTAACGAGAACATGAGCAACTTTCTGGACACCTGGTTGGGCATGAGCCGCGCTACCAATCTTGCACAGTTTCAGCAAGTTTTTCAAAACTGTGGAACCACTCGATGGACCAACACTACCTATGCGGATGATCAAGGTAATGCCTTCTATATCGATAGTTCGTCCGTACCTGATCTATCCAATGAAGCGCTTGGCGTTATTGCCGCCAAACGCGAGGGCTCGCCTTTGTTCAATGCATTCTTTGAAGATGGTGTGACTCTGCTCGATGGCAGCACCTCCAGAGATGACTGGCTTGACAGTGGCTGTAACGGACTGGTG
>CAYGSW010000042.1:0-378 GCA_964352535.1 uncultured Granulosicoccaceae bacterium | reverse complement strand
CTGTTGCGCAGTGACTTTGTACAAAATTCCAATGACAGCTTCTGGTCAACCAATCCTGCCGAGTTTCTGACAGGCTATTCACCGTTGTTCGGCTCTGAAGCTACTGAACTGTCGGCGCGTACGCGTCTGGGATTAAGCATGGTACAAAATCCTCAACAAGCAGGTTTCGCCAACATCGCACCTGCCGGACAGGATGGGAAATTCGGTGCCGAAGACCTGATCAATGTCATTTACAACAACCGCTCGTTCTATGCTGAGTCTTTACTGCCTGAGTTGCGCGAACGTTGCGTGCTAGTAGTCCGTCAACCCGAAATATTAGGATGCAGAGTTCACCAGCCGCCGCCCTGCAATACCGGTGGCGGCCCCGCACGTTTGTGA
>CAYGSW010000041.1:0-29220 GCA_964352535.1 uncultured Granulosicoccaceae bacterium | reverse complement strand
GACTCAAAATCTCACACCCTCGCCTCGATCGTTATTCTCGGACAGCCTCCTAGTGTAGTGGACGTTTTATATGTCTTGGATTCAATAACCAAGTGCAACATCCGGACCCAGCGATCCCAGATCCGGATTGTCTCGTCAGAAACCATGCTTTTATCAATCGTAATCTACGACTGCCAACACTACTTTTTCTCTGCCCGGTACTCATCGTGACATCCTTTGCATGAGCCGCCCACATCACCGATAGCGCCCTGCAGAGCATCGAGCCCATTGCCTGCTACGGGTACCAGCGCTGCAACCGCCGTTTTCAAAGCATCGGATTTTTCGTTTACTGCCGGAAAAGTCTCCCAGATGGCGGGCAGGGCGCGTGTCCGAGCATTCCCTTCTGTGGCATTGTCCGAACCCTGTGGCCAGAGCAGGCTTTGCCCAAGGTTGGCGGCAGCATTGAGGTTGTTTGCTGCTTCAACGGCGATGTCAGGATCATAGGGAACTTCCTCTTTTGCCATATCGCTCAAAATTCCGATATTGAAACCATATAGCTGAAACATGGCCTGGCGCGCCTTGATTGCTTTATCGTGTGGTCCATCTTCGGCAAAAGCGCTAGACGTGGTGGTTAGCAGAGTGGCAAAAAATGTCAGAGTAACGAGTTTTTTGGTCATCATGGTCAAGTTGTCCTTTTAGATTGACAGATACAACTTAACCAAACACCAGCGTGATAGGTCAGAATCTAATGTTTCAGATGTGCACATTGCTGTTGCAAATATGCACAAGCTGGTGTGAACTGTAAACCGACAAGTAAGGCAAGCGTAGCCAATACACCGCGTGCCTTACCCCGACATGGAGCCTATTGTTACGTGAGTTTGAATTGGGATCACTTGCGGTTTTTCCTGGCATTGGCCAATGAACATACCCTTGTTGCGGCCGCACAGTCTCTTGATGTCAGCCACACCACAGTGCTCCGTCGAATCCGCCTCATCGAGGACTCGCTGGGCGTCAAACTGTTCGAACAGACGAGTGATGGCCACCGTTTGAGTGTTGCCGGGCAGACACTATTCGCAGAAACCGTCCAGCTGAGCAGAGCCATTGGCAAGGTGACCAGGCAGATATCAGATCAACACAGTGAGGTGCGAGGTGAGGTCAGTATTACTACGACCGACACGCTTGCACATGAAATTCTTCCGGAGCTACTTGAATCTCTGTCAAACCAATATGAAGGTCTGCGTTTTTCATTGAAGATGATCAATCAGCTTACTGATATCAATAACTATGAAGCTGACATAGCGATAAGAACCTGTCGTGAGCCGCCAGGGCAATTGATCGGCCGTCAGGTCGGGACGGTAAAGTTTGTGGTGTGTGCATCCACGCGTTACATACGATCAAAGAATCTGACAGAGTTTCCGGACAGAACTTCTGAACACCAATTCATTGTTCTGGATAAAAACTATCGAACCACGCCTTTCTACATGTGGCTGGATGAACGTCTATCAGATGACAGTCAATGCACCGAGGTGAGTAACTTTTTATGCGCTGCTGCACTTTGTCGGGCGGGTATGGGCATTACGGTACTGCCAGACTACATGCTGGAAGCTCGAGCAGATCTTGCTTCACTGAGCACAGACGAGCCTATTTCAAGCAATCCGCTGTGGATTTTAAGTCATCCGGATTCACGGGATACAGAGCGTGTAAAGCTGGTTCGCAGGAGCTTGTATGACAGCCTAGTGAAGCGTTTTGGGTCGGTTTAGGCAGCTTGAATCAAGTTATTATCAAAGAGTCAGACAGCTTCTGCGTACCGGTTATTTTGATGTTTTTTAACACGTTGTCCACCAATGCATGTTTTCAACAAGTCTAGAACCGGTTCCGGCTTGTGTAGTGAATAACCCTGCGCATAATCAATTCCCATGGCGCGAACGATGTTGAGTACGTTGTCGCCATTGACATATTCTGCAACCGTCTTTAAACCCACAACTCTGGCTACATCTGTGAAGCAGCGTACTGCAGCCTCGTCCAGCACATCGTTTCCAAGGTTGGAAATAAACTGTCCATCGATTTTCAGAATTTCAACAGGCAGGTTCTTCAAGTAGCCAAATGAGGACGCTCCAGCACCAAAGTCATCTAGCGCTGTGTCAATCCCCAGTGATCTAAGCTGGCAAATGAAATGAGTAGCATCGGCTAAGTTGGTCACGGCTGCCGTCTCGGTAATTTCGATGCATAAGCGCTGACAAATATCTCCGCCAGCGGTTTGGAGCATATTTATCGTATCTCGGTGGAATACACGATCACCCACAGACTGCCCTGATAAATTAATCCAGAGCTTTTCTATTTTCGACAGATCATTCTGACTTTCAAGCAGCGTTATCGTCTCCTGTAGCACCCATCTGTCTACGCGGGTTGCCAGATGAAATCGCTCTGCTGCTGGCAAGAAAGCACTGGGCAGAGTCAATTGCCCAGTGTCGTCTTTCAAACGGATTAACAGCTCAGCATTAAGCCCCGAATTCGCATCTTTGAGGCTTGTCAGGCGCTGTGCGTACAGTGCAAACTGACCATCGTCGAGTGATTGTTCCAGTCGAGTGGCCCACTGCATTTCGCCTTTTCTGAGTGTCATGGCAGTGTCAGTTTCACACCAGAGATGAACACGGTTTCGACCCTCATCCTTCGCGACATAACAGGCAGAGTCTGCTGCCTGCATTACCGACGCCGTACTGTCCCATTGACTGTCCAGCTGTATCAGTCCGATACTGGCTCCGATGCGAAACCTTCGCTCTCCGTTGGAAAAGCGATAGTCATCCATACGATCGCAGATTTCCTGGGCGATGTCGCGAATATGCTGGAGGTCACGACCACTGACTACTACACCGAATTCATCACCGCCAAGGCGCGCAAGTGTACTGCCGCTGGGTACCGTCTGGCGCAGAATATTAGCCACTTGCTTAAGTAATTGATCACCTGCTGAATGGCCACAAGCATCATTGACAATCTTGAACTGATCCAGATCGATGAACATCACGGCTTGAGTGCTGGATTGCTTAACAAACGTGTCCAAAGTCTGTTTTAGGCGTGCTTCAAATTCAGCTCGGTTTAGCAAACCTGTGAGATCATCGTGCGTTGCTCGATAAATCATGTTTTGCGTAGAACGACGTTGTTCAGTGACGTCCCAATTCGCGCCCAGAATCACAAGCGCACCGCTATTGGTATCGTGTTTGATATGTGCAGTGGAACGTATGTACCGGACACTACCATCGGGCCAGGTAATTCGGTATTCACGATCCACATCTTTCTCATCAGCAATCGCTTCAGCCAGCTCTTTGACGACGTTTGCCCGGTCTTCTTCGTGTAAACAGCTTAACCAGAGTTCCTGGCTAGGTGATATGTTTGAATCTGCCAAGCCATAGAGTTTGAACATCTGAGTTGTCCATTGTGTCACTCCGCTTTCGATATTGTATTCCCAAATACCGATCTGAGCGCTGTCTGTGGCAATGGCCATACGCTCGTGTGCTTTTTCAAGAGCGCATCGTTGTCGAACTTGCTCGTCGATGTCCTGTATGGCTCCGCACAGTCGTTTTGGTCTGTCATCACACATCTCAAGCTTTCCAACGACTCGTACCCAGATGGTATTGCCTTCGGGCTGGCACAGTTGAACTTCGACATCCCAGGCTAAACCTTCACTAAGAGCCAGATTTGCTGCGTCGCTTAAGATGGTTTGCGATTCTGGTGTGAATAAATCTATCGCAGTGTCGTATTGTGGTTGATACCCTGGTGATACACCATGAATGAGCCTGGTTTGTTCGGTCCACAGTAGCTCCTGGCTATCAAGATCATATTCCCAACCACCGACGCTTGCCATCTCGCCGGTTTGTTTCAGCAGTCGCCATGCGCTTTGCTGTAAATCATATTGAGCTTTCTTGTCACTGACGTCTTCAACCATTCCTACATGGCCTGTCAGATTATGCTCATCTGTCAATATCGGTCGAGAAATTGCGCGCACTGTCAGAACACTGCCGTCAGCGTGTTGTACTCGAAACTCCTTGTCAAACTCCAGTCGCGATTTGGCCGTTCTTTGCCATTCTTCAACGACCGCCGCTTTATCCTCCGGATGTAAAGCCATTGGCCAACAATGCCCAAGGCTATTGACTTTGTTCATGCCGAGGATGTCTAGCCAGCGATCATTTACATAGGTACAGGCCCCAGTTGCATCAGCGGCGAATACGCCCAAAGGCGATGTAGAACATAGTGTGCGAAAACGAGATTCACTCTCAACTAACGCCTGAGCATTTCGTCTGGATTCAAGTACATGTGCAACTGCGTCTGCCAGATGAATGAGTGTGTTACGTATGGCTTTTGTCAACTTGCCTGGCTTGATATCGATGACACTTAACGTACCCACCCGATAACCGTCACTCAGACACAAAGGTACACCAGCGTAAAAGCGCAATTTTGGCTCACCGGTGACGAGTGGGTTGCCAGAGAATCTTGTGTCCTCGTGCGTATCGGGTACTTCAAGGATTCCGTGCTGTTCTATGGTGTAAGTACAGAACGAGATACTGCGAGGAACCTCACTGCAGTCCTCTAACCCTACGCTGGCTTTTACCCATAGACGATCTTTGTCCACCATGGATAATAGGGATATCGGTACTCCACACAGCGACGCAGCGGCTCTGACAAAGGCATCGAATTGCGCCTCTGGTTCTGTGTCCAGCAAAGCAAGCTCTTGCACTGCGGCAAGTCGAGCGACCTCATTCTGGGGACAATTTTCCATTGAGACTACGAGCTTTGAAACACAATGATGCTATTGACAACGCAAATAAAATGCCGTCTAGGTAACAAGTAACATAAATTTTCTAAAGTTTAACAAATAGGTGTCGACGCCAGAGTTCTTCGTGACGGCGCACGACCGTGCAGAGAGTGTGTCTTTCATATTTCAGATCCGCAGTAACGTGTAAAGGGTATCCGTTGACTGAACGGACACCCCTTTTTTCACCCTAGCGTTGAATAAAATTCCGGCCCAGAACCGCTACGCTGCTTCTATAGCAGCATCTAAGGACCGGTGGCGGCCCTGGCTGTACTCATTTTCCTGGATCTCACCGAGAGTGACTAATCAGTTATCAAACAACACTTCACTTCACTACTGGATCTGCCGCTGAATATACTCTGGTAAGGCAGCGATGGACGCCGCTATCGGAACATCTCCGCTAATGTCCAGCACTTCTACATTTTCGATCCCGGCACCATCAATAAAGTCGCGTTTTGTGCAAACCACGTATTCCACATTGCGCAAACTCAAGGACACCCGTAAACCATCGTCAGCATTTTGGGTTTGAGCGTCGAACGGATTGGCCACGCCGCGTATGCTGAAACGAACCAGATTGTCCAATGCGAGTGCTGTCAATTCTGTGGGATTGGTTGATTGACTCAGCACTGTACAAAACCCTGGTGACGTTGACACACTGAGTGTGGGTAACGTGGTTATTGGATCAAGAAAAATACCGTCGAAATTCTGGCTACCGTCAGTGCCTGGTGGACTGACGTTAAAAAATGGTGCGCCTGTGGTAGATGAGTCATTGTCAAGCTCCTCGCCCACAATGCCAAACGCTATGACGTCAACGCCTGCGCCACCATCATAAAAATCGCTGCCATCCCCCGGTGTCCATATAAACAGATCTGAACCACGCCCTCCGAAAGCCTTGTCGCGGTTGTCTGAACCATTGCCGTCACCATCGACATTACTATTAAAATCTTCGGTTCCACCGATTATGACATCATCGCCTTCACCGCCGATCATGACATCAACACCGAGTCCACCGATGATTATATTGTCTTCAGGTCCACCTTCGAGGATATCACCACTGCGCAGACTCTGATTGGGTGAGCCACCTGGTCCTTGGGGGTTGAGTGATACCAGAGGGCTGCCTATATTGTTTCGATCATTACCTTGCAACACGATGCGTTCCTGAACAGGTGCAGGTTCTTCACCCGGATCTTCAGGTGGTGTAACGATCTGATCGTGATCATTAACATCAGAGCTACTGCACCCGACCATCAACAGCGCGGTAAGTGTGCAGATGGCGAACTGAGCTTTGCAGGTACGACGTGAAGTGACAGATTTTCTGATAGTCATGATAGTGCTACTCCGTGTTATTTGATATCTTTATCTGATGATCGGGGTGACAGGGGTGAAGATGACGTTGAAAGCGCGCGCTGGCAGCTGACTGACATCAATAGGCGCTGGTGGACTCGTTCTCAGGTCCAGCGCCACTATCTCTCCAGGATTTGCACCCCCACAAACAAGGTATTCAGTTTCTTCAATGTGCAACGCGATACGCATACCGGTATCAGCACTTGAGGTATCTGCAGCAGGTCCACGAAGAATGAATCGAACCAGATGGTCTACATTAAGTGCGTCTAACTCAGCCTGTTCGGCTGCACCACCGCTTCCGTCAACGACCTCGCAAAAGCCTGGGCCTCCTGCAACGTTCATTAGCGGTAAGCCGGACGAGGGGTCAATGAATATACCGTCGAAATTCTGACTCCCGTCACCTGAGGGCGGATTGACCCCAAAGAACGGTGCTGAACCCTCTGCTGTACCACTCTGCTCGCCGATCAATCCCAACATGACGACATCCAGGCCGTCGCCACCGTCGAAGTAATCGTTTCCATCACCAGGCGCCCAGAGAAAGGTGTCCTCACCCGCACCGCCAAAAGCGCGATCGCGGTTGAATGCATTGAAGTCTTCAGTGCCACCGATAATGATGTCATCACCTCCGTTGCCAAACAGGACATCAATGCCCAATGCGCCAATCAAAATATCATTCTGCTCGGTACCTGGAATCGCATCGCTATTCTGTTGGCTCTGATCGCCTCCGCCGTTCGTACCGCGGTTGGCGGACAAAAAATTACGTATGTTTTCGTCAACGTCAACAATGGCGTTCTGGTCGGTGCCTATTAAGGTTGCTCCTTCCTGGGCCATGGCCGTCAGCGAAGCGCCGCCTGACAGGATTAACGCAGTCGCGAGTGACAAGGACGTTTTCTTGAAAGTATGTTTAGATGACATAAGTCTGTTCTCCGAATGTTCTGACAATAGATAAGCGTTGTTGTATCTGGTAAATGTCACCACCTCGATAACGCAGGTATAAATCGAAACAGTGCTAGTGGCTGCAAAGTGCGTTAAGCCGACAGATGAATTTCTATTCCGACTCAGGTATTCGTTACTGAATTAGCTGATTCGAACGTAGGTACCGGCTACGCGTGATCTGGTTCAATATTTATTGAACTTTTTCTGAATGCAGCCCAGGTCAGGAAATTCATTTACGAAGAGATGCAATCCGTGAGAGCGTCGTATGGCCAGTCCCCCGGCGTTTTTTAGGTAAGATGAACGGACAGTTCGGGAGTGTTGACCCAGCAAGGAGTTGCCTGATACAAGAACCTATCTAATAGTCGTGCGTCATCGGGGGAAGAATTTTGACCGTTCAAGAACACGTTGAGGAGAGTTGCTCATGAGCGTTTTCTGTGGTGTTGACGTAGGCACTCAAGGCACAAAGGTTGGCTTGTATCGTATGGATGGGAGCTGCGTTGTCACCACCTATGCAGAACACCGTTTCGACAACATTCGGCCCGGCTGGATCGAGATGTGTCCCGATCAGATTCTCGAGGCGGTGGTGACTGCAATACAGGAAGCCACTCACAAGGCGGGGGAGGAGTCTGGCAACATCAAGGCCCTTGCACTTTCCGGCATCTTGTGCGGGCCGGTATTTATCGACTCAGACTGGCGACCGGTACGGCCAATCATTCCCTATCTCGATGTTCGCGCCAATGCTGAGGTCGACTGGTTGCGCCATGATGTTGAGCCTTTATGGGAAAGTGAGTCTGCCAACGCCACCCTGGATACTTTTGTTATGCCGGCGGTGCATGAGTGGGTGAAACGACATGAGCCGGATGTTTATAAACGTATCGATAAAATCGTTTCTCTTGCACCCTATATCGGGGGATGCCTCGCTGGCCTTAAAGCGTCTCAAGCCTATATGGACCCCTCGCATCTGTCTGGCTGGATCATCGGTTGGAACGCACGCACGGGTCAGGTATCGGAACGTCAGTTCGATATTCTTGGCATACCGATGACGCATGCCCCTACAGTGCATTCGCCGCAACAAATTGTCGGACACATAACCACAGAGATGGCGCGGCGAACCGGCTTACCTGAAGGTACGCCGTTGTGCGCAGGTGCAGGAGATGTCATGCAATCCAATCTTGGTGCTGGTCTCACACGCCCTGGTCTGGCCACCGATGTAGCTGGCACAGCATCGATTCTCACCGTTGGCGTTACCGGGCCAAAGGCTGAGATCACGGCTCAACCCGGCATGCTTTATTCGCTAGGTACATTGCCGGGCCAAGCATTGTATTGGGGTTATGTGAAGGCTGGAGGATTGTCATTGCGCTGGTTCCGTGATGAAGTGCTGGCTTGCGCCGACGATCAGAACCTGTACGCAGACTTTGACGCACTGGCTGCGAAAATTGAACCCGGAAGTGATGGCATACTTTTCACACCTTATCTGTCCGGTGGAAATCCAGACAATGCAAACGCTTCCGGAAGCTGGCTGGGCATGACAATCAACACGAGTCAAGCTTCAATGTGGCGCTCCATGCTGGAGGCAATCGCCTACGAGTACGCTGATTTTCTCGATGTGTTCGAAGCCCAGGGTGTACCTGTGAAGCATGTGCTGGCTATCGGCGGTGGTGCGCGTAGTGCGCTGTGGAACCAGATCAAGTCTGATGCTGTCGACGTTGCGTGGTCTGTTCCATCGCGTGATGATGGCGCAATATTGGCCAATGCAGCACTTGCAGGTTATGCTATCGGGGCATTTGATGATCTGCCAGGCACGATTGAAAGCTGGGTGGGTCGGGGCCGGGTGTTTGCCCCTGACGCGCAGGCCGCGATACGCTACAAGCAAGTGCGCGCTGCTCGATCACTATTGCTGCAACAGGCATTACCCATGCTGTTCGACACCATGGCCTCACTACGACAGGAGATGACATGACTGCATTGACGATACAACCCGATTCAACACCCGAAACGGTCACGTTGAAAACGAATGACTTCGACGAGATCAAGCTGCAACTAAACCAGCGTGGCGTACGTCTGGAGCGATGGCAGGCCAAGGCCACGCTGCCTCCGAGTGCCGACAGCGAGTCTGTACTGGCCGCTTACGTTGATGATGTTGAAAAATTGCGCGCTGAAGGATTCACTACCGTTGACGTGGTACGTCTGGTACCTGATCCGTCGGATCCGGAGTGGCCAGACAAGGCCCGTGGAGCACGTGCAAAATTCCTGTCTGAACACACGCACGACGATGACGAAGTCAGGTTTTTCGTTGAAGGTAGCGGTGCGTTCTACCTGCGCATCGATGGTGAAGTGCTCAGCGTCGTTTGTGAAGCCGGTGACCTGATTTCAGTACCCGCCGGCACCACGCACTGGTTCGACATGGGCACACAGCCTCACTTCGCCGCCATCCGTTTCTTTCGGATTCCCGAAGGTTGGGTGGGCCACTTTACCGGGGATAACATCAGTGAACGATTCCCAAGTTATGACACACTGGTAGCATGACTTTAAAAGCCATAGTTCTTGATATCGAAGGGACAACTTCCTCAACCCGTTATGTGCACGAAACGCTGTACCCATACAGCCGTGAACGGTTCAGGCCATGGATCACGGCACATCTTGACCAACCAGAGGTTCAAGCCCAGATTGAAGCGGTCCGCGCTTTGGCCAATGAGCCGGAAGCTGACCTGGAAAGAGTACTCTGGTGGCTTGATCACTGGCTGGGTGGCGATGAGAAAATTACGCCTCTCAAGGCATTCCAGGGCTGGATCTGGTCTGAAGGGTTCGCTGCCGGTGATCTGGTATCGCATTTTTTTGATGATTCCATACCGGCTATAAAAGCCTGGCACGCGGCAGGTTTCAGGTTGTCTATTTTTTCATCAGGCTCAGTCAGCGCTCAGCATGCGTGGTTTGGACATTCGCCACAGGGTAGCCTGTTGCCGTTGTTCGTTCACGATTTTGATACCGAAAACCTTGGGCCCAAGAAATCTTCATCGTCGTATGAATTGATTGCGAAAACCATCGGCGTAGAGCCAGGGAGCATCGTGTTCCTGTCAGATCTGGTGCTGGAACTCCATGCAGCACGCAAGGCTGGCTGGCATACCATTGGTGTACGCAGAAAAGGTGATCAGTACTACAACGATGGTGTCGGTGATCATCCAGCCGTTCATAGTTTTGATGAAATTGATTTTTCAGCGCCTGCACCTTTTCTGTTGCAGGCAAGCACATGACCGCTTCTCGCCCTTACTGGATAGGTGCGGGATGGAAAATGAACAAGACCCTCGTCGAATCGATGCGATACGCCAAGGGTTTGCGTGATTACCCTGGTATCCATCATCCCGCAGTAAAAACCTTTGTTATTCCACCCTTTACATCCGTTAGAGAGGTGAAGCGGCGGCTGGCCGACTGTCCAACACTGGTGGGTGCTCAGAATATGCACTGGCAGACAGAAGGCGCTTACACAGGTGAGGTATCGGCATCCATGCTGGTCGATTGTGAGCTTGATATCGTCGAGCTTGGACACTCGGAGAGGCGTCGGTATTTTGCTGAAACCGACGAGCAGGTTGGATTAAAAACCGAAGCGGCTATTCGGGCAGGATTGATGCCACTGATTTGTATCGGTGAGACACTGGAACAGCGAGATGCCGGTGAAGCTGACGCCGTTCTTGACATGCAAGTCAGAGCGGCGCTTGGGCAGTTGAGTGATGAGCAGCTACTTGCTCCCATGTTGTTTGCCTACGAACCTGTCTGGGCTATTGGCAGCGGTGGTGTACCCGCCAGTGCTGATTATACCAACGAGCGACATGCTTGTATTATTGCTTTGACGCAAGCACTTACCGGTCGAGCAATACCTTGTCTCTATGGTGGGTCGGTCGATCGCCACAACTGCCGGGACTACACTCGCTGTGAACATGTTGATGGTCTGTTCATCGGTCGGGCTGCCTGGGAGCTTGCTGAATATCAGCATATCCTCGACAGTTGTATTGATGTGTTAACCCACGAAAAAAACTGAAGAACAGGTTCTCGTACCTGCAAAGCTCATCTGTAAATTTTCATTCACCACGAATATTCTCCGCAACAAGAGGTTTACACCTACCATGGCACACATTGGTGACTTAATAGCCGAGATGCTGGCACAATACGAAGTAGAGGCTGTGTTTGGCATGCCAGGTGGTCAAACCACTGCTTTGCACGATGGTATCTCACGTCGCGGTAATCGAATTCGCCATGTGCTCATGCGTGACGAGCGCAATGCTGCCTATGCCGCCGATGGCTATGCACGCGTTACAGGCAAGCCGGGTGTGTGTGATGTGACCGTGGGGCCGGGTGCCAATTTGCTGCCTGCCGGATTTCTGGAAGCGATGAACGCCTCGATACCGTTGATTGGCATTGTTGGCGAAATGCCTGTTGACTGGCTGCCGTTGCAAGACAAGGGTATTGCCTCGCAAGGCTTTGATCAACTGTCATTCTTCAAGTCCTGTTCGAAACAGGCCTGGATGGTTCCATCAGTTGCGGCCTTGCCTGAGCTTGTTCGTAGCGCATTTCGTGTTGCCACCGCATCGCGACCCGGCCCCGTAGCACTGATTATTCCTCACAACATCATCGATGCGGAATGGGATGAAACGCAGATGCCTGTCATGATTGATGATCGTACTATCCAGGTGCCTTTTTTGCGTTCAGCACCGCCAGCTGCGGACATTGCAGCAGCGGCTGATCTGATACGTCGCGCAAAACGTCCGGCGCTGGTGTGTGGCGGTGGTGTGCACGGATCCCGAGCGGCGATGCATGTCACTCAGTTTGCCGATCGGTTTGGCGGCCTGGTGGTCACTAGTCTCACTGGTAAGGGCTCTGTACCCGAAACACGCGACTACGCCGCTGGAGTACTGAATCCTCTAGGATCATGGGCTGCCATCGAACTTATCAAGGAAGCTGATCTTATTGTCTGGTGTGGTTCCAAGGTGAGTCAGAACACAGGGATGAACTGGACGTTGCCCACTGCGGAACAGGCAACAATTACCATCGACATCGATCCGCTGGAACACGGACGTACTTTCCGGCCGACTGTTGCCTTGCTGGGTGACGTGCGAGAGACCATCACGGCAATTGACGCTGTGCTGGGGGACAGTCTTGCAGGTACACGACCTGACTGGGATACACGTATCAAGCAGATCAAGGACGAAGGCGAAGCATCGAAGGCGCAGGAGATTGCATCTGATGCCGTACCGATCCATCCTGCGCGCGTCATGAATGAAATCAGAAAGCGTTTGAGCGATGATGATCTTGTGGTGTCTGACGCCTCATTTGCTGCAGGCTGGATAGCTGGCTATATCCCAGCTACAAAATCCGGTCGGCAGTTTATTTACGCGCGCGGCCAGGGAGGTCTGGGATACTCGGTACCGGGTGCTATTGGTGTTGCCACAGCCAGGCCGGAGGCGCGCGTGATAACCGTAGCAGGTGACGGTGCTTTTTCCTACACCATCGGCGAGCTGACCACCATGGCGCAAAACCATCAGCGCATCGTCAATGTCGTGATCAACAACGGGCGACTGGGTTGGATTCAGTTGTGGCAGGACATCTTTTTCAAGAATGTGCAATCGGCAGTGCTTGACGATGCCAACGTAAAACCCGGCTATGCAGCGGCAGCGCAAGCGTTGGGTCTGAAAGGTATCTATGTGGAACATCCGAGTGATATTGGAGCTGCGCTTGATGAGGCGTTTGCACATCAAGGACCATCCGTTGTGGAAATTCGCATTGATGATCTGGCCACACCGATCCACTCGTTCAAGCGGCGTTTGCGCGAAGGTGGTGATGAGCCACGGCCAAGACCGGGAACGGTTTACAAGCTTCGCGAATGGAAAGTGTCTCCTGATGTGTAAAGTGCCAGGTACCTGGAAGATCATCCGGGTATAGCGTTGCGGCGAGCTTATTCTCGGACAGCCTCCTAGCGTGTCCGGTTCCAAGCTGAGGCTACTGCCGTGCTCAAGCGATCGAATTGGGCAAACCGTTCGGCGTGCATCCGAGTGTGCGCCGAATCCGGCTCGAAACGTCGTGCCACCCGACTCATGCTGGATACCGCGGATGGATAGTCGGCATGGATACCCATACCAACGGCTGCGACCATACATGCACCCAGTGCGCCGAATTCACTGCCATCAGCGACTTCTACGGGTAGACCAAACACATCCGCAAACAACTGTGCCCACACTGTGCTGCGTGCTCCTCCACCGGCAAGGCGCAACACATCCGGTGACGTGTCACCCGCAACCACAAGCTGATCGACATGGCGCTTGTGCGCATACGCAATGCCTTCGTACACAGCGTAGACGAGGTCCGCTCGCTCATGTCGTGCCTGCATGCCGATGAATCCCGCTGGCGCGCCGGCTGGCCCGCCGAACATATACGGCAGAAACGTCAGCTCCGGTGGAGCATCGCGCCGCGTTGCCACCATCTGCCCGCAACGATCATAGATCGACACACCCTCAGCCTCTGCTGCAGCTCGCTCCGCATCAAAGACGTGGTTGCAACACCATTCGAGATTGCTTGCCGACGTGGCGCTCGCCTCACACGCAAGATAAGTGTTCGGTGTCAAGTAGGGCGTCTGCAGAACCGGCACAGGATCAGTCTGTGGTGCACCGACGCGAAGTGCGTTATTAATGCTCCAGGTACCAGCGACAACAGCCAGCTGAGACGCATCGATAACACCTGTAGCAATCGTTGAGCACACGACATCCACCGCACCGTTGATAACCGGTGTGCCTGTGGCAAGACCCGTGGCTTGCGCCGCTTGCGTTGTGATCTCGCCTGCGAGAGCCTCCGATGTCATCAGCTGGGGCAGGGTAGATAACCATGACTCAAGATTCAGTGTGGTGAACACAGACTCTGCGTATTCACCGCTGGCCATATCGAGCAATCCACCAATGGCAGCATCTGTCACGTCCGTAGAACACTTGCCGGTGAGTCGAAATTTCGTGTAATCCTTACACGCGAGTATTGTCGTGGTCTTGCGTGCGACTTCAGGTCGATGACGCTGGAACCAGCCAAGCAGCGTAAGGCTTTGCGCAGGCCAGAGGTTTTGTGCTAGCGAGGCTCTTACTGGCGTCTCCAGCCCCTGATCCCGCCATTGCTGCACAAGCTCCATCGCCCGCGAATCGGTTGATACGATGCCGTTGCATGTGGGCTCACCGTGCGCATCAATACAAAACAATCCACTCCCGAATCCTGTTGCACAGACGGCATGGATGTCATCGCCGGTAATCCCGGCCGAGCCAATGACCGTAATAATGGCTTTACAGGTAGAGTGCCACATTGCCCGCGGGTCGCGCTCGGTGAAACCGTCTTCGGGAAACAGCATGGGTACGGCGCTATACTCTGCAGCCACTTCTTCGCCTTCAAGCGTAAACAGAGCAGCTTTTGTCATTGTGCCGCCGCTGTCGATACCGAGCAGGAAATCGGGCATGATGTCGTCTCTGGAAGTTTTTAGCACTGTATGCAATACAGAGGTGCTTATCAAGGTCGCAAACGCGTTTGTACAATCATTTTGAATTGCTTTGAGATATTTGTTTTATGACACACCCCTCAAGACAGGAAACCCTCACATCCATTTCCGGCCAGTCATTTGATGTACTGGTCATTGGTGGTGGCATCAACGGTATCAGCACATTCCGTGAACTTGCCTTGAATGACGCAACTGTGTTGCTGGTTGACAGCAAAGACTACTGCGCGGGTGCCAGTGCAGCGCCGTCACGTCTTGCACACGGCGGTATCAAATATCTGGAAAACGGTGAATTCAGGCTGGTTGCCGAAGCCACTCACGAACGCAATCGCTTGCTGCAAAATGCTGCGCATGTGGTCAAGCCATTGCCCTGCACTATGCCTTTCGAATCGTGGTTTGGAGGTCTGTTTTCTTCGGCATTCAAATTTTTCCGACTGCCCGGTGCCAAGTTTCAGAAGCGCGGTGTCGTGGTGGTTAAGCTCGGATTAATGATTTATGACTGGATGGGGCGCAAGCAGCGCACCATGCCCACTCACCAGTTCCGTTGGCGTGCCGATACGCATAAGACATTCAATGGCCTTGATCCCAAAGTGATTGCAACTGCCACCTATTATGACGCGTTGATCACCCAGCCTGAACGTTTGTGTCTGGAGCTGATCACCGACACACTGAGCGATAGCAAGCAACCTTGCCAGGCTCTCAGTTACGCTTCGGTGGTTGGAGCTGATGATGAGTGGGTGATCATTCAGGACGGCGTAACCGGCAACAAGGTCAAGGTAAAACCCCGGCTGGTAGTCAACGCCGCCGGCCCCTGGATAGATAAGGTTAACCATCAGCTTGGTGTGGAGACGCAGTATATCGGCGGATCGAAAGGCTCCCATCTGGTGCTCGATCACCCTGAGCTTGCAAAGGCACTGGCGGGGAACATGTTGTATTTTGAAACAGGTGATAACCGCTTGTGTCTTGCTTACCCGATTGGTGATCGGGTATTGATGGGTACGACGGATCTGAGAATCGATGATCCCGATCTGGCGGTATGCGAAGAGTCGGAAGTTGACTACATCCTGGAGGTTGTCGGGCAGATGCTACCGGGTATTGCTATAACACGTGACCACATCGTCTATACCTATACCGGCGTGCGGCCATTGCCGAACGACAAGGATGTTGGCGTTGGCAAGGTCAGTCGCGACCACTCCATCGAGATTGATGAGGCTGATGCAAAGCGACCCTTCGCAATAACCTCATTGGTGGGCGGCAAATGGACAACATTTCGTGCTTTCGGTGAAACGACGGCTGATCTTGTCATGCAACGACTTGGTACGAAGCGCCATCGCAACACACACGATCTGGGTATTGGAGGAGGGCGCGATTTTCCCACACCGGAGCAGATGCAGGCCACAGTAGCCGACATCATGCAGCGCCATGATCTTCCCGAAGATATGGCACGCCACCTTCTGGAGCGTTACGGGCGCAATGAACGCGTGTTCGCTAGCGTCGCTGCTGGCAATGCGCGACAGCCGATGGCCAGCCTCGAAGGTTATCAGGTGGGCGAAATCCATTATCTTTGCGAGCATGAGCTGGTAGTTCATCTGGAAGACCTGGTGTATCGGCGTACCACCATCGCGCTGGAGGGCTTGGCAACAGACGATGTGATTGAGGAACTTGCGACCTTGGCAGCGCCAATCCTGGGTTGGGATTCGGCAACGCGCAATCGAGAGCTGGACCATTGCAAGGCCCGTTTGAAACTATCCGTTCCTGCCGCCGCTTGATCAAGGCGGCCTTAAAGTACACCGTATCAGTTGGCTGATACGGCAGGCGATGCGCGGTAAGCTATGCGCCACCCAGCATTGAGACTCAGTTCGAGATATAGTTAGGGAGTTAATCACTGGACATTCGCTTTTGCTTTCGTTTATAGTTTTAGAACGCAAAACGAAAGACATCGAATGCCCGCAGAGCGCCTTCAGGATATACTTGAGCTTGTTAAACAGACTGGATTCGTTTCGGTTGACTCGCTGGTCGAGCGCTTTGATGTCACACCACAGACCATTCGAAAAGATCTGAACACGCTGTGTGACCAGCGACTTCTGTCGCGTACACACGGTGGTGCAAAGCTTGCTTTTGGCATCGAAAACATGAGCTACGAGGCGCGTCGGGTGCTGGCTGCCGATCGTAAGCTTTCTATCGGCAAGGCTGTAGCCGACCTGATCAGCGACAACTCCTCACTGTTCATCAATATTGGTACGACAACAGAGGCTGTTGCACAAGCTTTATCAAAACGGCACCATTTGATGGTGGTGACCAATAACATTAACGTTGCATCGCTCATGCATCCTTTTGCCGATACTCAGGTTATCATCACGTCAGGGGTGGTTCGTCGCAGCGACGGTGGTATCGTGGATGAAACAACTGTCGATTTCATCAATCAGTTCAAGGTTGATTATGCGGTTATTGGCTCGTCTGCCATCGATGACAAAGGCGCACTGCTGGATTTCGATTTTCGGGAAGTGAAAGTGGCTCGGGCGATCCTGTCGAACGCCAAGCACGTCATTCTGGCAGCCGATTCAAGTAAGCATGAACGAACTGCGCCTGTACGCATAGGCCACGTTTCGCAGATTCATTCGTTTGTCACCGATCGATTACCCAGTGAGAATTTCCGCAAGCTTCTCGAAAAACATGAAGTGCGAATCATCGAAACTAACTGATGGACCGGCGGTGTTCATTGCCACAAGACGCGGTTGTATGCCGCACGTTTTGGGAAGTTGTCGGCGAGGCCTTGCCCAGCCAACGACATCACTTGTAATACGGCGCAGTGTTTGAGAATTCTCAAAACTGTTGATGATGGATCATAACAGCTGCGACTTTCGATTGACATTCATTATTAGAATGATTACGGTAAACATGAAAGAACGAACGCGTGCCGGTCTAACGAGCTGATTGGATCGAGCCATCGGTTACGCATACATTGGTATGCACTGGCAGGGGGGATTCAGTTGCTCGAACTCGTTAATGTGGGCAAGAAAGTTGGCGCGCAGATGCACATCAGCGATGTGTCCCTGCAGCTAGACTCGGGTTCACTGAATGTCTTGCTCGGCCCCACACTGTCTGGTAAAACCAGTTTAATGAGGTTGATGGCCGGGTTGGACAAACCCACTCACGGCGATATCAAGGTGGACGGCAAGAGTGTTGTCGGTCAATCGGTTCGGAATCGCAGTGTAGCCATGGTCTACCAGCAATTCATCAATTACCCGACGCTGACGGTCTTTGAGAACATCGCATCGCCAATGCGACTCTCGGGTGCAGACAAAGCCACAATAGATCGCAAGGTAGCAGAAGCTGCCGAGTTGTTGAAACTTACCGACTTCCTCGATCGCACACCGTTGAATCTGTCGGGTGGACAGCAGCAGCGCACGGCTTTGGCCAGAGCTCTGGTGAAAGGTGCTGAGCTTGTATTGTTGGATGAGCCTCTGGCCAACCTGGATTATAAACTGCGTGAGGAGTTGCGTGATGAGCTGCCGCGGTTGTTTGCGCAAACAGGTTCTGTGCTCGTTTATGCCACCACTGAACCTCAGGAAGCGCTGTTGCTGGGTGGATCTACTGCCACCTTGGCAGAGGGAAAGGTGACGCAGTTTGGTAAAACCATCGACGTCTACAATCAACCCAATGATCTGCAAACAGCGCAGACATTTTCTGATCCGCCAATGAACCTGGCTGCGGTAGGTTTACAAGATGGCACCTTGCGCCTGGGTGAGCATGTGCTTGGGCCAGCCCCCCCGCATGTTCCTGACGGCCACTATACGGTTGCCATCAGGCCACACCATGTCACACTCAAAGCCGAAACCGGAACAGCCGTGACGCTGCCGGTATCCATCGATAGCACTGAAATAACGGGGTCTGAAACCTTCATTCACGTAACCGTTGACTCGCACCACTGGGTTGTCCTGACTCACGGTGTTCACCGTGTCAATAAAGGCGAATCGTTAATGGTCAGTGTTGACTCTGCAAATTTTTATCTTTTCGATGGTGCAGGACAGTTGGTTGCCGCACCTTCACAACATTCACAGGCTGCCTGATTCATGGCTCGCATCACACTTGACCATCTGGCGCATTCCTACCTTGCAAATCCTGGTTCGCCAGCAGACTTTGCGCTCAAGCAGATCGACTACGACTGGCAGGATGGCGGTGCCTATGCGCTGCTAGGGCCTTCGGGCTGTGGTAAGACTACGCTGCTGAATATTATTTCCGGTTTATTGACACCCTCGCGCGGTCGCATTCTGTTTGATGGTGAAGATGTCAGCAACCTGTCGCCAGAGCGTCGCAATATAGCTCAGGTGTTTCAATTTCCCGTGATATACGACACGATGACGGTGGCCGAAAATCTGGCCTTCCCGCTACTCAATCGAGGCGTTGATCGCGATGAGACCTCTGAACGCGTCAAATCCATGCTCGAAACACTGGATCTGAGCGCGAAAGCCAATCGCCGTGCACGTGGTCTGACAGCGGATGAGAAACAGAAAATATCACTCGGTCGTGGTCTGGTGCGATACGACGTGAACGCCATACTCTTTGACGAACCGTTAACCGTCATCGATCCACACATGAAGTGGCAATTGCGCACCAAACTCAAAGAGCTGCACGAACAGTTTTCACACACGATGATCTACGTTACGCATGATCAGACCGAAGCGCTGACGTTTGCCGACAAGGTTGTTGTGATGTACGAAGGTGAAGTTGTACAAATCGGAACACCCGAAGAATTGTTCGATGAACCAGCTCATACATTTGTCGGTTATTTCATTGGGTCGCCGGGTATGAATATCCTGCCGGGGCAAGTCGATGGCAATCTGATCAATGTCGCCGGACGTCAGATACAGCTCGATAGACGCTACCCGAGTTTTGAGGGCAAAGTGGAAGTCGGTATACGACCTGAGTTCGTCTCGATTGTCGATAGTCGCCACGCCGATGCATCAGCGATGCCGGCGCGCATCAAAGCCATTGAAGACATTGGACGATATAAGATCATCCGGTGTGAGGTCGATGGGCAATCAGTCGATGCGGTGTTAGGTGAAACCGACACCATTCCCGAGAGTGCAGCCGCCGTGTTTGAGCCTGCACGTATCAATGTATACCAGGACTCACACCTGGTCAGAGCGCAGGGCTGATCGTGGACAAGCCATTTAATAACAAGGCGTGGTTTTTTGTACTGCCGGTTTTCATACTGGTAGCCATTAGTGCCATTATTCCCTTGATGACGGTTGTTAACTACTCGGTGCAGGATACGTTTGGTAACAACCAGTTTTTCTGGGCTGGCACAGAATGGTATGTCGAAGTCCTTACATCCAGTCGATTCCACGATGCATTGCTCCGAAACCTGGCCTTCTCGGCAACAATTCTTGCCATCGAAATTCCACTGGGTATCTGTATAGCATTGTGCATGCCCAAGAAAGGCATATGGGTTCCCATTTGCCTGGTGCTGATGGCTTTACCACTTCTGATTCCCTGGAATGTGGTTGGCGTTATCTGGCAGGTGTTTGCACGTCAGGACATTGGCCTGTTCGGTGCCGCGTTGGCTAATATGGGCATCGACTTCAATTATGGTCAGAATGGCGTGCATGCGTGGATTACCATCATCATGATGGATGTTTGGCACTGGACGAGCCTTGTTGTGCTTCTGTGTTATTCCGGGCTCGTAGCCATCCCCGAGGATTACTATCAGGCAGCGCGTATCGATGGTGCATCGCGCTGGAAAGTATTCCGCTATATCCAGCTACCCAAAATGCAGCGCGTGCTACTTATTGCGGTTCTGCTTCGATTTATGGACAGCTTTATGATCTACACCGAACCGTTCGTCTTGACCGGGGGTGGTCCGGGCAGCACCACCACGTTCCTGTCCATTGATCTGGTCAAGATGGCTATCGGTCAGTTCGATCTTGGCCCTGCCGCTGCGATGTCAATCATCTACTTTCTGATCATTCTTTTATTATCCTGGGTTTTCTATACTGCCATGACCAACGCGGGACTGGACGCGCCTGATCGCTCGAAGGAGTCTGACGCATGAGCCATGCTGCTGAAAACACGTCGAAGTTTAAATGGCTGGTTCCAACCACCTACATAATTTTTCTGGTGTTGCCAATTTACTGGCTTGTGAACATGAGTTTCAAAAGCAACACGGAAATTCAGACAAAGTTTACGTTGTGGCCTGAGAATTTCACGTTGGAAAACTATGCTGTGATATTCGGTGATCCTTCGTGGTACAACGGCTACATTGATTCGATGATTTACGTAGTGCTCAACACCATCATCTCGCTCAGTGTTGCACTGCCCGCAGCGTATGCGTTCAGTCGTTACCGTTTTCTGGGCGATAAGCACATGTTCTTCTGGCTGTTGACCAATCGCATGGCGCCACCAGCCGTTTTTGCGCTTCCTTTCTTTCAGCTCTATTCTGCGTTCGGTCTGATCGATACCCATATTGCTGTCGCTCTGGCGCACTGTCTTTTCAATGTGCCACTCGCGGTGTGGATACTGGAGGGGTTCATGTCCGGTGTTCCACGAGAAATTGACGAAACAGCATTTATCGATGGCTATTCGTTCCCTAAATTTTTCTTCAAGATCTTTACGCCGTTAATCGCGTCCGGTATCGGTGTAGCTGCCTTCTTCTGTTTCATGTTCTCATGGGTTGAGCTACTGATCGCACGTACACTGACCGTGACGGATGCCAAACCGATAACGGCGATAATGACAAGGACAAGCTCGGCTACCGGTCTTGACTGGGGTGTTCTCGCCGCTGCAGGTTCACTGACTATCATTCCTGGTGCACTGGTTATCTACTTTGTTAGAAACTACATCGCAAAAGGGTTTGCGCTGGGTCGTGTTTAACATGTTCACACTGACAGTTTTATTCACAATGTCGTTGACAATCTGGAGACAACAATGAATCTGTCCTGGATGGCGTGGACCATGCCCACGGCTATTTTCTTCATCGTGATTGCCTGTTTGCTGATTACGATGAGTATCTGGGAGGCCATCAAGCCGGGTGGTGGTCCTCGCATTGGCATCCTGCGCTTCGAAACGACGCGTGGTGATCGTCTGTTCCTGTCGCTGCTTGGCAGTGCTTTCATCCATCTTGCCTGGCTCGTCTTCGTCGGGAGCAACTTGTGGTGGGCGTTGGGTGTGTCGGTGCTTTACGGCATTGCGGTGTTTACTTTCGTCTAGGTTGGCAGAACACTAGCCATATGAGCGTAGGAATTAAGCGTTCCACGATCTTTGTCGGGCAGTGATCTTCGACAGTTGTTCGTGAAAACACAAGGTTGGTCTATTCGGGAAAGCATTTAACGTTTCATGAACCGTTCAGGCTGATATAGTCCGTTTTCACCAGTAGTGCAGGCTACGTCATGTAGTCACGTTTAATCACACACATAAAGGAGGAGTTCAATGCAGAAGTTCAAGTTCCCCAAATCCGCTGTGGCGGTCGGGGTCGCTATCCTTGTTGCCAGCACGCACACCGTGCAAGCCGACATGGCTGCGGCCGAAGACTTTCTGGCCAATGAAATTGCTGGCCTGTCAGTGCTCAGCGAAGAAGAGCAGAAAGCTGAGATGCAGTGGTTCATCGATGCGGCCAAGCCATTCGCCGGTATGGACATCAAGGTGGTATCAGAGACCATCGACACGCATACCTACGAATCTCAAGTTCTTGCACCTGCGTTTACAGCAATCACGGGTATCAATATCACACACGATCTTATTGGTGAGGGTGATGTTGTTGAGAAGCTGCAAACGCAAATGCAGTCGGGCGAGAATATCTACGATGCCTACATCAACGATTCTGATCTGATCGGAACTCACTGGCGTTATCAACAAGCACGCAATCTGACTGAGTGGATGGCGGGTGAAGGTGCTGATGTTACGTTGCCGACGCTGGATCTCGAGGATTTCGTGGGCATCAGTTTCACCACAGGTCCGGATGGTCAGCTGTATCAGCTTCCTGATCAGCAGTTTGCCAACCTTTACTGGTTCCGTTATGACTGGTTCAGTGACCCGGAAATTCAGGCTGATTTCAAGGCCGAGTACGGTTACGACCTTGGAGTTCCAGTCAACTGGTCAGCCTATGATGACATTGCCAAGTTCTTTACAGGCCGTGAAATCGATGGCCAGAAAGTCTATGGTCACATGGACTACGGTAAGAAAGATCCTTCTCTGGGTTGGCGCTTCACTGACGCCTGGTTATCCATGGCCGGGAACGGCGATAAAGGCGAGCCCAATGGTTTGCCCGTGGATGAGTGGGGCATTCGTGTCAACGAAAACAGCCAGCCGGTTGGATCCTGTGTAGCACGTGGTGGAGACACTAACGGCCCTGCATCGGTTTATGCTATCGAGCGCTACATCACGTGGTTGCAGAACTATGCTCCTGCAGAAGCACAGGGCATGAACTTTGGCGAAGCCGCTTCAGTACCGACTCAAGGGCAGATTGCCCAGCAGATGTTCTGGTACACCGCGTTTACCGCTGGTAGCGTCGACCCTTCACTGCCTGTTGTCAACGAAGATGGCACACCTAAGTGGCGTATGGCTCCTAGTCCTCGTGGCGCTTATTGGGAAGAAGGTCAGAAGCTTGGATATCAGGATGCCGGTTCATGGACCATCATGAAATCAACACCAACAGACCGTGCCAAGGCTGCGTGGTTGTATGCACAGTTTGTTGTATCAAAAACGGTTGATCTGAAGAAGTCGCACACAGGTCTGACGTTTATTCGTGAAAGTTCCATACAGGACGAAAGTTTCACTGAGCGTGCACCAAAGCTTGGTGGTCTGATCGAGTTCTACCGATCGCCAGCACGTTTGCAGTGGTCACCTACGGGCACTAACGTTCCTGACTATCCGAAGCTTGCGCAGCTGTGGTGGCAGAATATAGGTGATGCTTCATCCGGACAAAAAACCCCACAAGAAGCGATGGACGCATTGTGTGAGGCCCAGGAAAAAGTGCTTGCACGCCTGGAGCGAGCTGGTGTTCAGGGCGACATTGGTCCCGTCCTGAATGACGAGCAAGATCCACAGTACTGGTTTGACCAGCCGGGTGCGCCAAAGCCCAAGCTTGATAACGAAAAGCCTGAGCCTGTTACAGTCGCTTATGATGAGCTCATCAAGAGCTGGACTGAGCAGTAGTTAGCAAGCTATAACGTTGTAAGGTATGTGGGCAGGGTGCTCGTCGATGATTGAAGTCGACGGCACACTGCCTTTTTTTGAGTCGAGAAAACTGACGCGACTACATCATGGTTGCATGCGGAAGTACGCCCAGAACGAATGATCCGAAGATAATTGCCAGGTAAATCACTTCTGTTTTACTTAATATCATGCCCATCTCCTGTTGCTGTTTGTTCTGGTTTGCGAAAAACCCGCTTTCGTTTTCAGTAGAGACAGAATGAAGCATGGTAGTCAGACTACCAATTCAATTAGCACATTTATCTGGGCAATATTGCCATTGTCAAATAAACGGTTGTTTTGTCAGATTATTTTAAATTCCATTCCATTGCATTAAGCAAACTGTATTTTTAGCGACTTGGTGGTTTTGCTAATCCAGCTCTGCCTTTAAACAGCTTTCCCTACAACAAGCATGGCACTGAAGAGTCACCTGCAAATCTGTAACGTACAGAAGGCTTTGAAGGGCCTGGTGTAGCGGATACAGTCCATCTAAAAGAGCATTGAACTTTGCCCTCTAACTCGTCAGTTTGCGCTTCGGTGGTAGTCTACTGTCCATCAGAAGGGTGCTGAGACACGGAAGTGTGAAATTACGCCGTTTTAAGCCTTGTCACTTTTTTGATATACCGAACGCGCTAGCCATTCCGGATTGATTTCAATGCCCCAGCCTGGCTTATCGCTCACTCGCGCATGGCCATTCTCGATGTTATAGGGTGACTCGACAAAAAGATCCTGCTGCCACGGATAGTAGTCTGCTCTTTCAATGGAAAACTCTAGATACTTTCCAGCGTTGGGAATGGCACGCAAAAGGTGCATCGTAAACAGCGTGACAAGTGACAGATTCGCACAGTGTGGTGTGACAGGAAGACCGGCAACACGAGCCATCTCAACCACACGAAGTGTGCGACTGATGCCCCCCAGATAGAGTATATCGGGCTGGACGATATCAACAGCGCGCATGTCGATCATGCGTTTCCAGGTAGGCAGATCACAATCCTGCTCACCACCCGTGACGTCTATGTCCAGTGCCTCGGTGACTTCCCTGGTCTGGTCGAGTTCCCAGTAAGGGCACGGTTCTTCATAGTGACAATACCCATATTGTTGCAAAAGATGGCCTACCTCGATAGCTCGTTGTGGTGTGTAACAGCTGTTGGCATCGATCAGCAGCTCGATATCATCGCCAAGCTCGCGGCGCATGGTTGGAATGATGTCTTCTGTTCGGCCAGGCCATTCGTCCTGGTTTCTGCCCACCTCGGCACCGGCTCTGACCTTGAATGCGTTGAAGCCGTAAGTGTCACGCAAGCGCTTGAGCCGATCTGCTTCCTGCGCAGGTGTGATGTCGCGTTTCATTGATGACGCATAGGCCCGGATTAGTCCGGCAGTTCCGCCCAGAAGCTCGGTGACGGGCTTGTCTTGTTGCCTGGCACGCAGGTCCCAGATGGCTGTATCCAGTCCTGCCATGGCGCGGCACAAATAGGTGCCAGGGAACTTGTGCTCTCGCTCAGTGACGATATCCAGCAGATCATCGAGATCGCTGGTGTCAACCCCCAGAGTCCAGCGAGCAACCTGCCGATGCAATACCTGACAGGTTATATCTGAATGGTAGGTTGATACCTGGCCCCAACCTTGACATCCGTCCTCGGCAGTGACCCTGACAAAACCGACATCAGATGTGGTGAAGGTTTCAATGCGTTTCAATTTCATTGTAGATCCGCTGCATTTTTTGCATCAGGGTGCTGTCATTTTAGCACTGGATACGGTCAGTTCTTTGGCACAGACTAGCGCATCGAAAAAGTGCATTGCGCGCTAGCAATTTCCAGAGGCTCAGACCAGAGGCACAGAAATGACTGATTTTCACGCACGACGAAACGTATTGAAAGTGGGCGCTGCGGCATCCATCCTGCCATTTCTAAAGTCGATGCCAGCTGTCGCTCAAGGGTCAGACACTCTCGTTGTTGTCACTGGCCAGACTATAAATTCACTGGATCTGCACCGCTCAGGTACGAGCCGTGCCTCTTACCAGGTTGGTGTGAACTGCTATGACAGGTTGCTTTCATTTGGTACAAAAGAAGCTATCGGTGGAGGCTATTCCTATGACTACACGGTCATTGAGCCGGAACTGGCCGAAAGCTGGACTGTTTCTGATGATGGTCTGGTCCTTACATTCAAGCTTAAGCCTGAAGCAAGATTCTGGGACGGGCGCACGGTCACTGCAGCGGATGTCAAATGGTCGTTCGACCGTGCGGTATCGGTGGGTGGATTCCCAACCGTGCAAATGAAAGCTGGTGGTCTGGAGCGTCCTGACCAATTTGAAGCTGTTGACGACTCAACATTTGTTATTAAACTGGATCAACCATCGAAGCTGACAATACCTGATCTGGCTGTGCCAGTGCCGTATATCATGAATTCGGTTGAAGCCTTGGAAAACGCAACTGCCGATGATCCCTGGGCGCTGGAATATCTGCATAAAACACCTGCAGGTTCTGGTGCTTACAAAGTTGCTCGTTGGGCACCGGGCGAGCAATTGGTGTACGAACGCAATGACGATTGGGTAGGTGGTCCTTTACCGGCGCTAAAGCGTGTAGTTGTCCGTGAAGTACCCAGCCCTGCAACTCGACGTGCTCTGGTTGAGCGCGGTGACGTACAGATGGCCTTTGGTATTCCGGATAAGGATGCGGCTGAGTTAGCTAAAACCATTGATGTTTTCTCAACACCTGTAGAGAATTGCATACACTGTCTTTGTCCCAACTTTAATTTCGAGCCGTTTCAAGACGCCAACGTACGCAAGGCAATAGCCTATGCTGTACCTTATGAGGACATCTTCCAGGCCGCCGCTTACGGTCGCGGGCTACCGCTGTTTGGTGGTGAAGAAGAGATCAATGATATTGCCTGGCCTCGTAAAACCCAGTATTACACGGATCTGGAAAAAGCCAGGGAGTACATGGCAGCCTCTGGCTATGCTGATGGTTTCGAAGTTCCATTGTCCATAAGCCTTGATCTTGCCTCCTGGATGGAGCCGACAGCGCTGCTGGTTCAGGAAGCACTGGGCAAAATTGGTATTACTGTTGAGATCGAAAAAATTCCGGGTGCTAACTGGCGAACTGCTGTATTGGTTGAAAAACGATTGCCATTACATCTGGAGAACTTTGGTGGATGGTTGAATACGCCTGATTACTACTTCTTCTGGGCTTACCAGCATGGACACCTATTTAACTCATCAAACTATTTGAATCAGGAAGTTGAAGATCTGGTAAGTGCGACGTTGCACATGCCGATGGACGATCCCGAGTACGCACCGAAGATCAAGCGTATGTTTGAAATTGTGCTGGAGGATCTGCCACGCATACCGTTGTATCAACCTGCCTTGAATGTGGCTGCTAATGGCGCTGAAGGTTATGAGTTCTGGTTCCATCGTCAACTGGATGTAAGGCCGATAAAACTCTCGTAAACAGATGAGTGCGTAGGTCGATGAACTTGTCCAATCACCCTAGACTACGTGCGGTGCTTATGCGCTGTGCGCAGTCTATTCCAGTTGTTATTGGTGTTGTGGTCATCAGTTTTCTATTGACTCGTGCATTGCCGGGTGACCCTGCTGTCTATTTTGCCGGTGTAGCTGCTGATGAAGCCTCCATTGAACAGACCCGTGTGTCCATGGGGTTGGACAAGCCGCTGCCACAGCAGTTCTTTATCTATGTTGGTGATTTGATCCAGGGGGATCTAGGTCAATCGATGACGAGTGGACAACCGGTTGCCAATGACTTGGCTAATAGGTTGCCTGCCTCACTGGAGCTGACTCTTACGGCGTTGATAATAGCCTGTGCCATTGCTATTCCACTAGGGGTGCTTGCAGCAACTCGCCCGGGGACGTGGGTTGATCATTTTTGCCGAGTGCTTGTGACTGCAGGGGTGTCGCTGCCCACGTTTTTCACTGGCATTCTGCTCATCTATATTTTCTACTACCTCCTTGGCATTGCACCGTCGCCATTGGGTCGGCTTGATTTCATCTATCTGTCTCCTGATCATGTCACTGGATTTTATTTGATTGATGCCGCGTTGATGGGTGATTGGGAAACCTGGCGTGGTGCTGCCAAACAATTAATCCTGCCTGCTGGAACTCTTGCACTATTTACGTTGGCACCCGTTGCGAGAATGACGCGTGCTGCCATGTTGACGACACTGTCTTCAGACTTTATCCGCACTGCGCGCGCTGCAGGCCTGACTAATCGTAAAGTGCTGTACGGCTACGCATTCCGTAACGCGCTGTTACCAGTTGTCACAACACTAGGTATGGTATTCTCGTTCGCGTTAGGTGCCAACGTGCTGGTTGAAAAAGTGTTCGCCTGGCCAGGCATTGGTTCGTATGCAGTGGAAGCACTGGTCGTGTCCGATTACGCGGCAGTACAGGGTTTTGTACTGGCGATGGCATTGCTTTTTGTCTTGCTCAACCTTCTTATTGATCTGGCGTACACCGCGATAGATCCGCGAATTGTGTTTGCGGCAAAATGACTGACCTCTCAGTGGATCCTATATCCCAAACTGCTGTCAAAACCACTGGAACACTGGATCATCTGCTCTATGTATTGCGTGGAAATCCTGTCACGCTACTGGCGTTTGGCATGTTCGCATTTCTGATCGGATGCGCTGTGTTTGGGCCTTCACTGGTGCCGTACGATCCTCTGCAGACAAATGCTGTAAATGCACTACAGCCTCCATCGTGGGCGCATTGGTTTGGCACTGATAATGTCGGTCGGGATGTCTTCAGTAGAGTTATAGTCGCAACCCGGCTTGATCTGTCAATCTCTGTGGCAGCGGTAGCCTTGTCCTTCGTTGTGGGGTCGATGCTGGGCGCTATTGCGGGCTATTGGGGAGGTTGGCTAGACATCATCCTGAACCGGTTTCTGGACACGATTATGGCTTTCCCGCTATTTGTTCTTGCCATGGGAATTGTTGCTGCACTGGGAAACACGATTGAAAATATCATCTACGCAACCGCCATTATCAACATGCCGTTTTATGCTCGTCTGGTTAGGGCAGAGGTAAATATCCGTCGTGATGCTGGCTTTGCACGCGCGGCAAAGCTGTCGGGCAACTCTGACATACGCGTGCTGGCCATGCATATTTTTCCCAATGCGTTGCCACCGATGATGGTGCAGGTTTCTCTCAACATGGGCTGGGCTATCTTGAACGCAGCAGGCCTGTCATTCATTGGTCTAGGCGTGCGTCCACCCACACCGGAGTGGGGCATCATGGTTGCTGAAGGTGCTAATTTCATTGTGTCTGGCGAATGGTGGCTAGCAGTATTCCCGGGGCTTTGGTTGATGATCGCGGTATTTACATTCAATCTTCTGGGAGATGGCTTGCGTGACATCGTTGATCCGCGTAAGAGAACCTAGTGGTCCGTCTAGCTCATAAAGTAGGATGCAGCGGCTTTGGCAGCCGTTGCAACAAGGCGACTTTG